>NZ_JBEXNM010000018.1:0-20177 GCF_040611095.1 Streptomyces sp. NPDC003077 | reverse complement strand
AGGGAGCCGAAGGGCGGCCGGGGAATTCCCCGGCCGCCCTTTTGTGCGTCTCGGCCCGCGCCCGGCCGGTTCCCGCCTCGGGGAGCCGGCCGGTTTCCGCGGCCTTGGCTTCTTGCTTCAGCTCACCGCCTCGGCTTCCCGCCTCGGCTTCCCGCCCCGGCCTTCCCCCTCGACTTCCCGCCTCAGCGGCGGAACCGGCCGAGCCCGCGCCCCTGCTGCCGGGCCTTCGCGTCCCGCGCGTACATGTCCACGTACTCCTGCTCGGAGAGCTTCAGGATCGCGTACATGACCTCGTCGGTGACGGCCCGCAGCGCCGTCTGCTCGCCCTCCAGCCCCGCGTACCGCGAGAACTCCATCGGCTCTCCGAAGCGGATGGTGATCGGCAGGGGACGCGGCAGCCGGCGCCCGGTCGGCTGGGCCTCGAACGTGCCGATCATCGCGCACGGCACCACCGGCGCCTGCGCCTTGATGGCCAGCGCCGCCACACCGGTGTGCCCCTTGTAGAGGCGGCCGTCGTGCGAACGGGTGCCCTCCGGATAGATCCCCAGCACCCGCCCCCGGCGCAGCACCGCGAGCCCCGAGGTGAACGCCGCCTGCGCCGCCCGGCCACCCGACCGGTCCACCGGGATCTGCCCCACGCCCCGGAAGAACGCCGCGGTCAGCCGCCCGCGCAACCCCGACCCCGTGAAGTACTCGGACTTGGCGAGGAACGTGATCCGGCGCGGCAGGATCACCGGCATCACGAAGTGGTCCGAAACCGACAGGTGGTTACCCGCGATGATCAGCGGCCCGTCCCGCGGAACGTGCTCCAGTCCCTCCACCCGGGGCCGGAAGAGCAGCCGCAGCAGCGGCCCCAGAACGATGTATTTGAGCACCTGGTAGAACACGCGGTTCTCCTCACTCCGTCCGCAGCAGCCCTGCCGGACGGCGTTTCCCCAGGTCAGAAGAGGTGTAGGGGACAGCAGTGTAGGTGTGCCCCGCACACCCGTGTAACCACCGGGACCGAACTGATGCCGGTGGGGTACGGGGCGTGGCCGGATGGCGCGGAGGTCTCGTCAGGTCCGCGGCACAGCGCTTCGAGACGCGGGTGGGCCCGGACCGGGGCGCCCCCGTCGAGAACACCGGGACCATCGGCCCACGGCAGTGGTCGCTAGGGCCCCATCGCCGCGCCCCCGGCGCACGTAGCGTCGACGGGGTGTCAGGCCGGAACCGTCCGTTCTCTCAGTGAGCAGTGGCAGTTGGCAGTGGTGCAGTGGCAGCGGAAGTGGGAGCGCAAAAGCGTCCGTGATGTCGGGCCGCGGCGCCCTCCCGAGGCGGGCGGCCTCGCGCGCGGAGCGGTAGGGGGAAGAACGGCTCGCGGCTGATCCGGTGCCAAAGGCGGCGACCCGAAGGGTCCGGCGGCACCGGCCCCGGGCAAAGGAGCCGCCCTGTGCGGACGGCCGCGCGGCGCGCCGTCCCGGGCCCGCGGGCGGGCGCTCACGGCTGTACCGGCCGTCCCGGGTGGGACGTGACACCAGGGAAACCAGGAGGTCGTGCGTGTACTCAGTGATCGTCATCGGCGGTGGCATCAGCGGGCTGGCCGCCGCGTGGCAGCTGCGGTCCGAGGCCGAGGTGACCGTCGTCGAGGCCAGACCGCGGCTCGGTGGCGTGCTGCGCACCGGCAGCGTCGCCGGGATCGACGTGGACGAGGGCGCCGAGGCCATGTCGGCGCTGCACCCGGACGCCGTGGAGCTCGCGAAGGCGGTCGGGCTCGGCGACGACCTGATGTCGCCGGTGCCCGCGCCCACCTCCGTGTGGTCGCGGGGCGCCCTGCGCAAGCTGCCGCCGGGCCACATCATGGGCGTCCCCGCCCGCCCCGCGGCCCTGGAGGGGACGGGCCTGCTCTCGTCCGAGGGGCTGGAGCGGCTCGCCCGGGAGGAGACGGTGCCCGCGCCGCCGGTCGACGGGGACGTCGCGGTCGGCCGCTACCTCGCCGACCGGCTCGGGCAGGAGGCCGTCGACCGGCTCGTGGAACCGCTGCTCGGCGGGGTGTACGCGGGACGGGCCGACCGGCTCTCGCTGCGCGCCGCCGTCCCGCGGCTGGCGCGGATCGCCGAGAGCGGAGGGTCCCTGTTCGCGGCCCTGCGGGAGGAGGAGACGACGACGCCGGTCTTCAACGGGATGCCGCGGGTCCCCATGTGCGGCCTGCGCGGTGGTCTCGGCCGCCTCCCGGTCGCGGTGGCCGCCGCCTCGGGCGCCCGTGTCCTCACCAACGCCCGGGTGCGGGAACTCCAGCGCGTCCCCAGGGGGTGGCGGGTGACGATGTCCGGCCCGGGGCCGCGCACGCTGGAGGCGGACGCCGTGGTGCTGGCCGTCCCCGCGTACGCCGCGGCCGGCCTGCTGCGCGACCACGCGCCGGCCGCCGGGCGCGAGCTGGGCGCCATCGCCTACGCGAGCACGGCCGTGGTGACGCTGGCCTTCGACCGTGCGGGGATGGCGGCGTTCCCCCGGGGCAACGGGTTCGTGGTGCCTCCCGTGGAGGGCAGGGCCGTCAAGGCGGTCACCTTCCTGTCCAACAAGTGGAGCCGGCAGGCGGCCGGATCGCCCGGCACCTTCCTCGTCCGGGCCTCCCTCGGCCGTTTCGGGGAGGAGCGGGTGCTCGGCAGGGAGGACGGCGAGCTGGCGGCCGTGTGCCTGGCCGAACTGGGCGAGATGGTCGGACCGCTGGGCCGCCCGGTCGACTTCCACGTCTCCCGCTGGGCCCGGGCCCTGCCGCAGTACACCGTCGGCCACACGGACCGCGTCCGGCGGATCCGCGCCGCGGTGGCCGACCTGCACGGCCTGGAGCTGTGCGGCGCCGCGTACGAGGGCGTGGGCGTCGCGGCCTGCGTCGCCGACGGGCAGGAGGCGGCCCGCCGGGTGCTCAAATCGGCGGGGTAGGGGAGGGCGGAGCGCCCCCGACGGCTCCGAGACGTACGGGAACTGACGGTGCGCCAGGAAAAGCGGGGTGCCCTTCCCGGTGTGGTGCCGCGGTGGGTTTCCGTACCGCCCCGCCGCCCCGGGCGCTGGCGCGCGTCCGCAACTCCCCCTCCCCTCCCGCCCCTTGCCCTCCGCGCTTTCCGCCGCCCCGGGACCGCTGCCGCCGAGGTGGAGGCCCCTGACGGGAGCGCATCAGGTCTGTGGCAACCTTGTGACGTCGGGCTGCCGGGGCCCCGCCCCCGTTAGCGGTGCTCGCCAAGAGGGTGGTTGCTTCCGTCGGCGGGGTTGTGAGGAGAGTGGATTGTGGGCGGCGTCGAGGAAAGCGGCCGGCTGCGGTTGCCGCAGCTGAGGTTGGACGAGCTGCTGGACGAGTTGCAGGTCCGCATCGACGCGGCCCGCGGTACGCGGGACCGGGTGCACAGCCTGCTGGAGGCGGTGCTCTCGGTCGGCCGGGAGCTGGACCTCAAGCAGGTCCTGCAGCGCATCGTCGAGGCGGCGGCGCTGCTCGTGGACGCGCAGTACGCGGCGCTGGGCGTGATCGGCCGGGACGGGGAACGGCTCGTGCAGTTCCTCACCGTGGGCCTGACCGAGGAGGAGATCGCCGCCATCGGGCCGTACCCGTCGGGCCACGGCATCCTGGGCCTGCTGATCCGGCACCCGGAGCCGCTGCGGCTGGAGAAGCTCTCCGACCACGCCTCCTCGTACGGTTTCCCGGCCAACCACCCGCCGATGAACACCTTCCTGGGCGCGCCGATCCGGGTGCGCGGGCAGGTGTTCGGCAACCTCTACCTCACCGAGAAGCGGGGCGGGGCGTTCTTCGACGAGGAGGACGAGGAGGTGCTCGCCACGCTGGCGGTGGCGGCCGGTGTGGCGATCGACAACGCCCGGCTGTACGAGGAGTCCAAGCGCCGCGAACGCTGGCTGCGGGCGAGCGCCGAGGTCACCTACGGCCTGTTGACGGGCAGCCCGCGGGCCGGGGTGCTCGACATGATCGCCGAGCGGGCGCGCGAGATCACCGCGGCCGAACTGGCGGTCATCGCGCTGCCGGTGGAGGGCACGGACAACCTGGCGGTCGAGCTGGCGATCGGGTACGAGGCCCACAAGCACCGCGGGCTGGTGATGCCGATCGAGGGCAGTCTCAGCGGCGAGGCCTTCAGCACCGGCGAACCGGCCACCGCGCCGGACGTGTGCCAGGACCCGCGGGTGTGGCCGCACCCGCCCCGGTTCGAGGGGCTGGGCCCGGCGCTGGCGGTGCCCATCGGCACGGCCGCCGGGGTGCGGGGCGTGCTGTTCCTCAGCCGCGCCGAGGCCCAACCGGAGTTCACCGAGCAGGAGATCGAGCCGCTGCGGGGGTTCGCCGGTCAGGCGGCGGTGGCCATGGAGATGGCCGACCGGCAGCGCGACGCGGAACAGATCGCGCTGCTGGAGGACCGCGACCGGATCGCCCGCGACCTGCACGACCTGGCCATCCAGCGGCTGTTCGCCACGGGCATGACGCTGCAGAGCGCCGGACGCCTGATCGACAACCCGGCCGCCTCGGAACGCGTGGCGCGCGCGGTGGGGGACCTGGACGACACCATCAAGATCATCCGATCGACGATCTTCGGCCTGCGGACCCCGGAGACCGGCGCCGGGCAGAGCCTGCGCTCGCGCGCCGTCCAGGCGGTCGGCGCGGTCAGCGGCCCGCTGGGCTTCGCGCCCAGCCTGCGGATGGAAGGGCTGCTCGACACCCAGGTCCCCAAGGAGATCGCCGACCATGTGGTGGCGGTGCTGGGCGAGGCGCTGAGCAACGCCGCCCGGCACGCCCACGCCTCCCGGGTCGACGTCGTCCTGGCGACGACGGAGGAGCAGGTCACCTTGACGGTGACCGACGACGGCGTGGGCATCCCGCCCGAAGGCCGCCGCAGCGGCCTGCGCAACCTCGCCGAACGCGCCGAGAGCCTCGGCGGCACCCTGGATCTGTCCACCCCGGCCGATGGCGGCACGGCCCTGGTCTGGCGCGCGCCGCTGAACAGGGGCTGATCGACGGGGGTGGGGGTGTAGGTGGGCTGACGGGGCCGGGGTTTCCGGGGAGCTGTCCTAGGGGGCACCGGGACACGGGGGACACCGGGACACGGGCGCGGCGGGTGGTACGCGTCCCGGCCGCATCCGGCCGCATCCCCGCCGACCGGTCGGCTCGGCCGCGTCGTGCCGGTCAGGTCAGCCCCGCCGCATCGCGCCCGATCGGTCAGCTCCGCCGTGCGGCGGCCTTCTCCCGGAAGGACGAACGGGCCGTCGGCCCCAGCACCCGGCCGGTGACCAGCTCCGGCTCGATCCGGACGAACACCGCGTCGTCCATCGGCACCCACGAGTCCGGAACGGTCACGTCGAGCCGGGCGATCTCCTGTGGGGCGGTCACGACGGTGGCCCGGCCGGTGACGACGACGCTCCAGCCCGTCCGGGCCGCCTCGTCGAAGTGGTCCACCTCGAAGGCGACCACGCTGCCGTCCACCGCGCCGGCCATCTGTGACGTGGCAGAGGTACGCAACAGGACCGCTTCGTCCTCGCCCAGCGAGAAGTTCACGGGGAGAACGGCGGGCAGCGCGTTCTCGGTGTAGACGACGCGCCCGAGGGGGACCAGGGCGAGCAGACGCAGGCACGCGGCCCGGTCGAGCGTGCGGAGGCTGTCGTTTTGGTGCATACCTCATCCTCGATACCGCCGTCGGCCCGGCGGAAGGGCCGGTCGGCCCTGATGACGAGCCCGGGCGGGGAGCGGGGCGGTGGGCCGGACCGGGGCGGACGGGACCGGGCGCGTCCGGTCGCGTCCGGTCAAGGTCGGTCGGGGCCGGTGAGCCGGTGACGGGATCGGCCGCAGGCCCCGGGGCGGTGCCGGGGCGAGCGGGGTTCGGGCCGCCGCGGGGGCGCGGCTCCGGCTGGTGTCCGGCGGCGTCCGGCTCCGGCCGGTGTCCGGCGGTGGCCGGTGCGGTCCGGCGGTGTCCGCTGGAATCCGGTGGTCCGCGCCGGAGAATTGATTTGCCGCTCCCTTTCTTCCTTCCCTTCCCGGCCGCCTCCCGGCCCGTTGTCTCCCGCGAAGTCGGCCTTTTCCCGGAGAAAGGGAAAAGTGGAGTCCCGTCAATCGCATTCTTGTTCGGTGGTCGGAGGTCTCGCCGGGAAGGAGAACAACACATTCCGCCGATACGAAAACGCCGCCGGTGTAGTCCGTCGCCCATCGGTGGGACGGGGACGGCCGCACAATGACGTATATCGCGGGCCCGACGCTCCCCGCCTTGACCGGCCCGAGAAATTTCTGGAACTCTCAAGGAACGTACCCGCAACCCCTTTACCGCTCCAAGGAGACGGCGTGAGTAGTGAATCCGGCAAGGCCGAGGGCGCGTTCAGCGTCGACCCCTCGGAAATCCAGCTCGACGACAAAGGCCAGGTCGTCATAGGGAACGCCCGGCTCGCCGAATTGCTGAAGCAGCTCCGCGGAAAGAGCCCGGTGGAGGCCCCGGGCGTCAACCTGAGCAGCTGCGGAAACAACTGTTGATCCAGATTGGGCGGCGAGTGGTTCCGGTGCGGCCCGAAGGGGCGCCGGGCTGCTCGCCGCTTGTCTTGTCGCGTTTCGCCCGCCGCGGCGTCGGAGGCTGTCCGCCGGTGCGCCGCCATGCCGAGAAAAGAAGGACGCCATGCCCGGACCGGTGGAAATCCAGGATGCCCTGCGGATCGTCGACCCCCAGGAAATGCATCTCATCCTCCTGCCCACGGAACAGTGCAACTTCCGCTGCACCTACTGTTACGAACAATTCCCGGTGGCCCGGATGCGGCCCACCGTCATACGGGGCGTCAAGGCCCTGATGGCCCGCCGGGCGGGCGCGCTCCGCTTCCTCGAACTGGGCTGGTTCGGCGGTGAACCGCTGCTCGCCAAGCCGGTGGTCCTGGACGTGTCGGCGTACGCGCAGGAACTCGCCCGGCGGAATCCGGGACTGGTCTACGCCGGCTCGATGACCACCAACGCCTATCTCCTCACCGAACCGGTCGCGCGCGAACTCGTGGCCGTCGGCGTGCGGTCGTTCCACATTTCCCTGGACGGCCCCGAGGACGTCCACGACCAGAGCCGGTTGCGGATCAACGGCCAGGGTTCCTTCCGCCGTATCTGGACCAATCTGCAAGCGATCGCGGATTCGGACCTGGAGTGCTCGGTCATCCTGCGGATTCATTACAGCCCGGAGACCTACCTCCGACTCGACCCGCTGATCGACCAGATCAACGACGCCTTCGGCGACGACACCCGCTTCTCCGTCTACTTCAAGGACATCGAACGGCTCGGCGGAGAAGGGGACGACGCCATCCGGCTCTTCTCCGAGGACGCCAACCACGACATCCAGGCCGCCTTGAACAGCAAGCTGCGGATGACCGACCGCGTCTATTCGGAAGCACGGAACGGCGTCTACATCTGCTACGCCTCCCGTGCCAACTCGCTCATCGTCCGCCACGACGGTTCGCTCGGGAAATGCACCGTCGCGCTGTACGACGAGCGGAACACCGTCGGAAAGATCTCCGAAGACGGCAGCCTCGTCATCGACCACGACCGGTTCCGGCCGTGGCTGGTGGGCCTGTCCACGCTGGACCCGGCCGACCTGGGGTGCCCGTACAGCTCGATGAACACGGGGGTGAAACCGGACAAGGACCGGGAGGACGTCCGCTACCTCCCCATCGTGGCGACGACCTGACGGGCCTTGCCGTGCCTCCCGCTTCCGTCCCGGGCACCCGCGGCGCCGTGCCGCGGGTGCCCGGCGCGCCCGCATCGGCCCCGCCGCCACCCGGCACCGCGCGGACCGATACCCGGCCGTCCGGCCCGCCGTCGCCCGGCGCCCCGCTACCGCGCACCCTGCTCACCCCACTGGACCGGCTGCCCCGCACCCCGCTCGCCGACCAGGCGCGGCAGCTCCGCGCGCGCCTGCACACCGCCTTCGCGGACCCCGGGATGCCCGAGGACGACCGGCACGCGGAGGCCGCCCATTTCCTCAACCGCGCCGCCCTCATGGCGCTGCACATCGGAGCGCACCACGACGCGGCGCGCCTGTGTGCCCTGCACCAGGAGTGGGCCTGCCGCCTCGCCGCCCGTCCGGGACACGAGGGCGACCTGCTGCACGCCCTTCAGCCGTACCTCAACGAGGGCCGCCTGCTGGCGGGGAGCGGGCGGACGGACGCAGCCCTGGAGCACTTCGCGCTCCACCTCGCCGCGGCCCGCCGCCTGCCGTTCACCCTGCGCGGCCGGCGGCTGACCGCCGGCACCTGGGACCGCGTCCTCGCGCGCGACCCCGCGTGCGCGGACGTCCTGGCCCGCACATACGTCGTCGATTCGGTCAAGGCCCTGCTGCGGGCCTCCGACTTCCCGGGCGTGCTGGAGTTCGCGCACCGGGCCGAGAACACCGGCCTGCCCGTCGCGGACCCGGACGCGCTCGCCGAGGCCCGGCTGCTCGCCTGGATCCACCTGGGCCACCACGAGCGCGCGCTCGCCCTCGCGCGCGACGCGGGCGCCCGCGCCACCGGGATCGGCGACGGCGCGAGCGCCTGGCGCGCACTGGTCTTCGTCACGTACGAGGCCCTGTCCGCGGCCCGGGACGGCGCCACGGACCTGCTCGAAGAGGTCGCCGAGGCGGCGGCCCAGCCCGTTCTCGACAGCGTGCCCGTCCCCGCCCGTACGGACCTCGCCACGCTGGTGGCCGACCACCTGCACGCGGCGGGCCGGACGCTCCCGGCCCGCCGCCTCGCCCGCGCGGCCCACGACACCGCCGTCTCGGGCCGTGACGAGGTGGCTCGGCACGCTCTGCTCGTACGGCTGACGAAGTGGTCGGAGGGCGGGGCGGACGAGGGGCAGGCCCGGGACGTGGGTGATCGAACCCAGAACTCGGACGATCGGGCCCGGGACACGAACGATCAATCCCAGGCCCCGGACGGCCATCAGGACCGCCCGTCCCGCACCGCCCGCACCCCCTGGCCCGCCCGTCTCGCCGCGCTCCGCGCCCGCTCCTGGTACGCCTCCGTACGCGCCGCGCCCGCTCCCGGAGCGGTCACCGTCCTCCCCGGCTTCTACCAGGACGTCCTGCGCGACGCGCACGCGCTGTGCGCGCGGGGGCACCCGTCCGCCGCCACGACCACGCCCCGCCCGGCGCGGGCCGGGCCGCGGTGATGCCCGCGCGGGCGTGCCCCGCCCCCCGCCTCACGCCCCCCGCGTCGCCAGCATCGCCGCCGTCACCAGCACCAGAATGACCCAGGTGAACCAGAGCCAGCCGCTGCTGCCCAACGCCACGGTGTACGCGGTGACCACGACCAGTCCGCCCACCGTGCACGCCGCCATCGTCTTCGTGGATCCGGGCATCCCCGCCACCTCTTCGACAAAAGAGATCGACCAAAAGAGATTCGACAAAAGAGTTCGGACAAAAAGAGTTCGGGACAAACGAGAGAGTCGTGAAAACGGGTCGTTCAAAAAGCTGTAGGAGCACGTGTGGCAGCCACGCCACGCCCCAGGGCCCCAACGCCGAGGGCCGCGGCCTGGGAACATGGTCCCCGGCCGCGGCCCGTACCGCCAGCGGTCGTCCGTCGCCGCCCCGCGCTCACTGCCCCCTGGCGTTGAGGGAGGCCAGATACGCGTTGTAGGCGGCCAATTCCTTGTCCCCGTCGCGGTCCGCGGCCCGGTCCTTGCGCTGGGACTGCCGCTCCTCGGACTTGTACCACTGGAAGACCAGGGCGATCAGCACCACCACCGACGGGATCTCACTGAACGCCCAGGCGATGCCGCCTGCCGCGGCCTGGTCGCCCAGCGCCTCGACGCCCAGCGAGGCGGGCGGGTGCATGTAGGTGCCGATCATCGGCTCGGAGGCCATCATCAGCGCGATGCCGAAGAACGCGTGGAAGGGCATCCCCGCGAACAGCTCCAGCATCCGCATCACGTACCCCGGCCGGTGCGGCCCCGGGTCCACGCCCATGATGGGCCAGAAGAACACCAGCCCCACCGCGAGGAAGTGCACCATCATCGCGATGTGCCCGGTCCGGGACTCCATCAGGAAGTCGAACAGGGGCGTGAAGTACAGCGCGTACAGGCTCGCGATGAACATCGGGATCGTGAACGCCGGGTGCGTGATCACCCGCATGTAGCGGCTGTGCAGCAGCGCCACCAGCAGTTCGCGCGGCCCCTTGCGGCCCCGGCCGGCGGCGGGGAGCGCGCGCAGCGTCAGCGTCACCGGCGCGCCGAGCAGCAGCAGGATCGGCGACAGCATGCTGATCACCATGTGCTGCACCATGTGCACGCTGAAGAGCACCATGCCGTAGTCGTTCAGCTTGGTGCACATCACCAGGGCGATGGTCAGGACGCCCACGACCCAGGCGACCGTCCGGCCGACCGGCCACTCGTCGCCGCGCCGCCGCAGCCGCACCACCGCCCACCCGTACAGGAGCAGTGCCACCAGGCAGCCGACGAGGAAGAACGGATCCCCGCCGAACTCCAGCCCCCGTCCCAGCGTGAACGGCGGCAGATCCATGTTCATGCCGTGTCCGCCGTGATCCATCCGCTCGCTCCTGATTCGTACCGATACTCCGCGACCAGACTAGAACCGCCCCCGGCGCGGGTGAGCGCCGGGGGCGGTTCTCGGACGGGCGTGCCGTCCGCCACCCATGCGGACGGGCTACGGGAGGAGCGCGGGGAACCGTAGGAACAGGTCACGGGACGGAGCGCGCGCCACCCGAACGGACGGGCCGCGCATCACCCCGGGGCCGGGGGAACCCGGCCCCGCGACGCGCCGTCCCTACAGCACGCACTCCGCCTCGGCGTACCGGTCCTCCGGGACCGTCTTCAGCGTCGCCACGGCCTCGGCCAGCGGCACCAGCGTGATCTCGGTGCCGCGCAGCGCCGTCATCATCCCGAAGTCGCCGCGGTGCGCCGCCTCCACCGCGTGCCAGCCGAAGCGGGTGGCCAGCACCCGGTCGTAGGCGGTCGGCGTGCCGCCGCGCTGGACGTGGCCCAGGATCACCGGGCGCGCCTCCTTGCCGAGCCGCCGCTCCAGCTCCAGGGCGAGCTGGCGGGCGACCCCGGCGAACCGCTCGTGCCCGTAGACGTCCGTGCCGCCCTCGTCGAAGGCCATCGAGCCCTCGCGCGGCTTGGCGCCCTCCGCGACCACCACGATCGCGAACTTCTTGCCCGCCGAGAACCGCTCGCCGACCCGCTCGGTCAGCTCGTCGATGTCGAAGGGCCGCTCGGGCACCACGATCGCGTGCGCGCCGGCCGCCATGCCGGAGTGCAGCGCGATCCAGCCCGTGTGCCGGCCCATGACCTCGACGATCAGCACCCGCTGGTGCGACTCGGCGGTGGTCTTGAGGCGGTCCAGCGCGTCGGTCGCCACGCCCACGGCGGTGTCGAAGCCGAACGTCACGTCCGTGACCGCGATGTCGTTGTCGATGGTCTTCGGCACGCCGACGATGGGCAGCCCGGCGTCCGACAGCAGCCGGGCGGCCTTGAGCGTGCCCTCGCCGCCGATCGGGATGATCGCGTCCAGGCCCAGTTCCGTGACGTGCCCGCGGGCCCGCTCCACGCCGTCCCGCAGATGGGCGGGCTGCACCCGGGACGAGCCCAGGATCGTGCCGCCGCGCGCCAGGATGCCGCCCACCGCGTCGAGGTCCAGCTTGCGGTAGTCGCCCTCCAGAAGGCCCTTCCAGCCGTCCCGGAAACCGATGACCTCGTCACCGTGGTCGGCGACCGCCCGGTGGACGACGGAGCGGATGACGGCGTTCAGGCCGGGGCAGTCGCCGCCGGAGGTGAGTACACCAATACGCATCGCTGATAAACCCTTGCAACTCAACCGGATTCCCGGACCCCGTCGTCCGGTTGGATCGCGCTCACCCTACAAGTGCCGGGGCACGAGATACACGTGTGCCCGCGGTACGGACCGCGGGCACACGGGGAGGATGGCGTCCTCCAGGGTCTTCCGGTGGCTCTCGGGGCCCCGGAAGGGGGCCTCAGCCCGCCTGGGTGGCCGCCGCGATGCGCTCCTGGCGCAGCGCCTCGTACCACCGGTCGTCGGCCGGCGGCAGCGCGTTCACGTCCAGCGCCAGCTTGATCAGCAGGTCGGCGATGTGCGGGTTGCGCGCCATGACGGGACCGTGCATGTACGTGCCGAACACGGTGTCGTTCCACGCGCCCTCGAACCCGTCGCCGACGCCGTTGCCGTTGCCGAACCGGACCTTGGCGAACGGGCGGGCGTTCGGGCCCAGGTGCGTGACGCCCTGGTGGTTCTCGAAACCGGTCAGCGGCGGCAGGTTCAGCTGCGGGTCGATGTCCGCCAGGACGTCGCCCACGCACCGCTCACCCTCGCCGCGGGTGCTCACCACGTCCAGCAGCCCCAGGCCCTGCTCGCGCTGCCCGAGGTCGTTGATGAACTCGTGGCCCAGGATCTGGTAGCCCGCGCACACCGAGAAGACGATCGCGCCGTTGGCGACCGCGCGGTTCAGCCCGCCGTCGCGGCGCAGCCGCTCGGCCGCCAGCCGCTGCGGCCGGTCCTCGCCGCCGCCGACCAGGTAGATGTCGCCGGAGGTGGGGATCTGCTGGTCGGAGCGGACGTCCAGGCGCTGCACGTCCAGGCCGCGCTGCCGGGCCCGGCGCTCCACCACCAGGACGTTGCCCTGGTCCCCGTACGTGCTCAGCAGGTCGGGGTAGAGCCACACCAGCCGCAGGCTGTTGTCATTCATGCTTCGTCGTCCTTGTCCGTGCATCGGATCAGTTCCCCACCCGGCGGCGCAGGTCCTGGAACGCCGTGTAGTTGGCGATCACCTCGATACGGCCCGGCGGGGCCATCTGGACCGCCTCGTCCACGGTCTCGCAGACGCGGAAGTCCAGCCCGGCGACCTCCAGCCGCACCGCGAGGTCCAGCTTGCGGTCACCGATCACGAAGATCGGGTGCCCGGCCAGCCGGGGGTAGTCCACGTCCCACAGCCAGGAGGTGTCGGTGCCGTCCGCGCCGCGCGCGTTGACCGAGAGGATCACCGGCGTCGGCGGCCCGTCGATCAGGGAGAAGGTCTCCAGCCAGCCGGCCGGGTTCTTCGCCAGCAGCAGCCGCAGCTCGCGCTGCATGAACGAGACCACGTCGTACCGGCCGGCCACCGCCTGCACCGAGAACATCCGCTCCAGCGCCACCTGCGGCGGCACGCCGAACGCGGCGGCCACCGCCGCCGAGGTGGTGGCGTTGGCCTTGTTCGCCCGGCCCGGGAGCTGGAGCCGGATCGGCCAGGCCGAACCGTGCGGGTCCAGCACGTGGTCGCCGGACAGCGCCCAGCTCGGGGTGGGACGGCGGAAGCCGCACTCGCCGCAGAACCAGTCGTCGCCCGGCCGCTGCATCACGCCACCGCACGAGGGGCAGGACCAGGCGTCGTCCTTCCACTCCTGGCCCGCCGCGACCCACACCACGTTGGTGGAGGACGAGGCCGCCCACACGATCAGCGGGTCGTCGCAGTTGGCGACGATCAGCGCCTTCGAACCGGCCAGCCCCTCGCGCCAGCGCTCGGCCAGCATCCGCGTCTCCGCGGCCCGGTCGAGCTGGTCACGGGAGAGGTTCAGCAGCGCTATGGCCTTCGGGGTGACGTCCCGCGCCACGCCCGCCAGGTACTTCTCGTCCACCTCGATGACGCCGTACCGCGCGTCCGAGCCACCCGCCAGGGCGGAGGTGATGCCCGCGGGCATGTTGGCGCCCAGCGCGTTGGACACCACGGGTCCGGCGGCGCGCAGCGCCTCCGCGATCAGCCGCGTGGTCGTCGTCTTGCCGTTGGTGGCCGACACCAGGACCACGTCCAGGTGCCCGGCCAAGCGGCCCAGCAGGTCGGGGTCGAGCTTGAGTGCCACCCGGCCACCGATCACCGATCCGCTGCCCCGGCCCGCCGCCCGCGAGACCGCCGCCGCGGCCTTGCCCGCCGTCACGGCCAGCTTGGCCCGCGGCGACAGCGGCCCCGTGTTGCCTGCCATCGTCCTTGATCCTCCTTGCATCCGGCGCCCTCCCGCCCTGTGGACCGCCGGGGGAGCGCCTCCCCGGCAGCCGATCACCGGCCGAGGCACGGTCGGGGATCAGCCTATCGAGATCCGGCGGCTTGCCCGAACCCCGCCACCTGCGAAGCCGCCCTGAGCCCGGCCGCACGGCCCGTACGCTGGGGTCATGCGACACCGATCCATACCCGGCAGCTCGGGCCGCCCGCGCCCGATGCGCCTCCTCGGCGACCCCGTCCTGCGCGAGCCGTGCCGGGACGTCACCGCCTTCGACGCCGGGCTCCGCGAACTGATCGAGGACATGTTCGCGACGATGTACGCGGCCAACGGCGTGGGCCTGGCCGCCAACCAGATCGGCGTGCCGCTGCGGGTGTTCGTCTACGACTGCCCCGACGACGAGGACCGCCGCCACCTCGGCCACATCGTCAACCCGCGCCTGGTGACGGCGGACGGCGAACTCGTCCGCGGCCCCGAGGGCTGCCTCTCCCTCCCCGGCATCGAGGCGGGCACGCCCCGCCACGACCGGGCCGTGGTGACAGGTGTCACATACGACGGCGCGCCGGTCGAGGTCACCGGCACCGGCTTCTTCGCCCGCTGCCTCCAGCACGAGTGCGACCACCTCGACGGCGGCCTCTACACCGACCACCTCGCGGGCCTGCGGCGGCGCCGCGCCTTGCGGGCGGCCCGGCGGGCGCCGTGGGCGGGGCGGGACCGGGCGGCGTCGTAGGAGGCTGGGGCTCGGTGGCCTCGGTGGCCTCGGTGGCCTCGGTGGCCTCGGGCTGAGGGTCCGGGAACGAGGGGAGGGGCGGGCCCGGGCTCAGAACCCCGGCCCGTCCAGCCGGTCCCCGGCCGCCGCCAGCCGCCCCCACAGCAGATCGGCCAGGTGGCGCACCAACTGGGCCCGCGAGCACGGCCGCTCGCGCAGCCACCAGTCGCCGGCCGCGTGCATCATCCCGACGATGCCGTGGCCCCACACCCGCGCCAGTTCCTCACCGCCGGGCCCCAGGTCCAGGCGCTCCCCTATGACCCTGGCCAGTTCCTCGCCGAGCCTGCGCAGCAGCGGGGCGGAGTGCCGTCCGACGTCGAACCCCTGGTCGGGGGAGCGGCCCTCGTCGGCGGGGTGCATCAGGAAGCGGTAGACCTGCGGGTTGTCCTCTATGGCCGCCAGGTACGTGTCCAGCGTGGCCTCGACGCGATCGCGGCGGGGGACGGGGGAGTCCAGCGCCGCGCGCAGCCCGTCCAGCAGGGCGTCCGTGTGCCGTACGGCGAGCGCGCGGTACAACCCGCCCTTGTCCCCGAAGTGCCGGTACAGGATGGGCTTGGTGATGCCCGCCTCGGCGGCGATGGCGTTCATCGACGCCTCGGGGCCGTCCCGCATGACGACCCGGTCCGCGGCCTCCAGCAATTCCCGGCGCCGCCGCTCGGTGGCCGCCTGCTGCCGGTCGCTGTGCCGCGTGCTGTCCATGGTCCCTCTCCCCGCCCTGATCGTTTTGCGCCGTTCGCGCAACGTAACACCCGGCGCCCGGGCCGATTTGACGGCCCCGACCGTTGACATGCCCTACTCGCGGGTAACAGACTTTTGTTACCGCAAGTAACGCGCTGCTGGAGGGGTCGATGGCCGAGTTCACCATGGAGCTGAACGACGAACAGCGGGACGTCCGTGACTGGATCCACGGCTTCGCCGCCGACGTCATGCGCCCCGCCGCCGCCGAGTGGGACGAGCGCGAGGAAACCCCCTGGCCCGTCATCCAGGAGGCCGCCAAGATCGGCCTGTACTCCCTCGACTTCTACGCCCGGCAGTTCTTCGACCCCACCGGCCTCGGCATCCCGCTCGCCATGGAGGAACTCTTCTGGGGCGACGCCGGGATCGGCCTGTCGATCGTCGGCACCGGCCTCGCCGCCGTCGGCGTCCTGGCCAACGGCACCGAGGAGCAGATCGGCACCTGGCTGCCCCAGATGTACGGCGACGCCGACGACGTCAAGCTCGCCGCCTTCTGCTCCTCCGAACCCGACGCCGGCTCCGACGTCTCCGCGATGCGCACCCGCGCCGTCTACGACGAGGCCAAGGACGAATGGGTGCTCAACGGCACCAAGACATGGGCGACCAACGGCGGCATCGCCAACGTCCACGTCGTCGTCGCGGTCGTCGATCCCGAACTCGGCCCCAAGGGCCACGCCTCGTTCATCGTCCCGCCGAACACCCCGGGGCTGAGCCAGGGCCAGAAGTTCAAGAAGCACGGCATCCGCGCCTCCCACACCGCCGAAGTCGTCCTGGAGGACGTCCGCGTCCCCGGCCACTGCCTCCTCGGCGGCAAGGACAAGCTCGACGAACGCCTGGCCCGCGCCCGCGAACGCGCCCGGGGCGGTGGACGCGAGCGGGTGAAGAACGCCGCGATGGCCACCTTCGAGGCCTCCCGCCCGGCGGTCGGCGCCCAGGCCGTCGGCATCGCCCGCGCCGCGTACGAGATCGCCCTCGACTACGCCAAGACCCGCGTCCAGTTCGGCCGCCCGATCATCGACAACCAGGGCATCGCCTTCCAACTCGCCGACATGCGCACCCAGATAGACGCCGCCCGCCTCCTGGTCTGGCGCGCCTCCTGGATGGCCACCGCGGGCAAGCCCTTCACTTCGGCCGAGGGCTCCATGTCCAAACTCTTCGCCGGCGAGACCGCGAAGAAGGTCACCGCCCAGGCGATGCAGATTCTCGGGGGGAATGGCTTCACGCGGGAGTATCCGGTGGAGCGGATGCATCGGGATGCCGCCATTTACACCATCTTTGAGGGGACGAGTGAAATTCAGCGGCTGGTGATTGCTCGGGCGGTGGCGGGGGTGCCGATTCGGTGAGGGGGTGCGTCCGGCGGGAATGCGCGCCAGCGATATGGCCGTTATGCGTGAGTCTTGGAAAGTGAGTAAAAACGGGGTCGGCGGCCGTAAACCCGCTGGTCGCGGCCTGTGAGCCCCGCGCGTGCGGGGGTGGTCCCAACCGGGTCTGAGCAGGGGTGAAGTCTCCGCCGTGAGCCCCGCGCGTGCGGGGGTGGTCCCCCCTCGGTCCGTGCGCGGACCGCGCGCTGATCGTGAGCCCCGCGCGTGCGGGGGTGGTCCCAGACCTCACGCTCCATGCGGGCAAAGACCTTCGTGAGCCCCGCGCGTGCGGGGGTGGTCCCTCGTCCGCACCCTGGACGATTTCAGCCGCACGGTGAGCCCCGCGCGTGCGGGGGTGGCCCCCCGGCCCTCCTCAACGATCAGAACGAGCCGTGGTGAGCCCCGCGCGTGCGGGGGTGGTCCCGAGATCATGACCCGGCTGTCGGACAAGGCCCGGTGAGCCCCGCGCGTGCGGGGGTGGTCCCGGCCGGAGTATCGCCCGGGGGCATCCCGGGCAGTGAGCCCCGCGCGTGCGGGGGTGGTCCCGGCCCCGCCCGGCCTGCGCCGACGAGGACCCCGTGAGCCCCGCGCGTGCGGGGGTGGTCCCAACCGCTCCGACCACGGCACAGCCCGGGCGCTGTGAGCCCCGCGCGTGCGGGGGTGGTCCCGTGCTCACCGGGACCGCGATCGTCAAGAGCGTGTGAGCCCCGCGCGTGCGGGGGTGGTCCCCGCAGCTCCCAGCTCTCGCGTATCTGCCAACCGTGAGCCCCGCGCGTGCGGGGGCCCGTCCCCGTCCCCCGGGCGGTCCGGGCGGTCACGTGAGCCCCGCGCGTGCGGGGGTGGTCCCCACGCTTCCCGTGCTCTTGGTCGTCACGGCGGGTGAACCCCGCGCGTGCGGGGGTGGTTCCGATCTACGGCGCCGCCCTCCCCCCGCTCGCCAGTGAACCCCGCGCGTGCGGGGGTGGTCCCCCGCTGACCCCCGGCCCCCATCGGTGCCTTCCGTGAACCCCGCGCGTGCGGCGGTGGTCCCGGCCTGTGACTGACCCGTCCGCACGCCGGCAGGTGAGCCCCGCGCGTGCGGGGGTGGTCCCACCGTGCAGTACTGGGACAAGCAGACCTACACCGTGAGTCCCGCGCGTGCGGTTGGCCCCGTACGCAGCAGGCGGTGACGCTCCGTCAGCGCATGGCCGCTGAAATGTCGGGTGACCGACAACGCCGCCGAATCCTTCCCCGGCCGGATAACTCCCCGCTCCCGCCGCCCCGCCGCGCTTGCCCGGCTCTGCCCCCCGTGTCCGCTCCTGTGCCGTTCGCTTCCCGCGTGGGCATCTCGCCTCCCCACCTCGCCCTTGACGAGTCGATCGCTGCGCCCTACCTTCCTTCCATAAAGCAAAACATACTTTCCATGATGCGGAATTAACCGCGTTGCATCATCCGTCTCCGGCCCCTGCCCGCCGGAGGCCCGACAGGTCGACGCAGGAGTACTCGATGCCTCGAATGACCGCCGCGCGTGCGGCAGTGGAGATCCTCAAGCGCGAAGGCGTGACCAACGCGTTCGGTGTGCCGGGGGCGGCGATCAACCCGTTCTACGCGGCACTCAAGGCCGGCGGCGGCATCAAGCACACGCTCGCCCGGCACGTCGAAGGCGCCTCGCACATGGCCGAGGGGTACACCCGTACCCACCCCGGCAACATCGGTGTCTGCATCGGCACGTCCGGCCCGGCCGGCACCGACATGATCACCGGTCTGTACTCCGCGACCGGTGACTCCATTCCGATCCTGTGCATCACCGGCCAGGCGCCGACCGCGGTGATCCACAAGGAGGACTTCCAGGCCGTCGACATCGCCTCGATCGCCAAGCCGGTGACGAAGATGGCGGTGACCGTCCTGGAGGCCGCGCAGGTCCCGGGCGTCTTCCAGCAGGCGTTCCACCTGATGCGTTCCGGCCGCCCCGGCCCCGTCCTCATCGACCTGCCGATCGACGTGCAGCTCACCGAGATCGAGTTCGACCCGGAGACGTACGAGCCGCTGCCCGTCTACAAGCCGGCCGCGACCCGCGCGCAGGTGGAGAAGGCGATCGCGCTCCTCCAGGAGTCGGAGCGCCCGCTGATCGTCGCCGGTGGCGGCATCATCAACGCGGACGCCTCCGAGCTGCTGGTCGAGTTCGCCGAGCTGACCGGCGTCCCCGTCATCCCGACCCTGATGGGCTGGGGCATCCTCCCCGACGACCACGAGCTGAACGCCGGCATGGTCGGCCTCCAGACCTCGCACCGCTACGGCAACGCCACGTTCCTGGAGTCGGACTTCGTCCTGGGCATCGGCAACCGCTGGGCCAACCGCCACACCGGCAAGCTGGACGTCTACACCAAGGGCCGCAAGTTCGTCCACGTCGACGTCGAGCCCACCCAGATCGGCAAGATCTTCGCCCCGGACTACGGCATCGCCTCCGACGCCAAGGCCGCGCTGGAGCTGTTCGTCGAGGTCGCCAAGGAGCTCAAGGCCGCGGGCAAGCTGCCGGACCGCTCCGCGTGGGCCGCCTCCGCCCAGGAGCGCAAGGCCTCGCTCCAGCGCCGTACGCACTTCGACAACATCCCGATGAAGCCGCAGCGGGTGTACGAGGAGATGAACAAGGCGTTCGGGCCGGAGACCCGCTACGTCTCCACCATCGGCCTCTCGCAGATCGCCGGCGCCCAGATGCTGCACGTCTACAAGCCGCGGCACTGGATCAACTGCGGCCAGGCGGGCCCGCTGGGCTGGACCGTCCCGGCCGCGCTGGGCGTCGCCACCGCCGACCCGGAGACGCCGGTCGTCGCGCTCTCGGGCGACTACGACTTCCAGTTCATGATCGAGGAACTGGCGGTCGGCGCCCAGCACAAGATCCCCTACGTGCACGTGCTGGTGAACAACTCCTACCTGGGCCTGATCCGTCAGGCGCAGATCGGCCTGGACATCAACTTCCAGGTCAACCTGGAGTTCGAGAACATCAACTCGCCGGAGGTCGGCGTCTACGGCGTGGACCACGTCAAGGTCGCCGAGGGCCTGGGCTGCAAGGCCATCCGGGTCACCGACCCGAACGAGCTCGGCGCCGCCTTCGAGCAGGCCAAGAAGCTGGCCGCCGAGCACCAGGTGCCGGTCGTCGTCGAGGCCATCCTGGAGCGCATCACCAACATCTCCATGAGCACCACCAATGACATCGGCAACATCAAGGAGTGGGAGGAGCTGGCCACCGAGCCGGGCCACGCGCCGACCGCCATCGCGCCGCTGAGCTGACCCCCGGTTCCCGGGTGACCCGCCCTTCCGGGGCACCCGAGCCGGCGGCCCCGCCGCCCGCCCTCGCCCGGCGCCGGGCGGCGGG
>NZ_JBEXNM010000017.1:0-141436 GCF_040611095.1 Streptomyces sp. NPDC003077 | reverse complement strand
CCGGCTCCGGCCCCGGGGCTCAGGGCGCCGGGGCCGCAGCCGGGGCTCAGGGCGCCGGGGCGATGACGTGGAACAGCGCCCCCTCGGTGTCCCGGAGCCGGGCGACCCGCCCGTTCGGCTGGGACACGGGTTCGCCGACCACCGCGCCGCCCAGCCGCTGCGCGGCCTCCGCGGTGGCGTCCACGTCCGCCACCTGGAAGTGCACGTTCCAGCGCGGCCGGATGTGCGGGTCGGCCGCCGCCTCGACGGCGCCCCCGTGCAGCCCCACCACGTCCCGGTCGCCCAGCCGCAGCAGGACCCGGTCGTCCTCCCAGCGGATCTCGAACCGGCCGTACTCCGGGTCGTCCCACCCGAAGAGGTCGCCGTAGAACCGCGCGGACTCGAAGGCGTCGCGGGTGCTCAGCTCGAACCAGGTGGGCGCGCCCTCGACGACCGGGTGCGGCTCGCCCTGCGTGCACGGGTGGTGGCACTCCCACAGGCCGAACCGGGCGCCGGCCGGATCGGCGGTCATCGCGATCCGTCCCGCGTCGAAGTTGAGCGGGCCGACCGCCACCGTGCCGCCGCGCTCGCGCAGCCCGTTGGCGGTGGCGTCGGCGTCCTCGGTACCGAAGTACACGGTCCACGACACGGGCAGCTCGTTCTTGCGGGCGGACGCGTTCAGACCCGCGACCGCCACCCCGTCACCCTCCCCGGCCAGCGCGCGGGTGAAGGGGCCCCAGCGGTCCGGTCCCTCCTCGAACCGCCAGCCCAGCAACTCGCCGTAGAACCGCGTCGCGGCGTCGAGATCGCCGGTGATGAGGTTGACCCAGGACGGGGCACCGGGGACACATGTCAGTTTTGTCTCGGCCATCGAAGAACTTTCTGCGCCGTGGTCGCGCGCGTCATGGGGGTCGCGCGTCCTGCGCGCCTCGTGCGTGCGTCGTGCGTCATGCGGACGTCGTGCGTGTGTCGTGCGGGGGTGCGTCATGCGGGGTGTGCGTCGTGCGGGGGTGGTACGGGTGCCGCGGGTGCGGGTGCGGGTGCGGGTGCGGGTGCGGGTGCGGGTGCGGGGCCGGGGCCGTGTCGCGGGCTGCCCGGGACGCCGTCGCCGGGCCCGGCCGGCGACCGCTCACGCCACGGCCGGCCGGGTCGGCAGTTCCGCGCCCGCCGTGTCCACCTGCTCGCGGACCTGGGCGCAGGTGCGCCGGATCAGCCGGCACACGTGCATCTGCGACAGGCCGAGTTCCCGGCCGATGCTGCTCTGCGTCATGTCGCAGAAGAACCGCAGGTACAGGATGCGGCGTTCGCGGTAAGGGAGGCGGCGCAGGTGCGACTTGACCGCCTCGCGGTCGGTG
Source organism: Streptomyces sp. NPDC003077 (assembly GCF_040611095.1). Taxonomy (NCBI): domain Bacteria; kingdom Bacillati; phylum Actinomycetota; class Actinomycetes; order Kitasatosporales; family Streptomycetaceae; genus Streptomyces; species Streptomyces sp. NPDC003077. The sequence goes on along the minus strand of NZ_JBEXNM010000017.1, from coordinate 140,102 downwards.
ACCAGCTCGTATTCCGGTTCGGCGTACCCCAGGGTGTCCTGGAGGGTGAACCCGTCGTCCGCGCCGGGGCGTTCGGCGTCCAGCGACAGGGACTTGTAGCTGTCCAGCGCCTCCAGGCCGAGCAGCACGTGCTCCTCGGAGAGCTGGGTGTGGGCGCAGATCATGGCGACGGAGGGGGACCGGCCGTCGGCGGTCACCGACAGCTCCCGCACGGCCACCCGGACCTTGTTGCGGAGTTCCTGCACGCGCCGCGGCACGTGCACGCCCCAGGTGCAGTCGCGGAAATGCCGCTTTATCTCCCCGACGATGGTGGGTACCGCGTAACTCTCGAAAGCCCCACCGCGGTCCGGGTCGTAACCGTTGATGGCCTTCACCAGGCCGAGCGCCGCCACCTGCTTGAGGTCCTCGACGTTCTCCCCGCGATCGCGGAAACGCAGCGCGAGCCGCTTGGCCATGGGCAGCCAGGCGCGTGTCAGATCGTCACGCAGCCGTTGCTTTTCCGGCCCCTCGGAAAGCGTCGCCATGCGGACGAACGCCTCCGTGGTGTCCGGCGTGTCGAAGAAATTTCCGCGGCGGGTCCGTTCCGAAGCATGTGTGCTGCTCATAGGGCGTTCCCTCTCCCAACGGGCGCGAATTGCCGATGCGTCGACGTGAATTCCGTGGCCGGGTCCGATGTACGGGCCGCCGGTGCCACTGTCCTCACGCGAGTGCTTGCCGTCCCGAGCACCGAGAAGCACCTATCCAGCTACTCCGGTGCCAAGCGTAAAGAGATCCTCCAGACTCGGCATCCCGAAACCAATCGGCCACCTGCCGCCGACCGGCATGGTTCGCGAACGGCGGGGTAGGCGCTCCTGCCCGTCCCCGGAAACACCGGTCGGACGGAAATCCATGGGGGCGGTGGGGAAGGCCGTGGGCACCCGGGAACGTGTCATGGGAGAACGCGGGAAATGTCGCGCGGGAATACGCGAGGAGTTATGGGGAACGCGTCCCGGCACACCGCGCGGAACCGCCCGCGGAGGCCGGCGGGACGCCCCGGACGGCGCTCGCCGCGCCGGTCCCGCGCGGCATCAGCGTGGAGTGGGCGGTGGCGGGGTTTGGTTTCGGGGCGCGGTGGTACCCCGTCTTTCGACGCCCGACGGCACACGGCGAGTAGGAAGCGAGAAACACTGATGGCTGACCCGAAACAGGAACAGCGGGACCGGTTCCGGGCCGCGGACCCGGCCGGCGGACCGCTCACCACGGATCAGGGTGTTGCCGTCGAGGACACCGACAACTCACTGAAAGCCGGTGAGCGCGGGCCCACGCTGATGGAGGACTTCCATTTCCGTGAGAAGATCACCCGCTTCGACCACGAGCGCATTCCGGAGCGCGTGGTGCACGCGCGCGGGGCGGGCGCGTACGGCTATTTCCAGCCGTACGAATCCTGCGCGGAATTCACCCGGGCGGCCTTCCTTCAGAACCCGTCCGTGCGCACCCCCGTCTTCGTACGGTTCTCCACCGTCCAGGGGCCGCGCGGATCGGCGGACACGGTGCGCGACGTACGCGGCTTCGCCACGAAGTTCTACACGTCCGAGGGCAATTACGACCTGGTGGGGAACAATTTCCCGGTCTTCTTCATCCAGGACGGCATCAAATTCCCCGACTTCGTGCACGCGGTGAAACCCGAGCCGCACAACGAGATTCCCACCGGCGCCTCCGCGCACGACACCCTGTGGGATTTCGTCGGCCTCCAGCCGGAGACGCTGCACACCATCATGTGGCTGATGTCGGACCGGGCGATCCCGCGCAGCTACCGGATGATGCAGGGCTTCGGCGTGCACACCTTCCGGTTCGTCGACGCCCAAGGGCGCGGCACGTTCGTGAAGTTCCACTGGAAGCCGCTGCTGGGCGTGCACTCGCTGGTGTGGGACGAGGCCCAGGAGACGCAGGGCCGCGACCCCGACTTCAACCGCCGCGACCTGTGGGACAACATCGAGGCCGGGAACTACCCCGAGTACGAGCTCGGCGTGCAGCTCGTCCCGGAGTCGGACGAGCACGCCTTCGACTTCGACCTGCTGGACCCGACCAAGATCATCCCGGAGGAGCAGGTCCCGCTGAGGCCCATCGGCAAGATGGTGCTCAACCGCAACCCCGACAACTTCTTCGCGGAGACCGAGCAGATCGCCTTCCACACGGCCAACGTCGTGCCCGGCATCGACTTCACCAACGACCCGCTGCTCCAGGCCCGCAACTTCTCCTACCTGGACACCCAGCTCCTGCGCCTGGGCGGTCCCAACTTCGCCCAGATCCCGGTCAACCGGCCGGTGGTCGCGGCGCGCAACAACCAGCGGGACGGCTTCCACCAGGACGAGATCCACAAGGGCACCAACTACACCCCCAACTCGCTCGGCGGCGGCTGCCCCGCGCTCGCCGACCCCGACGCCCCCGCCTTCCGGCACTACACCGAACGGGTGGACGGCAACAAGATCCGCAAGCGCAGCCCCAGCTTCGACGACCACTACACCCAGCCGGCGATGTTCTGGCACAGCATGTCCGACTGGGAGCAGCAGCACATCATCGACGCCTTCCGGTTCGAGCTGGGCAAGGTGGGGACCAAGTCCGTGCGGGCCCGGGTGGTGGAGCAGCTCACGCTGGTGGACCAGACGCTCGCCGTCGAGGTCGCCAAGGGCGTGGGCGTCCCCGAACCGCCGGCGCGCTCCGAGGGCACCCCCCGGCCCGCCCCCTCCCCGGCCCTGAGCTTCGAGACCAACAAGGGGGACGGCTCGATCGCCACCCGGCAGATCGCCGTCCTGGTCTCCGACGGCGTGGACTCCGCGCAGGCCTCGGCCGTGCGGGAGGCGCTGACCGCCCAAGGGGCCGTCGTGGAGATGATCGCCCCGCAGGACGGCACGATCACCGACGCGGACGGCAGCCCGTTCGAGGTGGACCGGGCGCTGCCCACCGTCGCGTCCGTGCTGTACGACGCGGTGCTGCTGCCGGAGGGCGGGCTGGACTCCGGCGACCCGCTCTCCGACGACACCGCCCTGCGGTTCGTCCGCGGCTGCTACCGGCACGGCAAGGCGATCGGCGCGCTCGGCACGAGCGTGGACAAGCTGGCGACCCTGCTGCCCACCATGGGCGCCACCGGCGGGGAGGACAGCCGGCCGGGCGACGAACCGGGCGTGGTCACCGACCTCGGGCAGGGTCCGGTGAGCGAGTCGTTCACCCGCGCGTTCGCCGAGGCGGTCGGCGCCCATCGGCACTGGCACCGCTCGCCGCTGCGGAGCTGAGGGGACGAGCGGGACGGCCTCCGGGGCCGGGCGGCACGCGCCGCCCGGCCCCGGAGCGCGTGGGCGTCCGACGCGGTGGCATCGCGCGCGACGCCCGGGTGCCGGCACCCGCGTATCGGGTCCGGCACCCGGTCCGGTTTGATCGTGCGCCCGGCCGGGAACCCGGGATCGTCCGTGGTTCCCGCCGCTTCCGCGGAGCCACCGCGGCCGTCACGGCACACCGGCGAGCGATCGTCGCAGCACATCGACGAGCGATCGTCACGGCACACCGACAAGCGGCGTCACGGCACATCGGCGAACGGCGTCACGGCACACCGGCAAGCGGCCTCACGGCACACCGGCGAACGGCCGTCACAGCACACCGACAAGGAGACCGCCATGAGGGCTCTGACCTGGCACGGCAAGCGCGATGTGCGGGTCGACACGGTCCCGGACCCCCAGATCCTCAAGCCGTCGGACATCATCGTGCGGATCACCTCGACCGGCATCTGCGGTTCCGACCTGCACCTGTACGAGGTCCTCGGCCCCTACCTCGAACCGGGCGACATCCTCGGCCACGAGCCCATGGGCGTCGTCGAGGAGGTCGGCAACGACGTCACCGCCGTGGCCCCCGGCGACCGGGTGGTGATCCCGTTCAACGTCTCCTGCGGCACGTGCTGGATGTGCGGGCAGGGCCTGCACTCCCAGTGCGAGACGACGCAGGTGCGCTCGCGCGGGACGGGAGGCTCGCTCTTCGGCTACACCAAGCTCTACGGCCAGGTGCCCGGCGGCCAGGCGGAGTTCCTGCGTGTCCCGTTCGGGAACAAGCTGCCGATCAAGGTCCCGGACGGCCCGCCCGACGAGCGGTTCGTCTACCTCTCGGACGTCCTGCCCACCGCGTGGCAGGCCGTGGCGTACGCGGACGTGCAGCCCGGCGGCACCGTGACTGTCCTGGGGCTCGGCCCGATCGGCGATATGGCGGCCCGGATCGCCATCCACCAGGGCGCGAGCAAGGTCATCGGCGTGGACCTGGTGCCCGAGCGACTGGCCCGGGCGCGCGAGCGCGGCGTCCACACGCTGGACCTGCGCGAGGTGAGCAAGGACGTCGGGGACGCCGTACGGGAGCTGACCGACGGGCGTGGCACCGACGCCGTCATCGACGCGGTCGGCATGGAGGCGCACGGCGCGCCCACGGCGAAGGCGGCGCAGCAGCTCGTCGGATTCCTCCCGGACGCGCTGGCGCAGAAGCTGATGGAGCGCGCGGGCATCGACCGGCTGGCGGCGCTGCACACCGCGATCGACGTCGTACGGCGCGGCGGCACGATCTCCGTGGTGGGCGTCTACGGCGGGGCGGTGGACCCGATGCCGCTGCTGACCATGTTCGACAAGCAGATCCAGCTCCGCATGGGCCAGGCCAACGTCTGGCGCTGGGTGGAGGACATCCTGCCGCTGCTGGACGACAAGGACATCCTGGGCGTCGAGGGCTTCGCCACGCACACGCTGCCGCTGGAGGAGGGCCCGGCGGCGTACCGGACGTTCCAGGCCAAGGAGGACGGCATGATCAAGACGCTGCTGAGGCCGTGAGCCACGGTGCGGTGGGCGGGGAGGGGCGCGGGGGCCGGTCGCACGGGGAGTGTCCGCGACGCGTGTGGAACGACCGCGCCCCTGATACGCCAGGGGCATCGGGGGGTACTGCTTCCCCATGAGCACTGATTTGACGGCAATCGCCCTTGTCTGCACCTTGCGTCCCAGCCCCTCCGAATCGAGCAGCGACCTGCTGGCCCGGCAGGTCATGGCCGCCTTCCAGGACCTGGGCATCACCGGGGAGACGATCCGGATCGTGGACCACGACGTGCACGCCGGCGTGCAGATCGACATGGGGGAGGGGGACGCCTGGCCGGGCCTGCGCCGACGGATCATGGCCGCCGACATCCTCGTCCTCGCCACACCCATCTGGCTCGGCCACCCCAGCAGCGTCGCGCAGCGCGTCCTGGAGCGGCTGGACGCCGAACTATCCGAGACCGACGACGAGGGGCGGCTGTCGACGTACGGCAAGGTCGCCGCGGTGGCGGTGGTCGGCAACGAGGACGGCGCGCACAAGGTGACCGCGGACCTCTACCAGGGGCTGAACGACGTCGGCTTCTCCCTCGCCCCCAACGCCGTGACGTACTGGGTCGGCGAGGCCATGCACGGCACCGACTACCAGGACCTGAAGTCCACCCCGAGCGTGGTCGCGTCCACCACCCGCACCCTCGCCGTCAACGCGGCCCACCTCGCGCGCCTGCTCAAGCACGGGCCGTACCCGCCGGCGTCCTGAGGGGGCCGGCTCCTACGCGTGGCTTTCAAGAGCGGAACAGGACCCCGAGAAGACCCCGGGACCGGCCCGGGAGAGAGCGGTGATGCGGCGTGACGCAGGGACGAGCGGCGGTGTTCGACGTGGACGGGACGCTCGCCGACACCAACTACCTGCACGCGGTGACGTGGTGGGAGGCGTTCCGCCAGGCCGGCCACCGGGTCCCGATGCGGGCGATCCACCGGTCCATCGGCCTCGGCTCCACCGACCTCATCGCCCGGGTGCTCGGTGACGACCGGGACCAGGAACAGGACGCGGACCTCAGCTCGGCCCACAAGACCCTCTACGCCACCTACTTCGACCGCCTGCCCGCCCTCGACGCCGCCGGCGACCTGCTGCGCACGCTGGCCGATCGCGGCTGGACGATCATCCTGGCCACCTCCGCAAGCGGCACCGAACTCGCCGCCCTCCGCCGGGCCATCGACGCCGACGAGGTCATCGCCGCCACGGCGAGCTCGGACGACGTGGAGCGCGGCAAACCCGCCCCCGACCCCGTCGAGGAGGCGCTGCGGCTGGCGGAGGTCCCCGCGGAGCGCGCCGTCTTCGTCGGGGACAGCGTCTGGGACATGAAAGCCGCCTCCGCCGCCGGGGTCACCTGCGTGGCGCTGCTGTCCGGGGGCATTCCGCGGGCCGATCTGGAGGAAGCGGGCGCGTCGGCGGTGTTCCGGGATCCGGCGGATCTGCTGGAGCGGGTGGACGAGAGCCCGTTCGCGTGAAGGCGTGCCGGATTGGCCACGGCGTGAACGCGTGCCGGATTGGCCACGGCGTGCGGGAGCGGTCGGCCGGGGGCCCGTTCGCGTGAGGAGGCGGGCCGTCGCCACCGGAATGCGGACCGTCGCCACATCGGAATCCGGACCGTCGCCACACCGGAATCCGGAATGCGCGCGCCCGCTTCCCCCGACGGACGCCCCTCGACAACCGATGCGTATTCTCGGTAACGGCCGCGTCCCACTACCGGAGATCTTTCAGATAACCCTTCGGCGGCCGGTTCGGGTCCGCCTGCTGTACCCGTTCGGCGAAATTGGAGCCGGACTGGTTCACGCCGTAGCGGTCGCGCACGTAATGGACGGTCGCGGACATGCACGCCACCACGTCATAGGGGGTACGGGCGGTGCCCGACTGGTGGTACGCCGCGAAGGTCGGCGGAACGCATTGGGTGGCGCCGCGGGAGCAGCCCTGGGGATGGCCGTCCGGCATGACGGGGCCGGTCGCGTTGCGGTCGGAGACGTTCACCCGCCACCGCGGGGAGTTGTACGCCGACTCCCGTAGCGCGATCGTGACCAGGGCGGGTATGCCGTACCGGGGTTCCATGCCCGTCAGCTCGCAGACGCGCTGGGCGTAAAGGCGCATGGCGTCCTTGCCGTACGCGTCGTCCGGGTCATGGTATTCGACCAGAGAAAGGTCCAAGGTTCCGTCCGATCTCCGAGGAAGCCGATGGGGAGCCTGGGATTCCGTACGGAAGCCGTGCGGGCGCCGCCGTGCCGGCGAGAACCCCCGCCGGCCTTCGGTGCGTCGTACGGAATCGATCCGAAAGCGGAATCCGCGCTCCGAACGGAAGGCGTTCCTCACGCTTGTGCGCGTGTCCTCACGCCTCTTCGCGCCTCTTCACGCGGACACCGTCGTTCGTGCCGTCTGCCGGGAAGTTCTCCTCAGTCTTCCCGGCGGACGCACCACCGAATCGGGCGACCGGACCGGAACGCCGAAGGAATTCCCCGTTGCGGGAATCGGGGAGCCAATACGCAACAGTTCGGTTCATCCGTAAATCGCGCCACTTACTGTGCACACGAGGTGCGCGGGCGACGGAATGACCCGGCGTCAGACGGCCCCTCGCGGAAATCTCACGTCACGCCCGCCGAATCCCCCAGACGCCCGTATGCCGAAATCCCAGGCATCTCCCGGGCTCAGCCGATGCCACCGTCACTCCACGCGCGGTCGAGGACTTCCCGCACGGTTTCCTCGACCGTCTGCCCGGAGGTGTCCAGCCACAGCCCTATCGGCGGCGTGTGGGCCCGCAGTTCGGCGTCCAGACCCGCCACGCTCCAGTCCGGCCCGTAGGCCGTCTTGGACCGCCCGGCCTCCCGCTCCTCCACGGCGTCGGGTCGCGGCGCCAGCACGACCACGGCCAGCGGGCGGGTCGTGATCCACGTGGTGAGGTCGGCGAGGTGGTGGCCGAGCACCACGTCCTGGGCGATCACGGTGAACCCCGCCGCCGCGTACCGGTCGGCACACGAGGCGAGCAGCTGGTAGCGCAGGCGCAGTTGGGCGAGGGCGTCCTCGTCCGGGTCCGGTGACATGGGCACCTGGCCGCGGACGATCACGCGGCGGAACGTGTCGCCTCGCAGGTGCACCGAACGCGGCAGCCGCTCGGCGAGCGCCTGGGCGACGGTGGACTTCCCCGCCGCCTGAATGCCGGTGATGACCACGACACCGCCGCCCCGCCGCCACGGCCCCTCGGCGAGCCCGTCCCCTGCTGCCGCCGTGCCGGGGGCGTGCGGGGCGCCGGGGAACTCCGGGGTGGCGGAGGCGAGCGGGGCGTCCGTGGAGTGCTGGGGAGCTGACATGGGTGGGCCTGCGCCTCTCTGTGCTCGTACCAGGGTTCTTCGGGCCGAGGTGGGGCGGCCCGTCGTACGTGTGTTTGTCCGTGTGTTGTCTAACAGCCGCGATCACGGGACGCGAACGGTTTTGTACGGGCCTCCGCCACGGCCTCCGCCACGGTCCCCGGCCCCCTCCCGCTGTACGTCACCGGCAGGTCGCCCGGCCGTCCGCCGTACGGATCGCCGCCCACCGCCGTACGGAGGCCCGCCCGGCGCGGTTCGCGGGGCGCGCGGACCCCGCATGAGAGCCTGACGGCCGGGTACGCGAGGCCGGAGGTGAGGCCATGTCCGGTGGTGCGAGGAAGGCAGCCGCGGCGGCCCCCGAACTGGCCGCGTGGTGGGTCGGGCTGACCGCGCTGTGGCTGATGCTGATCAGCACCGTCGAGCCGCTGGAGTGGGCGGTGGGCGGCGGTGCCGCGGTGCTCGGCTCGTTCGCCGCCCGCGCCGCCCGCAAGGCGGTCCGGGCCAACGCCCGCGCCGAGGAGGGCGCGCGGTGGTGAGCGGCGGAACCGAGGAGCGGCGGCGACGCCGCCGGGCCGGGCGGCCGGTGGGCGGCCCGTGGTGAACGGCTGGCTGGTCGCCGCCGCGCTGCTCCTGGTGGCCGGGGTCGGGCCCGCCGTGTGGGGGGCCGCGAGCGGGCCGGTCCGGCGCCGGGTGATGGCGCAGAACGTCGCGACGCTGTCCGGATGCCTGGCCCTGTTGCTGCTCGCGCAGGGGTACGCGCGAACGGCGTACACCGACATGGCCCTCGTCCTGGCGGTGCTCGGCCCGGCCGGGACGCTGGTCTTCGCCCGGCTGCTCGCCGACGACCTGGTTGCCGACCCGCCGCGCGGCCCGCTCGCCCGCGCCATGACACCGCTGGCGGGCAGCCTCGTACCGCTGGTCGTACTGCCGCTGTGCGTGGCGGCCGGGCCCGGGCGGGCGCTGGTGAAGCTGCTGGTGATCGGTGTGCTGCTGGTGGCCGGGAACGTCGTCTCGACCCGCGCCATGTCGCCCCGCCCACCGCGTACCGCGGCGGCGGAAGGCCGGGCCCACCGTGGCTGACGCACTGATCGTGGCGGCGCTCGCACTCGTCACGGCCGGTGCGACCACCGCCGTGCTGGTCCGCGACCCGGTACGGCAGGCCACCGTCCTGGCGGTCCTCGGGCTCTCCCTCGCCCTGCTGTTCGCCGTCCTCCAGGCGCCCGACGTGGCCCTGTCCCAACTCGGCGTCGGCTCCGCGCTCACCCCGCTGATGCTGCTCCTGTCCGTACGCAAGGTCCGTCGCAAGGGCAAACGGCCGCCCGAGACGGAGTCCGGCGACGCGGGGGAGGGGGACCAGCGGTGAGCCGGCGCGGCAGGCTGTGGATACTGCTGGCCGGCGGGCTCGGCACGGCGGTGCTGCTGTTCGCCGGGTGCCTGGCCCTCCCCGGCTTCGGCGGCACGGACCACCCGTACGGGGCGCGCTCGGTGGCCGCCGCGCTCGCCCGGCACACCGCCAACACCATCGCGTCCGTGAACTTCGACCAGCGCGCCCTGGACACCCTGGGCGAGGAGACCATCCTCTTCTGCGCCGCGCTCGGCACCGTCGTCCTGCTGCGGCAGACCCGGGACGAGCACCGGGTGCCGCCCGAACCCGCGCACGTCTCCCCGCCCGTACGCCGCTACGCGCTGATCGCGCTGCCGGTCACCCTGCTCGTCGGCCTGTACGTCATCGCCCACGGGCAGCTCAGCCCCGGTGGCGGCTTCCAAGGCGGCGTGGTGGTCGCCACCGCCCTGCACCTGCTCTACATCGCCGTGGACTACCGGGCCCTGGAACGCGTCCGGCCGGTCCACGTCTTCGCCCTGGCGGACGCGACCGGGGAGGCGGCCTACCTCCTGATCGGCACGGCCGGACTGTTCGCCGGCTCCGTCTACCTCGCCAACGTCCTCCCCTGGGGCACGTTCAACACCCTCGCCTCCGGCGGCACCGTCCCGCTGCTGAACGCCGCCGTCGGCGTGGAGGTGGCCAGCGGCCTGGTCGTCCTCCTGGCCGCGTTCCTGGACCAGGCGGTGGAGATCGCGGACGGGGGCGACGGGGGTGGGGACGGCCGGGGTGGAGCTGACGGGGACGGGAACGGGGACGACGGCCAGGGAGGGACCGGCCGGAACGGGGACGGGAACGGGAACGACGGGGGCAGCCGGGGCGGGACCGGCGGGAGCGGGGACCACGGCGACGGCGGGAGCGGCGGACCCCACCCCGGCGAGCGGACCGGCCACCCCGCCGCCCATCACCACAAGGAAGGAGGCCGCCCGTGACCGTCCTGCCGTACCTCGTCGCCGCCTGGCTCTTCCTGATCGGCTGTTACGGCCTGGCCACCAGCCGCAACCTCATCCACGCCGTCGGCTGCCTCGCCGTCTGCCAGTCCGCCACCTACGTCCTGCTACTCGCCGTCGGCTACCGCGACGGCGGCACCGCCCCCGTCTTCTCCGACCAGCCGCCGGGCAGCCGCCCGGTCGTCGACCCGGTGGTCCAGGCGCTGGCCCTCACGGACGTGGTGGTGGGCGCGACCGTGACGGCCCTGCTGCTGGCCCTGGTCGTCCAGGTCGCCAAGCGGCACGGCACCGTCGATCCGGACGAGCTCTCGGAGCTGCGCGGGTGACCGCCGCACAGACGCTGCCCCTGGTCGTCGCCACGCCGCTGCTCGGCGCGGCGCTGCTGGTCGCGCTGGGCCGGAAGCTGCCCCGCCTCGGGGCCGAGGTGATCAGTTGCGCCTTCGCGGCGGGCACGGCGGCGCTGGCGCTGTGGACCCTGGTCCGCATCCCGGCCCCGGGCCGTCCGGGGGCGACCCCTGTCACCTGGCTCGGCGGCTGGCACCCGCGCGACGGCGCCGGGGTGGGCATCGTGCTGGTCGGGGACCGCATCGGGACCGGCCTCGCCGCCCTCGTCTCGCTCCTCGTCCTCGCGGTGCTCGCCTACGCCTGGCGGTACTTCGCGGAGCGCCCGCACCGACCGGCGGGCACCTTCCCCGCCCTCGTGCTGATCTTCCAGGCGGCCATGTGCGGTTTCGCGCTCACCGGGGACCTCTTCAACGCCTTCGTCTTCTTCGAGCTGATGGGCGTGGTGGCGTACGCGCTGACCGGGTACCGCGTCGAGGAGGCGCGCGCCGTCCAGGGCGCGCTGACCTTCGGCGTCGTCAACTCCCTCGGCGGCTACGCGACCCTGCTCGGCATCGGCCTGCTGTACGGGCGCACCGGCGAACTCGGCCTCGCCCAGATCGGCGCCCGCCTCGACGCGCGGCCCGGCGGCCCGGACGCGCTGGTCCTGGCCGCCTTCGTCCTCGTCCTGACCGGCCTGCTGGTCAAGGCCGCCGCCGTGCCCTTCCACTTCTGGCTCCCGGACGCGCACGCGGTGGCGCCCACCCCCGTGTGCGTCCTGATGTCCGGGGTGATGGTGGAACTGGGCGTGTACGGCGTCGCGCGGGTCTACTGGACGGCGTTCGCGGGCCCCGGCGGCATTCCCGAGGCCGACGCGCACCGCGCGCTGCTCGTCCTCGGCGCGCTCACGGCCGTGATCGGCGCCGCGATGTGCTGGCAGCAGCGCCACTTGAAACGGCTGCTGGCCTACTCCACCGTCGCGCACACCGGCCTCTTCCTCGTCGGCCTGTCGGCCCTGGACGCGGCGGGCACCGGCGGGACGGCGCTCTACGTCCTCGGCCACGCGGGGGTCAAGGGTGCCCTGTTCGCCTGCACGGGCATTCTGCTGGACCGCTTCGGCAGCGTCGACGAACACGAACTGCGTGGCCGGGGACGCGACCTCCCGCTCACCGGCGTGGTGTACGCGGTCGGCGGGCTGGCCCTGGCCGGACTGCCGCTCACCGGTACGGGCCTGGGCAAGGCGCTCATCGAGGAGGCGTCCGGCGGCCCGGCGACGGCGCTGTGCGTACTGGTCTCGGCGGTCACCGGAGGCGCGGTGCTGCGGGCCACCGCCCGCGTGTTCCTGGGCCTGGGACCGACCCCGCCCGGCGTCCCGGGGGAGACCAGTGGCGAGAACGAGCAGCCGGAGACCGAGGGCCGCCTGTGGCGCGTCCCCGACACCATGCGCACCGTGCCCGCCGCCCTGATGGCCGCCGCCCTCGCCGTGGGCCTGCTGCCGGACCTGCACACGGCGGTGGGCCGGGCCGCCGACGCCTTCACCGACCACGCGGGCTACGCCTCCGCCGTCCTCCGAGGCACCGCCTCCGCTCCCGCGAACACCCCGGCCCCGCACTGGACGCTCTCCGGCGTCGCCCTCGGCCTCCTGTCCACCGCCCTCGCCGCCGCCCTGGCCTGGCTCGCCGTCCGCCCCCGCGCCCGCCCGCACCCCGCCCGATGGGCCGCGCCACTGCGCCGCCTGCACTCGGGCCACATCGGCGACTACGTGGCCTGGACGCTGGCCGGGGTCGCGCTGACGGGCGCCCTGCTGCTGCCCGTACTGCGGACGTGACGCCGGGAGCCGGAAGGTATGGGAGCCGGGAGGTACGGGAGCCGGGAACGGGAACCCGGAGACCGGGACCGGCGGCCGGCACCCCGCGAACGAAGCAGACCAGGCAGACGCAGACCAGGAAGACGAGGAGAACACCGTGCGGAACCCGTCGAAGGCGGCCCTGATCGTCACCGACATGATCAACACGTACGACCACGCGGACGCCCGCCTGCTCATGCCGTCCGTACGCCGGGCGCTCCCCGGCATCCGCAGGCTGATCGAACGGGCCCGGCACGACGGCACCGACGTCATCTACGTCAACGACAACTTCGGCCGCTGGCGCTCCCAGCACGACGAACTGCTGGAGACGGCGCTCAGCGGGCCGCACGCCGACCTCGTCGAGCCGGTCCGGCCGGACGACGACGCGATGTTCGTCGTCAAGGCCCGGCACTCGATCTTCTACGAGACGCCGCTGGCGTACCTGCTCAGCCAGTACGGCATCGGCCGGATCGTCCTCACCGGCCAGGTCACCGAGCAGTGCATCCTCTATTCGGCGCTCGACGCCCACATCCGCCACCTGAAGGTCACGGTGGCGCGGGACGCCGTCGCGCACATCCACGAGGACCTGGCGTCGGCCGCGCTGCGGATGATGGAGCGCAACATGGGGGCGGAGATCGTGGCTTCCGAGGACCCGGGGGTGTTCGGGTGACGTCCCATGGGGGCGGCGGTTCCGTCCGCGTCCTACGGGGCGGCGGTTCCGTCCGCGTCATAAGGCGCCGGAACGGGAACCGGCCCCGGGCGCGCCGGAGCGAAGACCAACCCCGGACGCACCGTAACGGAACCCTCCGAACGCGCCGGAACGGAAACCGCCCCCGGACTCACCGGAACGGAAACCGCTCCTAGACTCACCCGCCCGTCCCCGTCGCCTCCCCTTCCTTCGCTGCCCTCTCCCGCGCCGCCAGCCTCTCCCGTTGCGGCAGCACCGTGTACTTCGGGTCCTCGGCCGACGCGATCCCCGCCGCGAAGATCCCGAAGCGGGTGCACGCCGACCCGGCCAGCAGCGCCAGCCCGCTCGCCACCGCCACCGTCCGGCTCCGCCGACCCCACAGCGCGGCACCCGTCGCGCCCGCCGCCGTGAGGAACCGCGCGGCGCGCAGCAACCGGCCCGCCTTACCCTCCCGCCAGGTCTCGGCGACCACGCCGAGCCGCCGTTCGGCCGCCTTGGTCGCCGCCGTCTCCCCGGCGGCGGCCAGCACGGCCGCGCACCGGGCGGGGGCGTTCTCCCGTACGGGCGCGAGTACCAGGGCCATGCCGGACGCGGCGGCGGTCGCGGAGGACGCGAAGAGGTAGGGCAGTTCGCGGTGCGCGCCGTGCCAGGCCGGGACGGCGGTGTCCGCCGCCAGCACCGCCGTGTACGTGGTGACCACCGGGCCGAGGAACGCCGCGCCCGCCGTGGCGGCGCTCCCCACCCTCGGCAGCCACCCGGTCACCGCGCACCCCGCGGCGGCCCCGGCCGCCGGCCCGTACCCGGCCAGCAGCCAGGAGCCGACGCTCATGGGGGAGGTGAGCTTGAAGACCCGCAGCATGTTGGGGAACCGGCCCGGCCGCCCCAGGTCGTGGATCAGCAGCGCCGTGGACAGCGAGATGCCCGCCAGCGACGAGACCTTCATGGCCGTCGCGGTGGTCCGCCGCCCGGTGAGCTGCGCCCCGGCGGCGAGCACCGACCCGGCGCCCGCCAGCCCGCCGAAGAAGAAGTACCCGGCGATGTCGCGCGGCTCCCAGGCCGGGGCCTTGATGACGGGCCGCCCGTAATAGGACCGGAACTCGGCGGGCGGCACGATCGCCTCCCCCCGCCCGCGCCGCTGCTTCTTGGGACCGTCGCGCAGCGCCTCGGGGGCCGCCTCCCGCCCGGGGCGCTCGCCCCGCACGCCGTCCCGGGTCACGTCGGAGGTGCTCATCGTCCCGCCTTCCGCAGTGTCGGCGAAGCCCGCCGTGCCGAAGCAGCCCGCCGTGCCGAGGACGCCCGCCCGGCCGATGAACCCCGGCCCCCCATCCCCGCCCAAACGAACGCCGCCAGGAAGCCGCCCGCCAGCGACAGCGCCGCCGCGCCCGCGTGCCGCCACATGGCGGGCAGGTCACGGGTGGTCACCACCGGGTCCGGCGGCAGCCCGTACACCTCGGGCTCGTCCAGCAGGAGGAAGAACGCGCCGTCCCCGCCGACCCCGTCGTCCGGCTCCTCCCCGTAGAGGCGGGCGTCCGCGACCCCGGCCGCGTGCAGCTGCTCGACCCGCAGGGCGGCCCGTTCGCGCAGCTCGTCCAGGGGGCCGAACTGGATGGAGTCCGTGGGACACGCCTTGGCGCAGGCCGGTTCCTGGCCGGCGCCGAGCCGGTCGTAGCACAGGGTGCACTTGAAGGCGCGGCCGTCGGACGGCCGTTGTTCGATGACACCGTAGGGGCAGGCGGGCACGCAGTAGCCGCAGCCGTTGCAGATGTCCTCCTGGACGACGACGGTGCCGAACTCGGTCCGGAACAGCGAGCCGGTGGGACACACGTCCAGACAGGCCGCATGCGTGCAGTGCTTGCAGACGTCGGACGCCATCAGCCACCGGAACCCGGCCCGCCCGTCGCCTCCGCTGCCGTCCCCGTCGCTCCCGGCCTCGGCGAGCGGCAGCTCCGTACGACCGTCCGCGACCGGCACCGCGACGGCGGTGGACGGGGCGAGGCCGCCCGGGGCCCCGGAAACGGGGATGCTCCCCGACTGTTCGATGAAGGCCACATGCCGCCACGTCGAGGCCCCCAGCCCCTGCGTGTTGTCGTAACTCATCCCGGTCAGCGTCAGCCCGTCCTCCGGGATCGCGTTCCACTCCTTGCACGCCACCTCGCACGCCTTGCACCCGATGCACACGGAGGTGTCCGTGAAGAAGCCCTGCCGGGGCGGCGCGTCCGCGTGGCCCGCGTCGCGGGCGACGTCCGGCTCCGGCCCGCTCAGCAGG
The DNA here is from genome assembly GCF_040611095.1 of Streptomyces sp. NPDC003077. NCBI lineage: Bacteria > Bacillati > Actinomycetota > Actinomycetes > Kitasatosporales > Streptomycetaceae > Streptomyces > Streptomyces sp. NPDC003077. The sequence goes on along the minus strand of NZ_JBEXNM010000017.1, from coordinate 124,491 downwards.
TTCCGTCCCGTCAGCAGGTCCAGCTCCATCACCGGACCCCCGTCCCCGTCGCCGCCGTGACGCCCGCGCGCTCCCGGTACCGCTCGACCAGCCGCGGCAGATCCGGACCGCGTGGCCGGCGGCCGGGCCGGATGTCGGCGGTGAGCGCCTTGTCCTCCTGGATGTGGGCGTTGGGATCCATGGCGATGGCGACGAGTTCGTTCGCCGCGTCGCCCGTCGTCACGCCGTTGGGGCCCCAGTGGAAGGGCAGGCCGATCTGGTGCACGGTGCGGCCCTGCACGGTCAGCGGCCGGATGCGGTCGGTCACCAGCACCCGCGCCTCGATCGCGCCGCGCGCGGTGACCAGCGTCGCCCAGCCCGTGTGCGTCAGGCCCCGCTCGGCCGCCAGCGCGGGGGAGACCTCGCAGAACAGCTCCGGCTGGAGCTCCGCCAGGTACGGCGACCAGCGGCTCATCCCGCCCGCGGTGAAGTGCTCGGTCAGACGGTGGGTGGTGACGACGTACGGGTACACCTCGGCGCCCGGCTCGTCGCCGCTGGGGTGGTAGCGGTTGCCCGGGTACGGCTCCAGCTGCCGCACCGGCGAGCGGGCGCAGGAGGGGTACAGGGCGTTGGGGAACGGCGAGTCCTGCGGCTCGTAGTGGGTGGGCATCGGCCCGTCCACCAGCCCGGCCGGCGCGTACAGCCAGCCCTTGCCGTCGGCCTGCATGATGAACGGGTCGTCACCGCGCAGCGCGGCGACCCCGGTCGTGTCCTCGGCCGGTACGTGATCCGGCGCCAGGTCCGGGACGAAGTCGGGCACGTCGTGGCCGGTCCACTTCCCGGCCTCCGCGTCCCACCACACGTACGCCTTGCGCGCGCTCCACGGAGTGCCGTCCGGCGCGGCGGACGCCCGGTTGTAGAGGATGCGGCGGTTGGCGGGCCAGGCCCAGCCCCATTCGGCGGCCACCCAGTCCTGCCGGTCGTGCGGCTTGCGGCGGGCGGCCTGGTTGACGCCGTCCGCGTACACGCCGCAGTAGATCCAGCAGCCGCACGAGGTCGAGCCGTTGTCCTTGAGCTGCGTGTACGCGCTCAGCGGTGCGCCGTCCGGTCCGCGCCCGTTGATCTCGGCGAGCACCGCGTCCGCGACCGGCTCGCGCAGCGGCCCGGACACCGGGTAGTCCCAGGCCAGGTCCCGCACCGGCCGGTCCATCGGGTCGTCCGACCCCGCCAGCCGCTCCTTGATCCGCCGCCCCAGGTGGTACATGAACCACAGATCGCTGCGGCAGTCTCCTTGCGGCTCCACCGCCGCGTAGTGCCACTGGAGCCAGCGGTTGGTGTTGGTGAACGAACCGGACTTCTCGGTGTGCGAGGCGGCCGGGAAGAAGAACACCTCCGTGCCGATGTCCTCCGTCCGCAGCTCGCCCGTCTCGATCTCCGGCCCGTCCTTCCACCAGGTCGCGGACTCGATGAGCGAGAAGTCGCGGACCACCAGCCACTCCAGGTTGGCCATGCCCAGCCGCTGCAACCGGGTGTTGGCGGAGCCCACGGCCGGGTTCTGCCCGAGCAGGAAGTAGCCCTTGCAGTCGCCCTCCAACTGGGCGACGACGGTGTCGTACGTGCTGTGCGAGCCGGTCAGCCGGGGCAGGTGCGAGAAGCAGAAGTCGTTGTCGGCGCTGGCCGCGTCCCCGTAGTACGCCTTGAGCAGGCTCACCAGGTAGGCCCGCATGTTGGCCCAGAAACCCTTTTCGGTGCGCGACCCCTGCACGAACGTGTCCAGGTCCTCGTGCGGATGCGCGTGCGGCATCGGCAGGTAGCCGGGCAGCAGGTTGAACAGCGTGGGGATGTCGCTGGAGCCCTGGATGGAAGCGTGTCCGCGCAGCGCCTGGATGCCGCCGCCGGGCCGCCCGATGTTGCCGAGCAGCAGTTGCAGCACGCTCGCCGCGCGGATGTACTGCGAGCCCACCGAGTGCTGCGTCCAGCCCACCGCGTACACGAACGCGCTGGTGCGCTCCGGGCCGGAATGGGCCGTCAGCTCGTCGCACACCCGCTCGAACGTGGCGCGCGGCACCCCGCAGATCCGCTCCACCATCTCCGGCGTGTACCGCGCGTAGTGCCGCTTGAGGACCTGGTACACGCACCGCGGGTGCTCCAGCGTCTCGTCCCGCTCCGGCGCGGAGGTGGCCCGCGCGCCACCCGACCCGTGCGACTCGGAGGCCCCCGACTGGCTCACCCGGTGGTACGCGTCCGGGTCCTCGATCCGCCGCTGGTACTGCTGGTTGGGATCGCCCGAGGGCGCCTGGACGTGCCGCCCCTCGTACTGCCAGCTCTGCGGGTCGTAGTGCCCGCGCTCCGCGTCCAGCCCGGAGAACACCCCGTCCAGATCCTCGGTGTCCCGGAAGTCCTCGCTCACGATCGTGGCGGCGTTGGTGTACGCGAGCACGTACTCCCGGAAGTCCTTTCCCTCCGCCAGGACGTGGTTGATGATCCCGCCGAGGAACGCGATGTCCGTACCCGCGCGCAGCGGCACATACAGGTCGGCGAGCGCGCTGGTCCGCGTGAAGCGCGGATCGACGTGGATGACGCGCGCGCCGCGCGCCTTGGCCTCCATGACCCACTGGAAGCCGACGGGGTGCGCCTCCGCGTAGTTCGAGCCCTGGATGACGATGCAGTCGGAGTTCTGCAGATCCTGCATGAACGTCGTCGCGCCGCCGCGCCCGAAGGACGTACCGAGCCCGGAGACCGTGGAACTGTGGCAGACCCGGGCCTGGTTCTCCACCTGGACCACGCCGAGACCGGTCATCAGCTTCTTGATCAGGTAGTTCTCCTCGTTGTCGAGCGTGGCCCCGCCCAGCGTGGCGATGCCGAGCGTACGAGCCACCCGCAGCCCCTCGGCCTCCCACTGCCACGTCCGGCGCCGGGTCTCGACCACCCGGTCGGCGACCATGTCCATCGCCGTCTCCAGGTCCAGCGACTCCCACTCCGTCCCGTACGGCCTGCGGTAGAGCACCTGGTGATGCCGGGCCGAACCGGTGGTGAGCTGCAGCGTCGCCGACCCCTTGGGACACAGCCGCCCCCGGCTCACCGGCGAGTCCGGATCCCCCTCCACCTGGACGACCTTCTCGTCCTTGACGTACACCTGCTGCCCGCACCCCACCGCGCAGTACGGGCACACCGACCCCACCACCCGATCGGCCGAGTGCGTCCGCGCCCGCAGCCCCTCGGTGTACCCCGACTTCGCGGCCCGCCCCCGCCCCAGCGGATCCCCCTCCGCGAACTGCCGGTACACGGGCCACTCGCGCAGCAGTCGGGGCACACCCATCGCACTTCCTCCAGCACGTCGACGATCCGGCGTCGGCTCCCCGCCCGGGGGACCCCTCCAGATTTCCCCGGGGCCGCCGGGCGCGCCCGCTGGGCGGGGGGATACTCGGCCGGACGGGGTGGGGGAGGGGGTGGGTGGAGGGTGATCGGGCTGGGGGATGTGTCCGTGCGGTGTGGCCGTCGCGGTGCGCGTCCGTGCGGGGTGCGGCTTGGGCGACGGGTGCCGCATCAGGGGAAGGACGTGTCCCTATACCGCGGCGCCGTCCGCACGCGCGCCCGCGATCCGGGTCGGCAGGGAGCGCGGCGGAAGGCGGAAGGAGGATGCGCGCTGCATCCGGGAGACGGACGCGTGCCTACGCCGCGGCCCCCTCCGCATGCCCGCCCGCGCCCCGGACCCGCAGAAGCCGCCGCAGAAGAGATGCGGCGACCCGGCCTACTCCTTCCGGTACCCGTACGCCTCCCCGGCCGCCGCCGCGACCGCGTCCAGGTCGGCGCCCGTCGAGGCGGTGACCACGGCGGCCACCGCGCCCTCCACGAACGGCGCGTCCACCAGCCGCGCCCCCGAGGGCAACTCGTCCCCCTCGGCCAGCAGCGCCTTCACCGTCAGCACCGCGCTGCCCAGATCGACCAGCAGCGCCACGCCCGCGCCACCGTCCACCTTGTGCGCCGCCTCGCAGATCAGCTCCGCGCTGGTGCCGAACCCGCCGTCCGGCATGCCGCCGGCGGCGGCCACGGGCGCCACCTCGCCACCCCCGGCCAGCCGCCTGGCCAGCTCGGCCACGGCGGCAGCGACCGGCCCGCTGTGCGACACCAGCACGATCCCGACGAGCCCTCCCCGGCCGCCCGTCCCACCGCCGCCGGCGCTCATTCCGCCACCTCCGGACCCGCCACCTCCGCCAGGGCCGCGAAGAGCAGGGCGGCCGACGTAGCCCCCGGGTCCTGGTGCCCCACACTCCGCTCACCCAGATAACTCGCCCGTCCCTTGCGCGCCCGCAGTGGAACGGTGGCCTCCGCGCCCTGCCGGGCGGCGTCCGCGGCGGCATCGAAGGAGGTGGCCAGCGCCTCGACCGCCGGCTCCAGCGCGTCGATCATCGTCTTGTCCCCGGCCGAGGCGCCGCCCAACTGGGCCACCGCGTCCACCCCGACCCGCAGCCCCGCCAGCAGTTCGCCGGCCGTCACCGTCTCCGCGTCACCGAGCGCCTTGCCCGTACGGCGCAGCAAGGTCCCGTACAGCGGCCCCGAGGCACCGCCCACCGAGGAGATCAACTGCCGCCCGGCAGCCGTGAGCACGGCCCCCGGCGTCCCGGGCGGATCGCTGCCCAGCACCTTGACGACGGCGGCGAAGCCACGCTGGAGATTGGTGCCGTGGTCGGCGTCACCGATGGGGGAGTCCAGTTCGGTCAGCCACGCCGCCTCACGGTCGACGGCCGCCGCGGTGGCTGCCATCCACCGGACGAACACTGCGGCATCCAGGGCCGTTTCGGACACAGGCTGCTCCTCGGGTCGGGCGTTCGGGTGCGAGCGTGAGCGTACCCACTGGCACGCGCTCCACGACCGGCCCGTTCGCGGACCGGACGGCGGTACGCCGGACGGGGCAAGGGGAGCCGAGAGGCATTAGGCCGGACGGGAGAAGGGGAACGGACGGGGGCAAGGGGAGCGGAGGGAGTAGGCCGGACAGGGGGCAAGGGGAGCGGAGGGGGTAGGCCGACGGGGACAAGGAGAGCGGGCGGGTGATACGGGTGCCGGACCGCGGCCGTGCCCACACGCCCCGCGCCTCCGCCCCGTCCGCGTACGCTTCGTCGCCACCACGCCGACGACGAGTACCCACCGCCATCCGACCGCACGCGCCATCCGATCGCGCCCGCCATCCGACCGCGCCCGCCATCCGACCGCACCCACCACCCGGCCGGCCCCTCACCCCATCCGGCTCACCGCCCCCACCGCAGCCCCGGCGTCTGCACCGGCGCGTCCCACAGGCGCAGCAACTCCTCGTCCACCTGGCACAGCGTCACCGAGCACCCCGCCATGTCCAGCGAAGTCACATAGTTGCCCACGAGCGTACGGGCCACCGCGACCTCCCGCTCCGCCAGCACCCGGTGCACCTCCGCGGTGAACCCGTACAGCTCCAGCAGGGGCGTGGCGCCCATCCCGTTGACCAGCACCAGCACCGGAGCGCTCGGTCGCAGATCGTCCAGCACCGCCTCCACCGCAACGTCCGCGATCTCCCGGGCGGTCATCATCGCCCGCCGCTCACGCCCCGGCTCGCCGTGAATGCCGACCCCCAACTCCAGTTCCCCGGCGGGGAGGTCGAACGTCGGGCCGCCCTTGGCCGGTGTCGTACAGGCGTCCAGCGCCACCCCGAAGCTCCGCGAGGCCGTCACCACCCGCCGCGCCACCGCCTCGACCCGCTCCAGCGGCTGTCCCTCCTCCGCCGCCGCGCCCGCGATCTTCTCCACGAACAGCGTGGCCCCGGTGCCGCGCCGCCCGGCCGTGTAGAGCGAATCGGTCACCGCCACATCGTCGTTCACCAGCACACTGGCGACCTGGATGCCCTCGTCCTCCGCCAGCTCCGCGGCCATCTGGAAGTTGAGCACGTCCCCGGTGTAGTTCTTCACGACGAACAGCACCCCCCTGCCGCTGTCCACCGCCGCCGCGGCCCGCACCATCTGGTCCGGTACGGGCGACGTGAAAATCTCCCCAGGGCACGCCGCATCCAGCATCCCCGGCCCCACGAACCCCCCGTGCAACGGCTCGTGCCCACTCCCCCCACCGGACACCAACCCCACCTTCCCCGCCACCGGCGCATCCCGCCGCACGACCACCCGCCCCTCCACATCCACGACCAACTCGGGGTGCGCCGCCGCCATCCCCCGCAGGGCGTCGGGGACGACGGTCTCGGGGACGTTGATGAGCATCTTCACAAGGGGCTCCTTCAGTGACGGACGGTGAGGCCGCTGTCCTGCGTTTCCGCAGGTCAGCGGGATCGCTCGAAGCGGTCCTCCTCACCAGCCGAGCACACGCTTCGCGGCGGCCGGGAGGCAGGCCGACAACCGTGGCCCGCCTTCGCGGGCCGGGCCCAGAGTAGACGCGGTCCCTGCTTCGGTCCCCGCCACTGCTACATTTCGTGCTCCCACCAGCCGCGCGTGTCGACGTCCGCGGCGTCCGCCAGCGCCTCCAGTTCCGCGATCTCCTCGTCGGCGAGCTCGATGCCGAGAGCCCGGACCACCCCGTCGATGTGACCCGCCTTCGTGACCCCGATGATCGGGGTGGTCCCCTTGGCGATGGCCCAGGCGGTGGCGACATCGGCGGCGGACGCGCCCCGGTCCTTGCCGATCGCGCCCATCCGGTCCGTCAGCGCCCCCAGCCGGGGCAGGATGCCGTTGTACACGGCCGCCCGGTCGCTGCCCTCCGGCAACGGGCGCGCTGGGCTGTACCTGCCGGTCAGCGCTCCTTGTTCCAGGACCAGGTAGGAGAAGAACCGCACGTCGTGCTCGCGGCAGTGGTCGAGGATGCCCGCGCGCTCAGAGCTCCGGTACAGAAGGCTGTAGTGGTTCTGGACCGCCTCCACGCGGAAGCCGGCCTCGCCGAGGATCTGATCGGCAAGAGCGATCTCTTCCATGTTGTGGTTCGAGACGCCGACGTGCCTGATTTTGCCGCTCTTGAGCAGCGGGATCAGAGGCGGCGTCCATCGCGCCACGTCGGCAGGGTTGTGGATCCAGAAGAGATCCACGTAGTCCGTACGCATGCGGTCGAGACTCTGCTCCAGCATGTCCGCGACGGGATCGTCGCCGTCGCCCGCGAGCTGCGGGGTGAACTTCGTCGACAGCTGGTATTCGCTTCGGTGATAGCCCGTCAGCGCCTGCGCGAGGACGGCCTCCGAGCGGCCCATGCCGTATGCCACGGCGGTGTCCCACAAGGTGAGCCCGTTCGACTGCGCCTTCTCGACGACCTCCCGCAGGCCGGACTCGCTCAGCCGACTGCCGAAGTAGCCCTCGCCTGCCTCGCCGCTGTCTCCCCAGGCCCATGTGCCCAACGCCACCGCCGGCACAGTCAGCGCCTTGCCAGTCATGTCGTGTCTCCGTTGTTTGTCTTGGGACCGTGTCGGAACGATCGAACGCCAGGAGACCGCGATCGCCACCACCGGAGAAGGTCGCGTCTATGGGGGGGTACAACCTCGACCCCCCTCGTGCCATGACCGGCGCCTACCATGACTGACATGGACCAGCAGCCCGGAAACCGCGGCGAAATCCGGGACTTCCTTGCCGGCCGGCGCGCCAGGATCACCCCGGCGCAGGCCGGACTGCCGACCAGCGCCCGTCGCCGGGTCGCCGGGCTGCGGCGCGAGGAGGTCGCCGTCCTCGCCGGTGTGAGCACGGAGGGGTACACGCGATTGGAGAAGGGCCACATCGGCGGCGTGTCCGAAGACGTCCTTGACGCGGTCGCTCGTGCCCTGCGACTGGACGACGACGAACGCACCTACCTGTTCGACCTGGCCCGGTCATCGCGGCACGGGAGTCGCACGCCCTCGCGTCGCGGAGACGTCGAGGTCCCGCCCCGGGTCCAGTGGCTGCTCGACTCCATGACGACGTCCTCGGCGTTCGTACGCAACGGCCGCACGGACATCGTCGCCGGCAACCCCCTGGCCCGAGCCCTGCTCGCGCCGATGTTCGACAGCGCCACCATCGACCAGCGAGGCCGCCCCAACATCGCCCGCTATGTCTTCCTCGACCCTGGTGCACATGACTTCTTCGTCGACTGGGACGCCGCCGGCGTCGCCACCGCCGCCCTGCTGCGCGCCGAGGTCGGGCGCGAGCCCCGTGACCGGGCACTGCGCGAACTCGTCGGTGAGCTGTCCACCCTCAGCCCGGAGTTCCGCGGCCGATGGGCCGCGCACGGCGTCCTGATGCGCCACGACGGCGTCAAACGACTTCAGCACCCCACCGTCGGCCGCCTGGAACTGACCTTTCAGTCCCTCGACCTGCCCTTGCCGGGCAGAGCCGTGCACGAGCTGATCACCTACACCGCCGAACCCGGCACCGCATCCGAGGACCGGCTCAAAGTCCTCGCCGGTTGGGCAGCTACGCGATCTCGGGCGCCACAGCCCACCCGCCGTTCTCCTCGGCCCGATCCGCTCTGATCCGTCGCGGCTCGCCTGGCCGCGTTCGCGCGCTCCGGCACGATGGTGCCGTGCTGGAGCGCGCCGGCTAGTTCGGTCCGCAAGCGTTCCAAACGGTGTTCAGGTCCGCCTCGTCGGCGGCCTCGATGGCGGTGCCATGGGGTGCGCCGTGGTGAACGCGCACGCCGGGGCCGGTGGTCAAGGCGCGGGCTCCTTCCTTCGGCAAGCCTGCGGATCCGTGCACTCACCCGATATGACAAACGCGATCACGTCTACAGCGGCACCCTGACCGTCGCCGCGATCGGCATCTGGCTCCGCGACCACTGCCCGAGAGCCGTCAGAAACAACCTGGCCCTGCTGTTCGAGCCGCGTTCTTGTATCGGGACTGGGAACCGTCCTCTCGTCGGTGCCGTTGGCGCGGCAGACCGGGGGCTTTCCCTCGCTCAGTCGGATGTCGGCGGTGTCTTCGGCGCGCGGAACAGGCACCCGATCGCGGCGGCGAGAACGACGATGCCGACGGCGATGAGCGAGGCGGACAAGCCGTCCATGAAGGCGGACTTGACGCCGTCTGCCAGGGCCACGCCTCGGGCACCGAGGTGATCGGCGACACGAAGGCCCGCCGCGGCGGAGTCCCGTGCGGCCTCGGCGGCTTCGGCGGGGAGCCGGTCGAGAGAGTCGGGCAGGTCGGAGCGGTAGTGGCTGCCGGTAGATCGATCCCATGAGGGCGATGCCGACGGCCGAGCCGACCTCGCGTGTGGTGTCGTTCATCGCGGAGGCGACTCCCTGCCGGCCGCGGCCGAGTGAGCCGGTGATGGCAGAGGTGCCCACGGCTCCGGACAGGCCGATGCCGAAGCCCGCCGGGACGAGTCCGCCCCGGACTACCGGGAGCCCGCCACAGGCCGCTGCTTGTAGAAGGATTCCTCCAGGTAGGCGGCCGCGTGCGGCTGGTAGGGCTCCTCCAAATAGGCGGCCTCCTGCTCGTCGAGTTCGACGTCCACCGCGGCGACCGCGTCGGCCAGTTGGGCCGGCTTGGTGACCCCGACGATGGGCGAGGTCACCGCCGGGTTGCGCATGACCCAGGCCAGGGCGACCTGGGCCGGGGACAGACCCCGCTTGCCCGCGATCTCGTGGACGCGCTCGGCCACTTCCTGGTCTTCGTCGCGGTAGAGGATCTTGCCGCCCTCGTCGGTCTCGGCACGCGCCGTGGCGGTGTCCCGGGCCCGCGTCAGTCTGCCCCGCGCCAGCGGGCTCCACGGGATCACGCCGATGCCCTGGTCGGCGCAGAGCGGGAGCATCTCCCGCTCTGCTTCTCGGTGGATGAGGTTGTAGTGGTCCTGCATCGACACGAACCGGGTCCAGCCGTTCAGGTCAGCCAGGTACAGGGCCTTCGTGAACTGCCAGGCGTACATGGAAGAGGCTCCGATGTAGCGGACCTTCCCGGACTTGACCGCGTCGTGCAGCGCCTCAAGGGTTTCCTCGATCGGTGTGTCGTAGTCCCAGCGGTGGATCTGGTACAGGTCGATGTAGTCGGTCCCCAGTCGCTTCAGGGAGGCGTCGAGCTCGGCGAAGATCGCCTTGCGGGACAGCCCGGCGCCGTTCGGGCCGGGGCGCATCCGCATCCAGACCTTGGTGGAGAGAACGACCTCCTCGCGCCGGGTGAAGTCCTTGACCGCCTGGCCGACGATCTCCTCGCTGCTTCCGGCGCTGTACCCATTGGCCGTGTCGAGGAAGTTGACGCCACTTTCGAGGGCCTGCTTGATGATGTCCCGGCTGGCGTCCGCGCCCAGCGACCAGGGCTCGCCGCCCCGGTCCGGCTCGCCGAAGCTCATGCAGCCGAGGGTGATGGCGGAGACTTCCAGCCCGGTCGTTCCGAGTTTGACGTATCGCATGCTTCCGAAACCTAGGAGTTGGAGTGCGCTCCAACGCAATATGTCTCGGTCCGGAATCCGGAGGCGTGGGGCCGTGATCATGGAGGCATACGTGCACGGGGTGTCCCCCGCAGCGTGGACGGCCGGGTCAAAGCCCTGGGCGGTGACACCGGGATCTCCAAGAGCGAGGTCTCCCGGATCTGCGGCGGCCTGGACGCGGAACTGTCCGTCTTCCGCACCCGGCCCCTGGACCACACCCGCTTCCCCTACCTCTACCTGGACGCGACTACTGCAAGGCCCGGGTCAACCACCAGATCGTCCCCCAGGCCGTGGCCATCGCCACCGGCATCACCGAGGACTACGGACGAGAAGTGCTCGGACTGCTGGTCGGCGACAGCGAGACCGAGGTGTTTGGGACCGCGTTCCTGCGCTCCCCGCACGAACGCGCCACTACCTCCCCGAAGGAAGCATGGGCCCTCTACCCGAAAACCAAAGACCAGATCCCCTCCGCTACACCACAACAGGGGGCATAACCCCTGTCGCTCCCCGGGCGCGCCAAGCAGGTCCCGGAGGCCTCCCGCGCCTGCGGACACCGAACGGCTTCGGCGTCGGCTCCTCCAGCTCCGGCTCACCTCCGCGCGTGCGGAGAGGACGGTTGAGCACGGGGTGCAACGGGACGCATCCGCAGCGGTGACGGCGATTCCGGAGAGTTGTACTCCTGCCTACTTTCGTACGGTGATGTCCTGGTCGAGCTGTGTGACGCGTTGCTGGGCACGGACGGCCCGGTCCGCACGCTCATGGACCTGGCCCCCGCCCTGAGCACCGAGGTGGGCCCATGCCCTCTACTCCGGGGTGAACCAGGGCCGGATCGAGGTCGCTCGGCTGCGTCGGGCTCTGGTCGAAGTGTCATTGCGCCTGGCGCCGACGGCCGCCTGCCACACCTTCGGCCGGGCCTAGCAAGACGGGCTACGCACTCTCTTTGCCGTCGTGGTCACCAGAGGAACAAGGCGGTCTGGTTACGGGCTGGGATGCCATGGCCGGGAGCCTATGACCGCCCCGAGCGCTGTGATGCAGCAGACCGACACGGCACTACCAACAGGTTGATGCGCACGGGAACGGAGCCCGCCTGCGCAAACTGTGGGCCGACAGTGCCTTCCGCGCGACCTGCACGGAACACGCCACCCGGCTCGGCCTCGGCTCCAAGCCGTCCAGCGCGACCTGGGCAGCAAGGGGCTCACCCCGCTGCCCCGCCGGTGGGCGGCCGAGCGCACCTTCGGATAGATCATGATGTTCCGCCGGCTCGCCCGCGACCACGAGTCGCTGCCCGCCCGCTCCGCCGCCCTCATCCAACTCCGAATGATCGACCTGATGGCCTGCCGCCTCACCGGCGAGCCCGCCCCTGCCTGGCGAGACACCTAGAACGATGCCAACTGGGCAGGTCGGGACGAAGGATTGGAAGGAGACGCCCACCAAAGGCTTCCAGCGCGATGTTGTTACGCCGGGGATGTGGCGTGTCGGACATCGGTGGCATCGAGGCGTCCGGCTTCCTCCTGCTGAGGAAGTGTCCGCTTCTCTTTCCAGAAGTGGTACAGAGAGGTGGCGAGGATGGCAGTGCCGAGGAGGTTGGCGACGAAGTGCCACCACACCCGGTATGTGGTGAGCGCTGGCCCCGGGTCGATCACGCCGAACCATGTTGACAGACCGATCGCACGGGTTGCCCCAAAGGCGACGGACAGCGTCAGTGCGATGTGCTCTGCGCCGTGAATGCTTTGCATCCATACGCCCGTCTTTGCCCACTTGTGCGAGTTGGTGTGATGGCTCAACTGCCGCGTGATCAGTGCGATGCCCACCAGCCCAGCGAGAAAAATGAAGTTCCCGGTCACGTGGAGAATTTCCATGCCGAGTGGTGGTTTCGTCGGATCGACTTGTCCCATACCCCGTGCCAGGCTGTCGCCCCACGGCGTCATCCAGGCCTCCGACGCGGGATGGGCGACCCAGTACGCCGCCTGCGCCACATGTTCCTGGAAATGCCCGAGCTGGCCGAGCACCCCCAACACGATGACGCCTGTACTGATGCGTCGCAGCCAGGGACGTTCGGTCCCACGGTCCGCGATGGCGAGGATGCCCACCGCGGCCCACATCGCCGCGGCCCAAAGGGTCAGCAGCACGGCTCCTGCGGTGTCCCAGGCTGCGACCGAGCCAGGCACCGACATGTCGGCATGATGGTTCACAGCGCTCCTGTGCGTCCACGTGGCTGAACGGGTGTTTGTTTGCTGGGCCAGTTCTTCGGAGATGACCGTTATAGTTCTTTTGCGTCATCCTGTTCTCTTGGATACGTCGTAGGAAGGACTGTTACGCGCACGGCGTCCGCGACTCGCAGATACCGATGTGCGGCGTTGAGCACGTCGGCGGGGCGTACACGGGCAAGCGCTTGAGGCCAGCGCCAGAGCCAGCCGGCCTCCACCCCAAGAGCGCGAACATGCGTAAGGGAAGCGGCAAGGCCGCGTTGCGGTGCCAGGGCGGCAGCAGCAGTGCCGCAGGCCGTAGCGGTTGCCCTACGCAGTTCTCCCCAAGGCAGGGGCTCCTCACGTAGTTCCGCCACGGCCGCTAGCACAACACCCCATGCCGCCTGATGGTGCTCCATGGGCACCTCGACGTTGACTTCCATAAAGGAGCGGCCGGGTTCGTGCCGGATCACGCTCCACGGGGAATAGCTCCACCCCAGTTCGTTGCGGAAGCGCCGCATGAGTCGGGAGCGGTAGCCACCGCCGAGTGTGTGCTGCGCTACAAAGAATGCGGGGTAGTCGGGGGCGTCCCGGCGGGGGGCCGACCATGCTATGCGCAGGCAAGCGGTCTCACCGCCGCCCACCCTGAGGATTCGCGCGCGAGCCTCGTCGCCGGCCTTGGGTGGGGTCTCCTTGTCGGATGCCCCGGTGGACTTCCGCTCCATCCGGTATTTCGGCCCTGAGGGCGCCGCGAGCATGTCTTTGTGTGCCGTGCGGGCCGCCATGTTCAAGGTGGTCATGAAACGTTCCAGCCCTCGGCCCAGTTCCTCCGCGTTGATACTGGACACCGCCGTGAAGCAGGCGGTGTCCAGATCCAGGAAACCGAGGGCATGTCGGCCCGTCAGGAGGGCCTCTGCGCCGTCCAAATAGGTGCTCGCCAGCCCGAAGGGCTCGGACCTGTCATCCCTTCCTGAGGCAAGCATGCTCCGGATGTAAGTAGAAGCAACTGCCTGACGATCGAGGAGAGCCACTTGCGCCTGTGCCTCCATAGATTCACGCAGGAGTCTCAGAGCATCAGGTACACCGAACGTTGCGATGAGCGACTCCGCCGCGTGTGCCAGGAAGTCCTCCCAACTGTCTGCCAGGAGGGGCAAACTCCAACTGTCTGCGGAGAGGCAAACTCCACAACAGCCCCTCTCCGTACGCCGTCACCTCGGCCTGTGCTCCGTGGCAAGCGGCCAATTCGTCCATGCTCGACCGGCCGCCCGCTGCGGAGCCCGCGGACATCAGGAACGCCGCGAGCAGCATCCGCAGACTTTCCGCTTGCCTGGGAGTGCCCCGGAACTCCGACCGCAACGGTGTGTAGCCGTTGATCTCCACTAGCGGGACGTCTCCGTACCGCACCGCGAGAACACCCGGCACGTGCTGTCCCTCCGCGGGTGCAGCCAATGCCTCTTGCAGATCAGGAGCTCCGACGATCACCGACCCACCTCCAGAGTGAGCACCGCCACTTTCTGTGCGAGCAGGTCCCGGGCCACGGCGCGGACTTCGGCCGCCGTTATCTGCAGCAGCGTGTGCGGCAGATCCAGCACCTTCGCGCTATCTCCATGGATCAGCTCGATCGAGCCTGTCATGAGGGCCCGGCCCATGACCTGGTCCTGGGTTCGCCACATCTGAGCGGCGATGCGACGAGCAGTGCGGGTCACTTCGCCCTGCTCCAGTCCCTCGTTCGCGATGCCGGCCAGTGTGTGACGCACCATGGCGACAGCGTCCGTCGTGGACAGATCCTTCTGGTGGAAGACCTCGACGACGAACGGCAGCGGGTTTCGGCCATCGAAAGGATTGCCGAAAAGCCCAAGGTAGCTGGCCACTTCGGTAATGCCACCGCGTTCGTCCGCTACCCGGTCGAGTCTTCCTAGGGGATGGTTGACCAAGATATCCGCCAGAAGAACGGCGGCCAGCAGGTTGCGAGAGATGCCGCGGCGCACCGGTGCACGGAATGCGATCGCGGTAGCAGGATGCGGTGCATGCGGATCCCGATGGGCCATGACGCGGTCCGCGTCGAGTTCGGGTTCTTCCTCTACTGTAGCTGCAGCGCGACCTTCGAGTACCGAGAAGGGGGCGTGGGAGCGTATTCTGCCAAAGTTTTTCTCGATCAGGGCTCGCATGTGTCGAGAATCAACGGACCCGCTTACGGTGAGGACTGCCCGGGACGGGACGTAGTAAGTCGCGGCAAATTGCTCGACATCGCTGGGGAAAGGAGGGTGTCGATGTGACTCGCACCATAACCGTTGTGTGCGTGTTGAGGAAAGGCGTAAGCCGCTTCGGGGAGCCACATCCAGGGAAACCTCCAAAGACTTGGCCGTCAATGTTGGCGCGGATTTCGTCCTTGACGACTTCCACCTGCTCCTTCAGCTGTCGTTTGCTGATCTTTCGTGTGGCCATTCGTTCGGCTTCCAGGCGCAGTAACGCCTCGGCCCGATCTGCCGGTAGAACTCCGTAGTATTCGGTGTAGTCAGCCTGTGTGGTGGCGTTGAGTATCCCGCCGGCGTCGAGCACGGCTCCCACCAAAGGGGCAGCGGACCTGTCGCACAGTAAGTGCTCGCAAAGATGAGCCACTCCGTTCTTGCCAAGTGGCTCTGTCCGAGAACCAACCTCGTAGTGCGCGGATATTGCCACCAGCCCGTGGGCGTCGTGTGGATCCAGCACCACGCGTAGTCCATTGGTCAGTGCAAGCCTCTCCATGGATCGACTATCTCCCGTCGCAAGCACCCGGTCATCCGAGCAATGGAACGGCAGTGTGGGGTGTGGGTTGATGGCTGTTCCTTCTGGCTCGTCAGCCAACTTCGGAACTGACTCTTGACGGTTACAAAGTGCACCGTCAAGCATTGAGCGCAACTCCAGTAACGGAGCAACGAGAGGAACCCTCGTGACCATCACCAATGACGCCCCTATAGCTGTGGGGGAGTTACGAGCCAAAGACATTCAGATGGCCGCCACTGCCGACCTCGCCCGGCGGACCCTGCTGATCAGTGGCGCGATCGGCGGGAACAGCCACGACATCGTGGTGTCCTTCGAGCTCCCCGAACCCGGCCGCTGACATGTCGTCAAGAGCGAGACCAACCTCACCGACCTGCCCTGGCTCACCTGGCAGATGACGTGCGAAGAGAACACTCGCTTCACTGCCGACGCACGGCGCAACTCGTCTCGCGACAGTTCGCCAAGACCTTCATGTCACCGGACCAAGAACGCATCACCTTCTATGACGGCGAGGTGCGTCCTGGGGAGGCGGTGCTGAAGATGTTCACCATCGAGGCGGCCCGCAAGCGCTCGGTCATTGCCCACTCGCGCTTCGTGCCACCGCCGGCTGAGGTCCCCGGCACCGGTCCGCAACAGCCACAGAAGCCGACGCAACCGGCGCAACCGGTCAAGCAGCGGCTGGCCGAACAGATCCGTCACGTAGTGGACAACGGTATGCCGCCCAGGCCGGCAATCGAGCTCTTCATCCCGGTCACGCTGATCAACGGCTGACACCTGGTCCAGGGGCGGCCGTGCGCATCGCGGCCACCTCACTAGTAGCCGAGCAGGACATCACATCAATGAGTACTCCAGGGCTGGTTCGCTTCGTCACGGCCCGCACTGTCTCGATCCTGGGTGATCGGCTGGCGGAGACCGCCTTGCCGATGGTGATCCTGCTGGCCACACAGGATGCCCTCTTGGCGGGCCTCGTGACAGCAGCCAATATGGCCCCCACGTTCCTTATCGCACTGCCCGTGGGACACTACGTCGATCTGCGGGAACGGCGCCGGCTGATGATCACTGCCGACATCTGGCGCGCTGTGTTGGCGGCTGGGCTCGCCATTGCTCTTCTCGCCCCCCACCCGCCGGCCGCGATTCTGATCGGCGTGTCCTTCCTGCTGGGTTGCGGAGATGTCTTGTTCAACGTCTCCGCGCAGTCCTACCTGCCGGCGCTGGTGCCCTCTGCTCGCATCATGCGCGCCAACACCGCTCTGGAGACCGGTGACGCGGCCGCCACCCTTGCGGGACCGGCCCTTGCCGGAGCTGTACTTGCCAGGTTCTCCGCCTCGGTCGCCATCGTCCTGAACTCGGCTTCCTTTCTTCTCTCCGCCTTGTTACTGCTTCGGCTCCCGAACTCCCGACTGGACCAAAGGCGGGACCCGGGGGAGGACGCCACTCACGCCAAGCACGCCGGCATGCTGGCTGGAGTGAGATTGCTGATCGGCGATCCGACCCAGCGACTTCTCCAGATCGCCACTGCCTATATGTATGTGGCAGCTGGCTCGTCCGGAGTCATGGTCATCAGCTTGGCCGTCCAGGCCTTGCGGTTGCGCACCGTGGAAGTGGGGCTGCTGCTCTCTGCAGCGGGCGTCGGCGGGCTGCTCGTCGGCTTAGTGGTCGCACGCATGGTCGAACGGGCACCGTGGGGTCCCCTGCTGGGGCTTGTCCTGTTCGGCCTCGCACTGACCTGCCTCTGGCTGGGCGCCAGCCCTAGTTTTGGCATCGCATTTCCGGCGGTATTGCTCATGGACGGCTGCTCCGCACTTGCTTTCATCACCGCTGGTTCGGCCCGTCAGCTTCTTACTCCCGCCGATCGCCTCGGCCGGGTTACCGCCGCCGCCGGCGTCCTGAACGGCGTAGCCCGCACGCTGGGCGCTGCGGGAGGTGGCACCCTCGTGGTGGCACTGGGGGCCCGCGGTGCCCTGATGACGCTGGGCGGATGCGGTATCGCAGCCGCGATCCCGCTGCTCCTGTCCCGTGTCGCCAGGTTCCCTCTGACCGGTGTTCCCCAACGAGACGTGAAGTCGGCCCCCGCAGGGACGTCCTGACCCGCCCCGGGCGTCCCCGGACAACGAGAGACCCAGCTATGACATACACGTTCATCCCTGCACCGGAACTCCTCGACAGTCCTCGAGGCCGGCGCCTCGTCGGAGCCACGCCGAGTGCCTTGATGGTGCCCGAACGACCGGAACTTCCCCCGACAGCCAGTGCGGTCATCGTCGGCGGCGGCTTGGCCGCGCTCAGCCTCGCGGCTCGTCTCTGGCATGACGGAATCAGGGACTACCTGATCCTGGAGCGCGGGCCCCGCCTTGGCGGCCAGTTCTTCGAACGGACGGCCAGCGTTGGCCAGATGATCCTGCGCAGCCCCTATGAACATCATCCTGGAGCCGAGGGACACAGCGACTGCGAGATGCTCGACTTCGCTCGACTGAACTGGAACCACCTCACCGCGATCGAGCAGAACGAGGTGCGAATGGCGCAGTCGGGCCAGCGCGCTGTGGCACCTCTCGACGTTTTCGAGGGTTTCTGCTCACATGTGGCAGCCACCCACAGCATCACCGAGCGATCTCGACGTGCGGAGGTCCAGAAGGTCGTCGCGGACGGCGACGGGTGGCGAGTGGCGACAGACCGGGGCGATGTCCGAGCCACAGCAGTAGTCCTCGCTGTCGGTGAAGCGCGGCGCGAGGCTCCGGACGGCTGGGACACCGCGTCCGAACGCGTACGGTACTGGGATGAACCCTGCGAGCCGATCGACGGACGTCACGCGGTGATCGGCGCGGGACTGAGCGCTGCGCACATCGTGGCCGATCTTTGCGCGCGCGGTCTGGCCGTCGATTGGGTGTTCCGAGGCAAGGAGCATTACCAGTGCGCCGATGTGAATGCCGCGTTTTTCCGCCCTGAAGGCCGGGCGATCTTTCACCTGGACTCGCTGGAGCGCCGATGGGCCATGCTGTCAGTCGAACGTCGCCCCTCCATCATGTTTGAGTTCCGCCCGCGTTTGCGGGCGTGGGAGGAAGTCGGCCTTCTCAGCGTCCACCGCGAAACGGTGGTCACGGAACTACGTGCCGATCCAACCGGAGTTGCACTGTGTATTGATGGCGGCGCGCCGCTGCGGGTGTCTCAGGCTCATCTGGCGCTGGGCACGCGGCCCCCACTCGCGCCCGAGGTTTCAGGAGCCGAAATCCGAACCCACGGGGGACTGCCTCTGATGGACGAGACCACCCTTCAGATTTCCGGCATCACTGGGTTATATGCCATCGGGGCCCTCGCCTCGCTCGCCCTTGGTCCCGCAACTCGGAACATTGATGGACACCGGGTGGCCGCTGCCCGTATCTCCACATCTCTGCGCAGGCGGCTCGGCAGCCGAGAAGCGTGACCGTTTCGAGCGAGCGTGGAGGTTGGCGTGATCATCACTCAGTATGAACCGGAAGAAGCGGCTCTTGAGCCGCAAAGCGTAGTCCTCGGCCAGGGCACGGACCGGGTCCTCGCGGCGTTGGGCCTTGTCGCCTACACCCATCGCATACCGCATCTCATGATCACCGTTGAGCGAGGGTCCCACGCGGGCGGTTGGAAACTCGGCTGGAAAGAGTCCATCGATGCCGGCCTGGATCTATGGGAAGAGATGCGGGCCCGCTTCGCAGAGTCCGGCCTGACGCGCATTCGTCGGAACGGCGCACCTCGCGAGAACCTGGCCAGGCTGGGAAGCGCTGTCGCCTCCGAGCTCGGTACCCCGCCTGATGCAGCGCTGACAGTGCTGCTCGCTGTGTGTCTCATCCGACGCGAAGAGTTCGACAGGCGACTGCTGGAACGGCGGGGACGCCGGTGAGATACCGTGCCGACCCACCCGCGATCGAGTTGCCGGAAACCTTTTACGCACAGCACTGGGAGCGTGAGCCCTTGCTGCTGCGGGCAGCCGACCCCAACTGCTTCCGCAGTGTTTTCACCAGCGCGGTGTTCGAAGAGCTGATTGAGTACGGAGCCCTGCGCAGCGGCTTCGTTACGGTGGTGGACAAGGGGCGACCAGTCGCCCACGAACTCCTCTGCCGGGAAGAGGAGGTAGGTGGGCTGGTCCATGACGATCTGGTGGCGCCGGAAATAGTGGCGAGCTATCGCCAAGGTGGGGCCACGGTAATACTTGCCGGAATTCACCTGCTGCATCGGTCCGTCGCCGACCTGGTGCGACGGCTGGAGGCAGATGTGGGCCGGGAGGCGGAGGCCCATGCCTTTCACACACCACCTCGTGCCAGCGGCCTGGCCCTGCATTTCGACGGCGAGGACAATTTCCTGTTTCAGCTGGAGGGCACCAAACACTGGACCCTCGCCCCACCCTTGTCTGACAGGCTGCCGGTCAGCGGTGGCCACCCGGGGGCCGGGCACGTGCTCGATCAGGACAGACTGATCCACGTCGAACTTTGTCCTGGGGATCTGCTGTATATCCCCCGTGGATGGTTGCATGCCTCATCGACGACCGACCAGGCGTCTCTGCACGTGACGATCCAGGTTTTGCCCCACACTGTTCGCGATGCCATCAGCGACAGGGTCCGGCAGATCCTGGAGGCCTCGGTCGCCGACGATCAAGTAGTCCCAGGCCGGGGAGCTTCCGCTACTGCATTTGCCGATCAGGTCCGCGCAACGGCCCGAGCGCTTGAGGAATGGGCTGATGAGCTGTCCTCGGGCCATTGATCAGACATCGCGCGGGTCACCGGATGGGGTCGGCCGAATATCTGCTTCGCATGGGTGTTCTGCGAGGTTCAGCGGGTCCTCGTAGTACTTGCAGGCGGATTCTCCGCTTGGGGGCATCATCGGCGGAGAGCGCGGTGCCCTGGTAAGTGGGGACGCACGTGAGCCGTACCCGCGTGGCCTGCCGGACGAAGCGTGGGAGCTGATCCAGCCGGTGACAACCGGAGGGAGAGCGAACCATCGGCTCACCTCGGCTCGCACGGAGATGACCGGTGCAAGGTCCTGGTCCTCACCACGGTGGCGTGGCGTGTTGTCTTCGGGCGTGGCGTGGACGGACGAGAGCGGGTGCGCGGCGGGCGGTCCCGCCCACGGCGTGGCGGGGTGCCGGGCGGCGTCGCCGGAGCCGAATGGGCGGCGGGAGACGGTTTCGCGGGGCGGGGAACGCGGGCGCGGACCGACGGCCCCCGCGCGGGGACCGGCCGCCGCGGCGCGGCTGGCTTCCTCCCGGAGCGTCCCCGAGCCGGGCGACGGCCCGCACCGGTCTCAGGGGGCTCGGCGGCAGCGGTCTCGCCGGGTCGTCACGCCGACGTGGACGCGCCTGCCGGCCGGTGCGGGCTCAGGCGGGCCTCTTGCCGGCGGGGACCTCAGTTCTCCCGCCGGGGTGAGGCCGGCACGATCAGTGCCCTGTAGCCGGGGATGCCGGCGATCCATTGCCGGGTCTCGGGCCCCAGGACGACCGGGGCGGTGGCGTAGGCGTCGGCCCAGGTGAGGTGCGGGCCGGTGACGGTCGCGGAGAGGGCCTTCGTGGCCGGGGCCCCGGTGCGGGGGTCGGTGATGTGGCAGCCGCGTTCCGTCGTGCCCGAGGTGGCGATGGCCAGGTCACGGCCGGTCACGACAGTCAGGAGGCGGCCGGGGCGGCGGGGGTCGGCGATACCCACGCGCCAAGGCGTGCCGGGCGATGCCTCGCCGCCGAGCTGGAGGTCGCCGCCGCCGTTGACGCAGGTGTTGGCCGCGCCGGCCGCGCGCAGGATCCGGGACGCTTCCTCGACGGCCCAGCCCTTGACGAGCCCCGAGGGGTCCAGGCGCCCTCCGGGACGGGGGGTGAAGCATCCGCGGGTGCGCCTTTCCGCCTCCTCGCACAGGCGGAGGACGCGCGCGACCACATTCGGGGCCTCGTCGAGCGTCATGGTGCCGTGGGCGAGGCGGCTGACGGCGCTGTCGGGGCGGTAGGTCGAGAAGAGCCGGTCGACGTGGTGGAGCCAGGCGACGGCCTGCCGCAGGGCGGAGACGAGGGCGGGGGTCGGCCGGTCGCGGATGTCGAAGGAGAAGACGGTGCCCATGACGTGCTCGACGTGACGGAGGCCGGGGTGACGGGAGCCCTGGGAGGCGGAGCGGGACCCGCCGACGGGACGTTCGGCGGCCCGGGCCGCCGCGGGCTCAGAGGGCGTGCCCATGGGCCTGGTCCAGGGCGCTTTGCAGGGACCGCACATATCCCTCGCTGGTGTAGGTGGCGCCCGACACGGCGTCGACGCGGGCGCTCTGGGCGTTCAGGGCCTCCTGCGTCAGCCGCGGTACGGCGGTCGCGGCGATCTCCCGGTCGCGTCCGTTCCCGGAAGGCACTTGGAGCACCTTGACCGTGACGATCCGCCCGCCCTTGAGCGTGACGGCGACCTGCACGGGACCGTACGGGGTGCCGACGACATCACCGGTGAAGGTGCGCCCGGCCCCGCCCGGGCCCGCCGGGGCGGGGGCGGAGTGCGGGCCGCCGGCCGATGACGGGGCGGGGGCCGCGGAAGGGGCGGCGGCCTGGTGCGGTTTGAGCGAGAGCAGCAGGACGATGCCGACGACGCTGGTGAGCGTGGTGGCGGCGGCTTTGCGCACGGTCTCTCCTTGGGACGGGGTGCGGAGATCGGGGTCTCGCCGGAAGCCGGGACGGGTCTCAGAAGGCGAAGGACTCGTGGTGGACGCGGCGCCGCGGTACGCCCGCGGCGCGCAGGGCGGTCAGGGCCGCGTCGGTCATGCCGGGCGGGCCGCACAGATACACCTCCCGTTCGGCGAGGTCGGGCACCTGCCGGACGAGGGCCGGCGCGGTGAGGGGGAGCGCGTGACCGGCCGGGGCGGAGACGGAGTAGTGGACGCGGGCGCCGCGATCCGCGGCGATCGCGTCGAGTTCCCCGCGCAGGGCGAGGTCCTGGGGGCGCCGGGCCCAGTAGATCAGGGCCGTGTCACCGGGAAGCGTCTCGAAGAGGGCGCGCAGCGGGGTGATGCCGACGCCGCCCGCCATGAGGAGCGACTTGCGGGCGCGGGCACGGGCGGCGGTGAGGCCGCCGTACGGGCCCTCGGCCCAGACGCGGGTGCCCGGCGCCAGTCCGGCGACGGCGGCGCTGTGCCGGCCGACGGCCTTGACGGTGATGCGCAGGAACCCGGGAGCGGCGGGCGCCGACAGCGAGTAGGGGGAGGCCGTCCACCAGAGCCCCGGGGCGAGGAAACGCCAGCGGAAGAACTGTCCGGGCCGGGCTCCCAGTTCCTCCAGCCGTTCGCCGGTGAGGTACACCGAGACGACGCCGGGCGCTTCGGGACGGACCGCGGCGACGCGCAGCCGGTGCCGGTACGCCGACCGCAGCGGCACGAGGAAGCGGTACCAGCCCACCAGCGCCGCCACCCCCACGTACAGCGCGTACCAGGCGGCCCGCGCCGGTCCGTCGCCCGCGAAGTCGGCGCCGTTGGAGAGCTGGTGGCCGAAGGCGAGGAAGACGGCCGCGTACGTGGCGAAGTGGAGGTAGTGCCAGGTCTCGTAGCCGACCCGGCGGCGTACCGCGCGGGCGGAGACGGCGGCGGTCAGCAGGAAGAGCAGGAAGCCCGCGGTGGCCTTGAGCATGTCGGGGTAGTGCAGGACGACGGCCGAGGTCTCGGCGACGAGGCCGGTGTGGCCGGTGAGCGCGTAGCCCCACAGGATCAGCAGCGTGTGGGCCAGGACGAGACTGATTGTCCATCGGCCGCCGTACGCGTGCCAGCGTGCCAGCCGGTCGGTGCCGATCGCGTGGTCGAGCAGCGGCGCGCGGGCCATGAGGGCGAGCAGGACGGCGCTGGCGTACCCGGCGAGGAGGCCGGTGACGCGTCCGCCGTTGGTGAGCCAGTCCGCGGGCCCGGCCACGGACGGGGTGTCGGCCCACCACAGGGCGAGGACCGCCGCGGCGCCGGCCGCGATGAGCAGCCGGGCGAGCAGGGGGCCGGGGTCGGGACGGGCCCGGCGCGGGGTGCCGCGGTGGCGGGAGCCGGGGCGGGCGGCGGTGCCGCGGGCGGGGACGAGGTCGGCCACGGTGGCGTCTCTCCTTCGTGCGCTGGACCGTTCGGAGGGCCAGCCTCGCCGTCCCGGCTCTGAGAACCTTCTGAACGGGCGGCCCGCGGCGGCATTCAGAGGAAACTCAGAGGCCCGGCCCGCCCCGCCCGCGGCCATGCCGGGAGATGCTGGAGGCACCATGCGGAACCACCCCTCGCCACCCGCCCTGAACAGGCCCGACGGCACCCCTGCCCGGGTACTCGTCGTCGACGACGAACCGGACCTCACCGACGTCCTGGCCGCCGCGCTGCGCGCGGAGGGGTGCGAGGTCCGCACCGCGGCCGACGGTACTTCGGCGCTGGAGACGGCCGCGGCCTTCCACCCCGACGCCGTGGTGCTGGACTGGATGCTGCCCGACATCGACGGGATCGCGGTGCTGCGCCGGCTGCGCGAGCGCGCGCCCGGCCTCTGCGTGCTGTTCCTGACCGCCCGGGACGCGGTGGAGGACCGCATCGCGGGCATCACGGCGGGCGGCGACGACTACGTGACCAAGCCGTTCAGCCTGGAGGAGGTGCTGGCCCGGCTGCGCGGACTGCTGCGCCGGGCCGGCATGACGCACGCGCCCGGCGACCACCGGCTGGTCTTCGCGGACCTGGTGATGGACGAGGAGGCCCGTGAGGTGAGCCGGGCGGGCCAGGTCGTGGACCTGTCGCGCACGGAGTTCGAGCTGCTGCGGTTCCTGATGCGCCATCCGCGCCGGGTCCTGTCCAAGGAACAGATCCTGGACCGGGTCTGGTCCTACGACTTCGGCGGCCGGGCCCATGTCGTCGAGCTCTACATCAGCTACCTCCGCAAGAAGATCGACGCCTGTCGGGAGCCGCTGATCCACACCGTGCGGGGTGTGGGATACGTACTCAAGCAGGCCCCCCGGCAAGGAGGCGCGTCGCCCGCCGGACGGGACACCGGGTACCGCTCCGCGGGCGGGCGCGCGTGAGCGAGCGGCGCCGCCTCCCGCGCCCGCCCCGTTCGCTGCGGGCCCGGCTGACCGCCGGACTGGTGGTGCTCCTCGCCGCGGCGTGCCTGGCTGTGGGCGCCACCACCGTCATCTCCCTGGAACACTTCCTGGTGGGCCGCCTCGACCAGCAGCTCAACGCGTCCGGTGGCCGTTTCGCCGCCAGCCTGGAGCACGGCGAGAGCCCGGACGCGGACAACCGCCCCGACACCCGGGGCCAGGCGAACGGCACCTTCGGCGCCCGGCTGCTGCACGGCCGCGTCACGCAGGCCGCCGTCGTGCGCGACGACGCCCAGGCGGCCGTGCCGCTGGCGGAGGAGGACCGCCGGGCGCTGGCCGCCGTTCCCGTCGGCGGGGGAAGCCGCACCGTCCGGCTCGGCGCCCTGGAGCGCTACCGGGTCACCGCTGTGGCCGGCGACGACGGCGACGTCATGATCACCGGGCTGCCGCTGCGTCCGGTCGAGGACACCGTCCACCGGCTGGAGATGGTCGAGGCGCTGGTGTTCGGCGCCGCCCTGGCCGCGACGGCGGTGGCGGGCACCCTGTGGGTACGGCTCTCCCTCCGGCCCCTGGACCGGGTCGCCACGACCGCCGCCGAAGTCACGCGCATGCCCCTGGCCAGCGGGCAGGTCGCGCTGCCCGCGCCGCTGCCTGCGAGCGACCCGGGCACCGAGGTCGGGCAGGTCGCGACCGCGCTGAACCGGATGCTCGGCCACGTCGGCGACGCCCTCGACCGCCGGCACGCGAGCGAGGAACGGCTGCGGCAGTTCGCCGCCGACGCCGGCCACGAGCTGCGCACCCCCGTCGCCGCCGTCCGGGCCCACGCCGAACTCGCCCTGCGGTACGAGGGCCCGCTCCCTCCGGACGTGCGGCACGCGCTGGAACGCGTCCAGTCCGAAGCGCGACGCATGTCGGGTCTGGTCGACGACCTGCTGCTGCTCGCCCGGCTCGACGCGGGCCGCCCGCTGGCCCGCGAGCCGGTGGACCTCACCCGGCTCGCCCTCGACGCCGTCGACGACGCCCGCGCCGTCGCGCCCGGCCACCGCTGGCTGCTGGACCTGCCACCCGAACCCGTCCACGTCCTGGGCGACTCCCACCGCCTTCACCAGGTCATCGCCAACCTCCTCGGCAACGCCCGCACGCACACCCCCGCGGGCACCGAGGTGATCCTGGCCATCACCCTGTCCCCGGACGGCGCGCAGACGCGGCTCACCGTCACCGACAACGGCCCTGGTATCCCCCCGGCGTCGCAGGCCGACATCTTCGACCGCTTCGTCCGCGCCGACCACGGCCGCTCCCGCACCGCCGGCGGCACCGGCCTCGGCCTGGCCATCGTCCGGGCCGTCACCGCCGCGCACGGCGGCACCGTCCAGGTCACCAGTCGCCCCGGCCACACCCGCTTCCACCTCCACCTGCCGTCCGTGCCCGAGCCCGAGCGGCCGGCCGGGCCGACTGACTGAAGAGGTGACTCCAGCGGTACGAGCGGCGCATGCGATTGCCGTTTCGTGTGCGAGGCGGCGCACAACCACGGCAGCCGCGCGCACGGTCTGTCGTCGGCGCCCTCAGAAGCCTGACCGACCGGTGACCGCGTGCTCTGCCCGGTGCGAAGCCGGTGACTTCACGCCGCGACCAGGTCTTCCGCGGTTCGGCCCCGACTTGCGGAAAAGGGCGCGTGGTTGCCCTGCGTTCACGCGGGCCGAGGTTTATGGCGCCGTGCGTGCAGAACGCGCCAAGTCCCTCGATCTCGCCGTTATTTGATGGCCGTGTCCCACGGCCCGCCTTCTGGGGGCACGTCTACGAGTCCGTATCTCGGAGCTCTCTCGTCGAGGTTTTCCAGGGCGAACAGGGCGAGACGCGCAATGTTATGTTTTCCCGGCAACCGAAGACATCTCGCAGGAGTGGATTGCCCGCGCCGCACCGGAAATGACGCTTGATCTCGGCTCGATGCCCGAGTGGACGCGCAGTTGAATTCGAGGCAGTCCGCTCCCTCACGGCACGGGCGCCTGAGGCGGCACCGTCGCGCTGGTCGCGCCAGGATGAGCGCGACGCGGTGCGCGACCGAGGTGCCGAGGATCGGCCGCATATCGCGGCCGGCCAATTGCCGTGAAGCGGCCGGATGGTCGCCGGCCGGGTCCCGGTGGCCGGTCGGCCGGTAAACGCGCCGGATCGGTTGGATTCGACGCACGGAAATCCTTGGCGTTCTTGGCCGTGCTACTCCCCGTCAATAGTGCGCCCTGTGAGGGCGGTCGAGCGTATGACGCAATGGAGGGTACGTGCGAAGCCCGTCGGCGCGGCGGAGAAACGGTCCGGCTGCCTTCCAGGCCCCCAGGGGGAGAAAGGTCAGTCTTATGAGTACGCAAACCGGCATGGTGAATCAGGAGGAGCCGATCGCGATTGTCGGGGCCGCCTGCCGATTTCCCGGCAAGGCCGTTTCCCTGGCTTTGTTGTGGGGGTTGCTCCGGGACCGTCGGGACACCAGGAGAAAGGTGCCGGCCGAGCGCTGGGAACAAGGGGAACTGAAGGGGCTGCCGGTCCAGGTGGCCGACCGGCTGCGGTACGGCTGCTTCCTGGAGGACGATGTCTACGCCTACGAGCCGGAATTCTTCGGCATCAACGCGCAGGAAGCCCCCTGGGTGGACCCCGAACACCGGCTGCTGGCGGAAGTGGTCTGGGAGGCGATCGAGCACGCCGGTATTCCGGTGCGGCGGCTTTCGGGAACGCCGACGGGCATGTTCTTCGGGATGTACCAGAAGGATTACATGCTGCGGGTGCAGCGGTCCCTGGAAGAGGTCGACGCCTATGCGATGTACACCGGTTTCGACAGCATCGGCTCCGGACGCGTCGGGTTCATGTTGAATTTGCGGGGGCCGCAGACCGTCGTGGAAAGCGCCTGCGCGTCCGGGCTGGTCGCGGTGCACACCGCCTGCCAGAGCCTGCGGGCCGGCGAGTCGGACGTCGCGCTGGCCGGTGCCGTGTCGCTGACCCTCGGCCCGGAGGGGGTCACCGCCCCCGCCCGGTGGGGCGTGTTCTCCCCCAACGGGCGCTGCCGCGCGTTCGACGCCGAGGCCGACGGCTACGTACGCGGCGAGGGCTGCGGAGTGGTCGTGCTCAAACGGCTGGCGGACGCGCGGCGGGCCGGGGACCGGGTGCTGGCGGTGCTGCGCGGTACGGCGGTCAACCAGAACGGCCGCGGTACCCGGCTGAGCGCCCCGTCGGAGCCCGCCCAGATCGACCTCTACCGCCTGGCGCTGGGGCGTGCGGGCGTCGAGGCCGGTGACGTCGGCATGGTGGAGGCGCACGGGCCGGGCACGGCGGTGGGCGACCCGATCGAGTTCGCCGCGGTGGCCGCGGTCTACGGCAAGGGCCGCGACCGGTGCGCGCTGGGCTCGGTGAAGACGAACATCGGCCACACCGAGCCGGTCTCGGGCGTGGCCGGGCTGCTGAAGGCCATCGCCTCCCTGCGGCACGGCCTGGTGCCGGCCAGCCTGCACTTCCGCCGCTGGAACCCGCAGATCGACCCCGGCGGCACCCGGCTCTTCGTCCCCACCGACACCGCCGAGTGGCCGGTGCGCGGCGGCCCCCGCCTGGCCGCGGTCTCCTCGTTCGGCATCAGCGGCGGCAACGCCCACCTCGTCCTCGAAGAGGCTCCCGGCCCGGCCCGCCGCGTCGTCCGCCAGGGCCAGTCCACCGCGTCCGGCCGTACCCGTGACCGCCTCGCCCAGGACACCCCGGGCGGCCACTCGCCGCGGGTCTTCCCGCTCTCCGCGGGCACCGCGGCGGCCCTGCGCTCCGCGGCCGGGCGCCTGGCCCGGTGGCTGCGGAGCGAGGGGGCCGACGTCCCGCTGGGCGATGTCGCGCACACCCTGGCCGTACGGCGCTCACCCGCGCGGGAGCGCGCCGCGATCGTCGCCACCGGGCGGACGGAACTGGTGGCCAGGCTGGAGGAGCTGGCGGCCGGGACCACGGCCCCCGCCGGGGTGGCGACCGGCCGGGCCGTGCCGGACCCCGGGCCGGGGCCGGTCTGGGTCTTCTCCGGGCACGGCTCGCAGTGGGCGGGAATGTGCCAGCGGCTGCTGGACCGCGATCCGCACTTCACCCGGGTCATCGACGAACTCGAACCGCTGGTCGCCGAGGAATCCGGGCTCTCCCTCCGGGAGACGCTGTCCCGGCCCGAGGTGGTGACCGGCTTCGACCGGGTGCAGCCAGTGATCTTCGCGCTCCAGCTCGGTCTGGTCGCCATGTGGCGCTCCCACGGTGTCCAACCGGCGGCCGTGATCGGTCACTCCATGGGAGAGGTGGCGGCGGCGGTGGCCGCCGGAGGGCTGAGCGTCCGGGACGGGGTACGGGTCATCTGCCGCCGGTCGCGCCTGATCCTGCGGACCGCGGGGCGGGGCCTGATGGCCTCGGTCGCCCTGGGCCCGGCCGAGGTGGAGCGGCTGCTGGCCGAACAGGAGGAGAAGGGCGCGACCGTCGCCGTCGTCGCGTCACCGCACAACACCGTCATCGGCGGGGACGCCGACCGCATCCGCCACCTGGCCCGCGACTGGGACGCGCGCGGCATCGGCGTCCGCGTGGTCGACGTGGACGTCGCCTCGCACACCGCCCACATGGACCCCATCCTGCCCGACCTGGCCGACGCGCTGTCCGGTGTCACCGGTACGACGCCGACGGCGGCCTTCTACAGCACCGTCGCCGACGACCCGCGGTCCCGGCCCGGATTCGACGCCGCCTACTGGTCGGACAACCTCCGCCGGGTCGTGCGCTTCGCCGACGCCGTGCACGCGGCGGCCGAGGACGGCCACCGGCTGTTCGTGGAGATCGGGCCGCACCCCGTCCTGCTCCAGCCCGTCCAGGCCACCCTCGCCGCGCACGGCCGCACCGGCACCGCCGTGGTGCCGTCCCTGCTCCGCGACACCGACGACGAGCTGGCGTTCCACACGCACGTGGCGGCGCTGCACTGCGCCGGCCACCCGCTGGACTGGGCCGACCGCTACGGCAAGGGGTCCCTGGCCGACGTCCCGCCCACCACGTGGGACCGCAAGCGGTACGTCGTGGCTCCCTCCCCGCTGCGGCGGACGTCCCCCACGCCCCACCCGCTCACCGGACCGCACACCACGGACCCCGACGGCGCGGGACGCCACCTGTGGCAGGCCCGGATCACCCCGACGACCCTGCCGTGGCTGACCGACCACCGTGTGAACGACGTCGTCGTGGTGCCCGGCGCCGCCCTGTGCGAGATGGCCGTCGCGGCGGCGGCCGACCTGTACGGCACCGGTCCGGAACGCCTGCGCGTCACCGGCGTCGACCTGGAACGGCTCCTGCTGCCGGCGGCGGAGGGCACCCGCGTCACCGCCACCGCCGAGGCGTCCGGTCCCGACAGCGCCCGCTGGCGCGTGGTCGGCACGGCCGCCGACGGCACCGTCGTCCGGCACGCCCGAGCGTGCCTGCACAGGATGCCCGAGGACGAACGGGCACCGCGGGGCCGCGATCCCCTGCGGCTGCCGGAGGAGTTCCCCCACGCCGTGGACGTGCCGGAGATCTACCGGCAGATGCGCGAGGAGCGCGGTGTGCTCCACGGGCCGTCCTTCCTGGGCCTGCGGAGCCTGCACGCGAGTGCGCCGCGGGGCGGGACCGCCGACCGCCCGAAACCGGACCGCTTGCTGGCGCGCATCCAGGTGCCGGACGACGGCCGGGCCGGGGCGCGGGAGTTCCACTGGCATCCCGTCGCGCTGGACACCTGCCTCCAGGCGGTCGCCGCGGCCGTCCTGCGCACCGACGGTCTGCCCGCCGGAGGAATCCTGCCGCGGCGTATCGAGGCACTGCGGCTGTACGGCACGGTTCCGCTCGACGGGTACTGCCTGGTGTCGCTCGAAGAGGCGGACGGCGGCCGGTACACGGCGGACTTCCGGCTGTTCGCCGACGACGGCACCGTGGTCGCGGACGCCACCGGAGTGGAGTTCCACCACGTACCCGCCGAAAGCCCCGAGGAGCGCTTCGCCGGCCGTCTGCTGCAAACGGTCTGGGAGACCCGCGAACCGCCCGGTCCGAAGGCGGCGACCGGGGCCTGGGCGCTCATGGCGGAGACGGGCCGGGAGGCGTCCGCGGCCGAGCTGGGCGAAGCCCTGCGACAGCACGGCGCCACGGTGCGCGTCCTGACGCCGCCCGCGGTCCGCGCGGACCGCGGCGGCGACGAGCCGCCCGCGCTCACCGGGACCGGTGCGCAGGCACTCCAGGCAGTGGTCTATCTGCCGGCCCCCGGCGCGACCGGCGAGGCAGCGGCGCCCGACCGCGAGGCGCGCAACCGCGTCGCCCACCTGCTGGAAGCGACCCGCGCCCTGCCCAGGGCCACGGACGGCGGGACGGCACCGCGCCTGTGGACCGTCACCGGCACCGCCCAGCAGGTCGCCCCCGGCGACCGGCCGGACCTGGGCCAGGCGGGCCTGCGCGGCCTGACGCGGGTCCTGAGCTACGAGCACCCCGAACTGCGCCCCAGCGTCCTGGACGTCGCACCGGACACGCCGGTACGGCAGGTGGCCGCCGAACTGCTGTCCTGCCCCGACGAGGAGGACGAGGTCGCCTACCGGGGCGGAGCGCGCTACCTGGCCCGGCTCCGCAACACTCCGATGGACGAGCGGGACCGCCGCCGCGCGACGGTCGACCGGCGGCGGAACCGGGTGGCCCTCCACCTCGCACGCCCCGGTGACCTGGACTCCTTCGAGTTCGTCGCCCAGCCCCGCCGCCGACCCGGACCGGGCGAGGTCGAGGTCCGCCTCGACGCCACCAGCGTCAACTTCATCAACGTGCTCCAGGCCATGGGCGTCTACCGGCAGTTCCGCACGGAGGACGACGGGCCGGAGGTCTGCGCGTTCGACGGCGCGGGCGTCGTCACCGCCGTCGGCACCGGCGTACGGGACGTCCGCGAGGGCGACCGCGTCGCCGCGATGTTCGTCGACGGCACCCGGACCGCCGTGATGTCCTCCTTCGCCACCGTCCGCGCCGACTGCGTCCTGCCGGTACCGGACACGGTGAGCACCCCGGACGCGGCGGCCCTGCCCTGCGCCTACCTGACCGCCTGGTACGCCCTGCGGCACCTGGCCCGGCTGCGGCCGGGGGAGACGGCGCTCATCCACTCGGCGAGCGGCGGCACCGGCCTGGCCGCGCTGAACCTCGCACGGGCCCGCGGCGCGGACGTCCTGGCCACCGCGGGCAGCGAGGAGAAGCGGGCCTACCTGCGGCGGTCGGGCGTCCGCCACGTGATGGACTCCCGCACGCCGGCCTTCGCCGACCAGGTACGGGACCTCACCGCGGGCCGCGGCGTCGACGTGGTCCTCAACTCCCTCACCGGCCCCGCCCAGACGGCGGGCCTCGACCTGCTGGCGCGCCAGGGCCGCTTCGTGGAACTCGGCAAGCGGGACATCTACGCCAACACCCGGCTAGGCCTGCTGCCCTTCCGCCGCAACGTCACCTTCGCGAGCGTCGACCTCCTGCTGATGCTGCGGAAGGACCCGGAGGTGCTCGCCGTGGGCTACCGCGAACTCGCCGGAATGCTCGCGGACGGCACGCTGCCGCTCCTGCCCCGCACCGATCACCCGGTCGCCGAGGCGTCCTCGGTCTTCCACACCATGGCCGCCGCCCGGCACACCGGCAAACTCGTCCTCACCTGGCCCACCGAGGGCACCGACACCCTGCCCGTGCGGCCCGAGGATGCCACCGTCGTCAGGCCCGGCGGAAGCTACCTGGTCACCGGCGGGCTCGGCGGGCTGGGACTCCTGGTCGCCCGGTGGCTGGCCGAGCGGGGCGCCGGGGCGGTCGTCCTCGCCTCCCGCGGCGCACCGAGCCCCGAGACCCGCGCCGCTCTCGACGCCCTCGCCGACTCCTCCGGCACCCGCCTGGAGGTCGTCAACGGGGACCTCGCGGAACCGGGCACCGCCGACGCCCTGGTGCGCGCCGCGCTGGCCACCGGCTTCCCGCTGCGTGGCGTCGTGCACGCGGCGGCGGTCGTCGAGGACGCCACCGCCGCCAACATCGGCCCCGCCCTCCTGGAGAAGGTCTGGCGCCCCAAGGCGACCGGCGCCTGGCTGCTGCACCACGCCGTCCAGGACCAGGACCTCGACTGGTGGGTCACCTTCTCCTCCGCCGCCTCCCTGCTGGGCAACCCCGGGCAAGGCGCCTACGCGGCGGCCAACGCCTGGCTGGACGAGTTCACCTCCTGGCGCCGCGCCCAGGGTCTGCCGGCCACGTGCGTCAACTGGGGCCCGTGGGCGGAAGCGGGCCGCGGCACCGTCATGGAACAGCGCGGCTACACCATGATCGCGCCCGCGGAGGGCATCGCCGCCCTGGAACGCATCCTCGCCCACGACCGCGCCCGCACCGCCTACACCCCCGCCGACCTGCCCCGGTGGCTGGAGTCCTACCCCGCCACCGCCCGCACCGCCTTCTTCGCCGACCTGGCCGCCGCCTCGGCGGACGCGGGCGTCACCGGCTCCCGCAGCGTCCTGCTGGAAGCGCTGAAGACGGCCGACGGCGCCCAGCAACGCCACCACATCCTGGAAGCGCAGGTCCTCGAACACATCGTCTCCGTGCTCCGGGTGGAGGCCGACCGGCTCGACGCCGACACGTCCCTGGTCACCCTGGGCCTGGACTCCCTCATGGCCATCGCCCTGCGCAACCGCCTGCAACGCGCAACGGCCCTGGACATCCCCAGCACGGTGATGTGGACCCACCCCACCGCCTCCGCACTCACCCACTACCTCCTCGACCGGCTGCACCCGGACCCGGGGCAGGACCACGCCGGCCCGGACGCCGGACCCACCGCCGCCCCGCACCCGCCGGAGACCGGCGAACGCGACCCGGCCGTTTCGAGGTGACCACCATGACGACAGACCCCGCCCACCCCACCCGCGCCCCCAAGACCTGGGACGTGATCGTCATCGGCGCCGGGCCGGCCGGCGCCACCGCGGCCCGCGTCGCCGCGGAGAACGGCTGCGAGGTACTGCTGCTGGAACGCGCGGCCATCCCCCGCTACAAGACCTGCGGCGGAGGACTCATCGGAGAGGCGCTCGCCGCCCTGCCCCCCGGCCTGCCCCTGAACGTCCTCGACACCGCCCGCACGTTCACCTTCGCCCTCGACGGCCGCAAGGAACGCACCCGCACGTCAAGCGCCCCTACCTGCGCCATGGTCTTCCGCAGCGAACTGGACGCGGCCCTGACCGAGGCGGCGGCCACCGCCGGCGCGACGGTCCGCGACAGCACCGCGCTGACCACCCTGAGCGAGCGGGACCACACCGTCACCGTACGGACCAACCGCGGCGAGGCCCTGCACGCCCGGGCCCTGATCGGCGCCGACGGCAGCGCGAGCCGGGTCGCCCGGTATGTGGGAGTGCGCTGCGCCCAAGTGGACCTCGCCCTCGAAGTGGAGGCGCCCGTGGACACGGCGACGGGCGACCGGTGGCGCGGCCGTGCCCTGCTCGAATGGGGCCCCATGCCGGGCTCGTTCGGCTGGGTGTTCCCCAAGGGGGACATCTGCACCGCCGGAGTCGTGGCCGCGCGCGGCGACCCCGACGCCCTGCGCGCCTTCAAAGAGGCGTTCCTGCGACGCCACGGCCTGCACACGTCCCGCCCTCTCCACGACACCGGCCACCTGACCCGATGCCGCCACCCGGACTCACCACTGACCCGCGGACGGGTCCTGGTCGCCGGCGACGCCGCCGCCCTGGTCGACCACTGGTCCCGGGAGGGCATCTCCTACGCCCTGCGCTCGGGTGCCCTCGCGGGCCGCGCCGCGGCCCGTGTCGCCGCCGCACCCGCGGAGGCGGACGCACGGTCCGCGACCGGCACCTACGCCCGGCAGATCGAGGAGGTCCTCGGCGTCGAAATGCGCGCCAGCGCCGCCCTGATGAGCGTCTTCGCGCGCAACCCGGCTTTCCTCCACACCGCGCTGACCCGCGTGCCCCAGGTATGGCGCCACCTCGACACCTACATCGCCGGCCGTTCCAGCGTCGCCCAGATCATGAACACCCCTCTCGCCCGTGTCGCGAGCGCGGTGGGCACCCGGCTGCCGGCCCGGCGGAGGTAGCGCGTTCCCCGGTCCACGCTCGGGGGGAATCAACGGTGCGGCCCGTGACTCCCATGCGCGGTGGAGGACGGGGGAGGCGCTGCGTCCGCCGAGGCTCCGCCGGAGCCGGACGAGTCGCCGATGTCCGGCACCATGTCTGGCCCGGCTTAACGCCGGACCTTCACGCTGAGGCCCCGTGGCGCCTTGGCCGACTTCCCCGGGGCGACGACTTGCCCCACGTCACCGGTGCAGTTCGTTCCCCGGTGAACGACTACATCGCGGTTCGTCTTGTTCTTGATGTCCAGGCCCCGCTTGGGCCATGAGAAACACGCGCCATCATGCGGGTTGATCATTTGTTCGCCGTTGACGGTGAGGTTGCCGGTCGCTGCCTGGGCGCTCGCGGTAGAGGTCAGGCACAGGGCGACGGTGGCCAGGGAGATACCGACCGCGCGCAGGGCGACGGCCCCGCCTGGACGCTTGAGTTTCCGCATTCCGATTCCCTTTCTGCACGTCGACGCTGCCGCGTCTGCTTCGATCGGCCCCGGGGTGTTACCCCGCCTACCCGGGGTCGCCGCAACGGCTTGACGAACGTCCCGTTGTGCTTGCCTCCGACGCGCACCGCGACAAGGTCGCCCATCGCGTAGCCTCCGCCGTTCCCGCACAGGGCGGGCGTGACCCATTCACCGGCCTGGTCGGAGCCTGGTTTTGCCTGCGAGATCCGTCCGCTCGTCGGAAGAGCGCCGGCGGCAAGGATCAGGGTTGGCGGTGGGTGATAAAGGGACGTCACCACCATCAGGGACGTCACCGCTATCTCTGCGTTGCGGGCTGGACACCGCCGCTTTCACTGATGCCCTTGCCTCGGAATCCCCATGCCGAATAATCTCAACATTCGCCCGTTCGGCCCATTCCTCTTATGTTCCCAATATGGGAAGGGAGGGAATGCCGGTGGGGCCACGCCCTTTTGTCCTGTCCTTCGGAAACGACCCGGGCCAGTGGGCGCCGCGAACGGTTTTCCGCCCGACCGGGGCCGGGTGGCGGAGCCCCCGGAGTGCGACGCCCTGATCGCCGCCCCGTCATCACTCTCAAGAGCCGGCGTGGCCGGGATTCGTGCGGCCGAACCGAGGGCGATCACCGGGGGATTGGCCTACAGGGGCTGGCATCCGCACGGCAACGACTCCCGTTGCCTCTGTGGCGTTCGGCGGAGGATAGACGTACGCACTCCGCTTCACCAGGTGGCCGGACCCCGTCCCGTCGGCCGTCTACTGTACGGGCACGGTCGCGCCGCCCGGCGTGGCCACCTGAGGAGGAAAACCATGTCATCGCCCTGCTCCCCTCAGTACGCTCCCGCCGGTGATGTGGGTGCGGCGCTCATGATGATCGACTCTCGGCTCAAGGCCATTCACGACGGCAAGACCGAGATCGACCCCGAACACGAGGCGCTGATCCACCAGTTCACCGAGTCACTCGGCCCCAAGGGGGCGCGTGACGTGCTGGACGGAGCGTGCACGCTCATCTACATGTTCATGGTGTGGCTGCGGCAGGCCCACGAGGAGCACGACAAGGACGTCATCGAGTACGTGGTGCCGAGCCTCGTGGCCACGATGCGCATGATGCCCAAGAGCGTCCGCCCGGAGGCCGTCCCGACGATGGCCGGGCTGGTCATCGCCGCGGGCACCGGGCTGAGCCCCAACCTGTGGCGCAAGCAGTACGGGGACTGGACCGAGGAGGAGATGACTCCCCTGGAGGTCACCGCCTTCCTGCTCGCGGAGCACATCAACCGCATCACCGACGACCCCGACTTCGCCACCCGCATGATCACCGAAGCGCTGTCCAGGGCGGACGAGGCCTGACGCGCCGTCTCGTCCGCGAGGGTCCCTCTTGAAGCGGTCCTCAGGCGCGCGGTCCGGGTCCCTGAGGGGCGTACGTCTCCAGGTAGGCGGTCACCATGCGCCGGGCTTCGGCGATCGTGGCCTCGTCACCGTCGGGGGAGCGCCGGAACGCGACGTCGAAGAGCCGGTTGCCGACCTCGAACGCGAGCCGCAGAACCAGCTGAGGGGTGTCCGCGGTGATCAGATCGCGCTCGACGAGGAAGCGCCGGAGGCGCTCGGCCTGCGCCGTGTCGTACGCGCGCATGATCTCGTCGAGCATCGCGTGGCGGCCGGCGAACCACAGCTCCGTGCAGCTCTTGTGCTGCCGGAAGTAGCCGAGCGGCGGGTTGATGATCGCGTCGGCGGCGTCTCGCAGCGTGCGCACCTCGGAGTTGTCGAGCGCGGCGCTGGTCAGCGCGTCGAGGGCGTTCGCGTGGCGCCGCAGGAGCTCGGCGTCGACCTGGTACCGGTCGGCGAAGTAGTGGTACATGGAGGCGATCGGGATGCCCGCTCGCTCACCGATCGCCTTGAGCGTGGCGGCCTCGTAGCCCTGCTCGCCGAGCAGCGTCTCGGCGGCGTCCAGGATGGCCTTTCTGCGCTCTATCCCACGGCGCTGCACGGCTGGGCGGGCCTGCACCGGGGATGCCGGACTTTTATCGAACATGATTCGAGATCGTATCAGGATTCCGCCGAAATCGGCCTGTGATCGCATTGCGCGGTCCGGGTGGCCGTGCTGGGCGTGAAGCGGGCCGAGTGGCCCCCGTCGCCTTCAGGTCTCGCCCTCCGGGCGCCCGGGCGCCCGCCGCGACTCCGCGGGCCGGGCTCTCGCGTCGGCGCGCGTTGACAGTGTCTGCGTGAGCTCTAAACTCGAAGTCGATTCGAGAACGTGTTTGGCGATACGCCGCCGTGCGGCCATCCCCCAGCGGCGCGGCGGCCCCAGGAGAACGGAGAACGCCGTGAGCGACAGTTGCGACGTGGTGGTGATCGGTGCCGGCTTCGCCGGGGTCACCGCGGCCCGGGACCTCAGCGTCTCGGGTCATTCGGTGATCCACCTCGAAGCGCGCGACCGTGTCGGCGGCCGGACCTTCACGGGCCAAGCCTTCGGCCGTCCTGTGGAGTTCGGCGGAACCTATGTGCACTGGAGCATGCCGAACGTCTGGCACGAGATGCAGCGCCACAACATCCCGCCGGCGACGACCCTCCAGGCGGACACGGTGTACTGGCTGGCCGGCGGCACGGTGCACTCCGGCACCCAGCGTGAGTACGCCGAGGCCGTGGCTCCCTCCGCGGCGCGGTTCTTCGCCGACGCGAGGACGCGGTTCCCCCGGCCGTTCGACGTCACCGCGGGCGACACCGGTGAGATAGAGAAGCAGACCCTCGCGGACCGGCTCGACTCCCTCGGCCTGTCCGCACACGACAGGGACCTTCTGGAAGGCATCCTCGCCACGTTCGTCCACTCTCCCGACGAGCAGGGCCTCGCGCAGTTCCTCCTCTGGGCCTCCGTGAACTTCGGGGACTGGGGTGCCTTCCTGGAGACCGCCGGGTTCTTTCCGATCCAGGGCGGGACCAAGCGGCTCATCGAGGCCATCCTGAGCGAGTCGAAGGCCGACCTCCGGCTGTCCACGCCCGTCGGCGCCGTCGAGGACGACGGCTCCGGCGTCACCGTGACCACCCGCGCGGGCGAGCGGATCAGGGCGCGCTCCGTCGTGGTCGCCGTCCCGCTCAACACCCTGGGCGACATGACCCTCACCCCCGAGGTCGCGGCGCCGGTGCGCGGCATGATCGAGCGGAAGCACCCGATGAGGACGGGCAAGATCCTGGCCAGGGTCAAGGGCGAGATCGAACCCTTCCTGGCCGTCGCCCCGGCCGGAAAGAACCCGATCTGCACCGCCAAGGCCGAGTACCGGCACGACGGCGACACGCTGCTCTCGTGCTTCGTCGCCGACCCCGCGTCCCTGGACGCCGGGGACCGCGAGGGTGTGCAAGCGGCGTTGCGGACCTTCGTCCCCGCCGTCGAGGTGATCGATACGGCCGGCCACGACTGGAGTGGTGACGAGTTCGCCCAGGGCACGTGGGCGCATCACCGGCCCGGCGACCTGACCCGGGTCGTTCCGCGGATGCGCGAACCCCACGGGCGCGTCCACTTCGCAGGGGCGGACTTCGCGGGCATGTACGTCACGGGGATCGAGGGGGCCATGGAGACCGGCGCGGGCGCGGCCCGGAAGATCGTTGCGGCCCTGGCCGACGGCTCGTACTGATCGGGTGCGTCCTCGTCGAGGAGAACCGTGGGCGACAGCGCCGTGGCGGTGATCGCCTGGCGTGCGCCGGACGTCCTGGCCGAGGCCGTCGCTCTGCTCGGTGGTGGTCGGCGTCGCCGGTTGCGCCGGTGACACCGACCACCGGGACGAGGGGGTGATCGCGGCGGCGCTCGACACTTTCGGCCGTGCCGTTCTGTCCGCCGACCATGCGGGCATCCCCTTGTTCATGGTCCGCTGACAGAATGCGCTCTCGATGCGGTGCGCGAGACCGTCGGTGTCGTTTTTGTTTCAGAGGACTGATGGGCCAATAGGTACGTGCCGAGCTGGTGTGGCGGATCTGCGGATCGTCTGGGTGACGAGGGCGCGCCCTGGCCCCGCTGTTCCGGACGCGATACCCCTTCGGCTCCGCGGCGAAGTACGGCTGAATGCGGGTGGTCGCCTCCAACTCGCCCATGCTGTTCGCCGGAAGCCGGTGCGCGAGTGTGGCATCGGATGTGGCGTGTGCCGTGACAGGCCGACGGTCCGACGCCCCGACGATCCGGCCCCGCCAACGGCCCACCGCGCCGCGGCCGGTGTCGAGCCGGGCCGGACCGCTGGAGACATGCCGGGGGCCGGCCGGCGGCGGGCCGGCCGCGGCGTGGAGGTCCCGAGGCGGACGCGCGCCGCTGAGGCGCGGTTCCCCAGCCCGCGTATAACGCCAAATGGGTGGAGTATCCGTAAATTACTCGTATGACTTCTTGCGCTCGCCCCGGTGGCAAAATCCAAGCCATATGCCGGGGGTTAGCTGGCGCAAATGGGTCACGGTCTTCCGCTCGCGCGCGGGAGATGGCAATATCGTGGGATAGTAGAGCCTGCACCTTTGGTGCCGGTTATGGATAGGGGTCCTCTTGCGGCAGCAAAGGAGCTGCCGCTTTCTTGTCGCCCGCCCGATCGTCCAGTTGGCCGTCATTCCACCTATCGGAACTCCCTTGGCTGTGCGCGGGGTCTGTGGATAAGGTGGGTGATCGTTGGGGAAGGCCACGGCAGGTGGGCGGATGATTTCTCGGTCTTCGACTCGGCCGTGGTCTGGGTTCGATTTCAACTATTGTTGTCCGGCCGGTTGGGCCCTGTGATTCAGGTGGTGCGCTGCGCCGCGCCGTGCGCGCGGACGCATTACGTGTGGTGTTCAAAATTCCTCGTGCAAAAGGGGGCAGCGGTCGTGGAGAACGGTGGTACTCCGTCACTGTTCGTTGAGGAACTGGAGCGTCTGCTTACTCAGCGGAACCTGTCCTGGCGGCGCCTCGCCGACCTGGTCGGCTACCATCCCAGCTGGCTCAGCAAGGTCCGGCACGGCGCGCCCCCCTCGGCCAGTCTCGTCAAACGCTGCGATGACGTACTGGAAGCCGGCGGAAAGCTCATCGAACTCGCCGCGGTGAAGTACACGCATTCCCCGGCGCAATTGCCCGCCCCGCCGGCGGGCTTCGTCGGCCGGGAAAGCGATCTTTTACGCCTGCGCAGTTTCCTGATGGGGCGTGGCGACGCGCGCGGCACCCCAATTGTTGCCATCGACGGCCCACCAGGCGTCGGCAAAACGGCGCTCGCGCTCCGCGCGGCCGACGAAATCATCAGGTCCGAACCGAATGCGTTCCCGGACGGCCAGCTCTACGCGGATCTCAAAGGGTATGCGAAAACGGGGCTTCCCGCGCGTTCTGCGGACGTTCTCGAAGAATTCCTGGTATCGCTCGGAATGCCGGTCCAGGACATCCCGGCCGGAACGGAGCGGAGAGCGAAACTCTACCGCTCACTCCTCTCCTCCCGGCGCGTTCTCATCGTGCTGGACAATGTCGCCTCCTCGGAACAAGCCGAACCTTTGCTGCCTTCCGCGGCCGGCTGCGCGGTCGTCCTGACCAGCCGTCGAAGACTGAGCGGGCTGGCCATGCGGGTCGGCGTGGAGCGGATTCTGCTCCAGCACCTCTCCGAGGAGGAGAGCCTCGAAATTCTCGCCACGGTCATCGGCTCCGGGCGCGCGGAGGCGGAAGCGGGGGCCGTGGCGGCCCTCACGGAGCTGTGCGGGCGTCTCCCGCTGGCCCTCAGGATCGCCGCCGACCGGGTGGCGGCGCACCCCCACCACCCGATCAGCGAACTCGTGGAGGAACTGGCGGCCGGACGGCAACGGCTCGACGGTCTCGCCAGCCACGATTCGGTGACCGTCCGCTCGGCCTTCGAGTGGTCCTACTGCGACTTGAAAGACGAGGAAGCCCGTACTTTCCGGTTCCTGAGTCTGCATCCGGGCCCGCACGCGGGTGTGGCGTCCATCGCGGCGCTCATCGATCGCCCCGTCCTGGAAACCCAGCAACTTCTGCAACGCCTGCACGAAGTCCACCTCCTGGAGGGGGTCTCCTGCAGCCGGTACCGTTTTCACGACTTGCTTCGGCTCTATGCCGCGGAGCGCCTCGAAAGCGATGACGACGCGGACCAGCGCAAGGCCGCGGTGGGACGGCTCGCCGACTGGTATCTGCACACGAGCATCGCCGGCGCGCACACGCTCGTCCCTTTTCGCGTCAGCCTCATCGACCTTCCCCGGCCGGACCGTTCCATCAGCCCGCTGCACTTCGAGGACGATGAGGCCGCGCTGCGCTGGTTCGACACCGAGGCCGCCAATTTCGTCCGGATCCTTCGGCTCGCCGTGGACCACGGTTTCCACGAGAACGCCTGGAAACTGGCGATCGGCCTCTACGACTACTTCTGTCTGCTCCGCAAACCCGGAAGCATCTGGCTGGCCATCACGGCGGTGGCGCTGAAGGCCGCGCGGGCCTCCGGCAGCCGGTTCGCCGAGGGCTGGCTGGAGACCGGTGTCGCCGAGGGCTACCGGTGGCAGCGCCAGTACAAACGCGCCCAGCAGCACTTCGAGTACTCCCTGGCGATACGGCGGCAGATCCGGGATCCGCACGGACAGGCGTGGACGCTCGGCGGCATGAGTTTCCTGGCCGTCGACCAAGGGCGCTGGCAGGAGGCGCACGACCGCGCGCAGGAGGCGATGACCCTGTTCACCGGGCTCGCCGACCACGACGGATCGGCCTCCGTGCTCCTGACCCTGGCCGATTCCTACTGCGGCTGGCACCGGTACGACCAGGCGCTGCGAACGCTCGGCAAGGCCCTGGACATCTTCCAGGAGATCCGGAACTACGACGGGCAGGGACGGGCGCTGACCAGAATGGCGGGGATCCACACGGCGCAGGGCCGGCACGCGTCGGCCCTGGTCTGTCTGGAGCGGGCCCTGGAGACCCGGCGCGCGGCCGGGGCCCGCGGGGGCGAGGCGGACTGCCTGTACCGGTACGGTTGCACGCTGGAGAGGCTGGGGCAGCCGAGCCGCGCCGTGGCCTCCTGGAAGAAGGCCCTCAGCCTGTACGAGGAACTCGGCGACGTCCGGGCGGACGAGATCCGCGCGCGCATCGAGAGGTCGTTCCTGCCGCGGGCGGAGCGGCAGCGGCGGGGCGACCCGATGGCGTGCTGGAGCTGAGCACGCGGTGCTCCCGGCGTCATGGGACGGGCGCGGGACGCCGCCGTGGGGAACTGACGCACCGGTAGCCCGGCCGCCCGTCGCGGACGGGGGAACCGGGTGGGCCCGCCCGCGGAAGGGCCGGGTGCGTGGCGCTCCCCGTG
The DNA here is from genome assembly GCF_040611095.1 of Streptomyces sp. NPDC003077. Lineage (NCBI taxonomy): Bacteria > Bacillati > Actinomycetota > Actinomycetes > Kitasatosporales > Streptomycetaceae > Streptomyces > Streptomyces sp. NPDC003077. The sequence goes on along the minus strand of NZ_JBEXNM010000017.1, from coordinate 82,392 downwards.
CCTGGCCCGCGAGGCAGGCGAGCGGACGCCGCATCCTGTGGGGCGGCCGGTCCATTCCCCGGGGGATGGACCGGCCGCCCTTTGCCGTTGGCGGCGTCCCGCCCGCGCGGCCCCGCGGCGGATGTGCCCGCGGCCCAAACGCCACGTTTCCCCTAACTCTCAACGGGCCAACGCTTGTTGGCGGGCGCGGTGATCGCGTCGTATGGAGCCGGACGCGACAGCCGTGATGCCCGTTGTTCGGAGGAGCTCTGTCCCGCTGATGACCGAATCGACGTCCCTGGCCTATCAGGCCGGGAAACCCGCCCCGCCCCGGAGTTCCCCGTCCCGCCTGGGCCGCGCCTACGGCTTTCTGGGATCCGCGTTCGTCGTCGCGGTCGCCTATGTCGACCCGGGCAACTTCGCCACCAACATGAGCGGCGGCGCACGCTACGGCTACCTCCTCCTGTGGGTCATCGCCTCCGCCAGCGCCGCCGCGGTGTTCGTGCAGTACCTGGCGGCCAAACTGGGCATCGCCACCGGGCGGAGCCTGCCCGAGCTGTGCCGCGAGCACTACCCGCGACCGGTCACCTTCGGGCTGTGGGTCCAGGCCGAGCTGGTGAGCATGGCCACCGACCTGGCGGAGTTCGTCGGCGCGGCGGTGGCGCTCAACCTGCTGTTCGGCGTGCCGCTGCTGCCCGCGGCATGCGTCACGGCGGCGGTGTCCCTGACGATCCTGACGCTGGCCCCGCTGCGCCGGCGGCGTTTCGAGACCGTCATCGTCGCCCTGATCCTCATGGTGTCCGCGGGCTTCGCCTATCAGGTGGTGCGGTCCGGACCGCCGGTCTCGGCGGGCGCCGGGCTGCTGCCGGGGTTCGCGGGTACGGACAGCGTCCTGCTGGCCACGGGCATGCTCGGCGCGACGGTGATGCCGCACGCCATCTACCTGCACTCGGCCCTCACCCAGGAGCATCACCACGCCTCGGTCACGGCCCGCAGGAAGGCGCTGCGCTCCTCCGTGAAGGGGCTCGCCTGCGCCCTGGGCATCGCCGCCGTCATCAACGGCTCGATGCTGCTCGTCGCGGCGGCCTCCCTGCACGGAACGCCGCTGCCGCACGAGTCGCTGGCCGACATGCACGACGGGCTCGGGAAGGTGCTCGGCGCCGACACCGCCCTCGCCTTCGCCCTGGCGCTGCTGGCCTCGGGCATCGCCGCGTCCAGCGTCGGGACCTACGCGGGCCAGGTGATCATGTCCGGTTTCCTGCGCACCCGGATTCCGCTGCTCCTGCGCAGGCTCCTGACGATGACGCCACCGCTCGCCATCCTCGCGCTCGGCACCGATCCCACGCAGGCCCTCATCATCAGCCAGGTCGTCCTGTCGTTCGGGATCCCGTTCGCCCTGGTCCCCCTCGTCCTGTTCGGGCGCCGCCGTGATGTGATGGGGCCGCTGACCAACCGCCGGCTGACGACCGCGATCGGCGCGGTGGTGGCCCTGTCGATCTCGGGCCTGAACCTGTTCCTCCTCCACCAGTTGGCGGCCTGACCCCCGCTGTTCCCTGAAACAGTCAACGGGTCAACACTTGGCCCGTAAATCGGCATCGTGCACGATCGACGGGCAATGCGAGAGCGGACCGGTCGCCTCTCGCCCCGGTGTTCCGTACTCGCCGCTCGACACTTCGCCTGGTGGGGGTTTCCTGTCCGTGGCAGTCAATCGACGCCTTGAGATATACCGCTGGAATCAATTCGACGGCGGCTTCTCGCCGAACGATGTCGCCGAGGAGATGAACCGTCCCGAAAGGGGGCCCGAGGGAGCCGTCGACGACCTCGTCGCGTTGCGGCCGAGGAATCCCGGCGGCGACCGCGAATTCATGACCGCGGACCCCCGTGCCCTGATCGACATGCCGACCTCGGTGGACACGTACGCGTCCTTCTTCGACGCCTTGCAGATCGTCGCGAGGACCGGTGAAGACACCAAGGAACTGCTGGACCTGGAGACGGCGTGCGCCCGTATGCACGAGGTGGCGGCGGAGTGCGGGGAGGAGGTCGTCGCCATGATGCCCGGTGGCGGCCGGCCGGTCGCCGAGCTGTTCGAGTGCGGGCCTCCCGTGCTCGGCCAGGGCATCCGCACGAGGCTGCTCCTCCAGCACACCGCCCGGTTCGACAGCGCCGCCCGGGAGCAGGCCGAGGCGCTGATCGGGGCGGGAGCCGAGATCCGCACGGTGGCGCCGCTGTTCGAGCAGCTGATCATCTTCGACGCCCGCACCGCCTTCATCCCCGCCGCCGACGCCGACCGGGACGCGGTGGCGGTGATCCGCGACCCCACCGTCGTCACGTTCCTGCACGCCTGCTTCGGGCGCGCCTGGGCGGGCGCCATGAGCTACGCCCCCCGGCTGGGCGAACTCAGCGCGATCAGCGACGACCTGAAGGACGAGATCCTCCGGATGCTGATCAACGGGGCCAAAGACGACACGATCGCCCGCCGGCTCGGTCTCTCCGTGCGCACCTGCCGGAAATACGTCGCGCAGCTCATGCGGAAATACCGCGTGGCCACCAGGTTTCAACTCGGTTATGCGGTCTGCCGGGGAATGGGGCCGGCGGGGGACTGACCGATCCGGTAACGAGCGGGGCCCAGGCATGCGGCGGCATGCCTGGGCTTTTTTTCTTGCCAAAGTCCGGCAGTTACCGGCATGGCGCCGATGTGCAGCTTCATGAACGGTTCAAGTGTGGACTACGGCAAATTCCCCGGACATAATTTTCGCAGCGATCACGGGGAGTTGAGTATGCCTCGGTACTTTTGCAGACGCCTCCGCGTTGGCGATTCAACCCGATTGAGGTGGTGAGCGATGCGGTTCGAAGTGTTGGGCTCGGTGCAGATTCGTGACGGTGACCGGACCGTGCCGTTGGGCGGCGTGCGGCACGGCGCGACGCTGGCCTACCTCCTGCTGCACAGCAACACGACGGTGACCATCAGCCGGCTCATGTCCGCGGTGTGGCCGGCCAGGGTCCCGCCCACGGGACGGCAGATGCTCTACAACGCGATCTTCCGGCTCCGCTCGGTCCTCTCCTCGGGCGGCGGCGGCGAGAAACTGCTGCGCGAAGGCCCCGGTTACGTGCTCCACGTGCCCGACGACCGGCTCGACCTCAGGCAGTTCCAGGCGCTGGTGGCCCGCGGGCGCCGCGAGCTCGCGGCCGGGCGGTGGAGCGAGGCGTCCGACACCTTCCGCGACGCCCTGGGCCTGTGGCGGGGCCCCGCACTCGCCGACCTCGTCGAGCACGGCTACGCCTGGCCGGAGTGCACCGCCCTCGACAACGCCCGCACGGCCGCGCTGGAGAGCCGTATCGAAGCCGACCTCGCGCTGGGCCGCTACCGGGACGTCATCGGCGACCTGGAGGGGCTGGTCGAGGCCGAGCCATTGCGCGAACAGGCCTGCGGATGGCTGATGCGGGCGCTGTACCAGTGCGGGCGGCAGGCCGACGCGCTGAGCCTCTACCGGCGCACCCGCGCCGCGCTCGTCGACCAGCTCGGCCTGGAACCCAGCCCCCAGCTGCGGGCCCTGGAACGCGCCGTGCTCAACCACGACCTGGCGCACGTGGGCGCCCCGCCCCTGCTCCACGCGAGCGCCGGCAGCCGCTGACCACGCGACCGCCGCCGGCCCCCTGACCCTTCCCTTCCCGACATCCCCCCGTACGGCGCCGTACGCCGACGTGCGACGGCGCACGGCCACCTCTTCTTGCCGGTACGTCGTGCCGTCCGCACCCGGACGCACCGGCATGACGTGCTGTCCGCGTCCGGACGCACCCGCTACGACGTGCCGTCCGCATCAGGACGCGTCCGGACGCGCCCGGCACGACGCAAGGTCTCATCCCCGAAACACCCGACGAAACCGGAGACAACCTCGATGGCCACCATGGACCCATCGCTCGTCACGTCGGTCGAGCAGTCCTCCCTCACGGACCTGGGGGGAATCAACATCGACGACATGATCGACTATGTACACAAGGACCTGAAGAAGCTCCCCGAGTACATCGACCTGTACAAGCGGTACTTCAAGCACCGCTGGAACGCCTACGACCTGGACTTCAGCCAGGACGTCGTCGACTGGCGCACCAAGATGACGGAGGAGGAGCGCTCGGCGTTCAAGGAGATCGCCGCGGCGTTCCACCACGCCGAGCGGCAGGTCGAGATCGAGCTGCCGGTCTTCATGCTCTCCGGCAGCGAGGAGGCCAAGCTCTACCTGTCCACCCAGATCGAGGACGAGGCCCGGCACACGCTGTTCTTCGACCGGTTCTACCGGGAGGTCGTGGGCCTGCCGGGCGACTCGGTGGAAGAGCTGCTGGCCGCCTCGTTCGACTACGTTCCCGAGTCCTTCGTGGGGTCCTTCGGGCTGATGGCCCACCTGTCGGACGACCTGCGCAAGGACCCCGAGAACATGGTCCTGAAGGTGCGCTACGCCACCGCGTACTTCTTGTGGATCGAGGGCGTCCTCGCGCTCAGCATCATGAAGATCACCCTCACCTACTGCCGGACCCGGGGCTACCTGCCCGGCTACTACACCGGGTTCATCGCCTCGTGCCGTGACGAGGCCCGGCACGTGCAGTTCGGGATGCGGTTCCTGCGCGACGCGATCCAGGAGGACCCGCGCCTGGTGCACGAGGTGTACGAGACCCTGCGCACGGAACTGGCCATGAACGGCGGCGTCAGCAAGCCGGCGCCGCTGGAGCCCCTGGGCTGGGACGCCGAGGCGGTCACCGAGTTCATGATCCGTCAGGTGGAGAACAAACTGTCCGACGTCGGCATCGACCTGCCGCCGGACATCGCCGCGATGGTGGCGAACATCCAGCCCGAGATCGCGGGAGGCTGAGCCATGGGCACGACGATCAGCGAGCAGACGGTGCGGTTCCTCACCGCCGAGTGGGCGGAGGCCGCCCGGGTCCACGTGGACGGCGGGCCGGGCGAGGACGTGGTGGCGGCCAAGCAGGAGAGCTACTGGGAGTGGATCGCGGACACCCGCGCGGCGTGCTCCCAGGCCTGGGCCCTCGGCGTGCGCGAGGCCGACGGCACGACGTCCTACCTGCGCCTGGCGTGGCAGGACGGCAAGTGCGCGGAGGGCACGGTGATCGCGCCGGGGGAGCCGGTGGAGGCCGACTTCGTCCTGGTGGGCAGCGTGGAGACGTGGCGCCGCTTCTACGCGGGCGAGCTGAACCTGCAGCGCGCGGTGGTCGACCGGAAGCTGGCGCTGGAGCGGGGCGACACCCTCATCTTCTTCCGGAGCATCTTCTTCTTCGTCGAGTCGCTGGCGGCGCTGCAGCAGGTGCCCACCAGCTTCGGCTGAGCACGCGGCTGCCCGCGCCCTCGACGAGGAGCGGCGCGGGCAGTTCGCTGTCCGGACGTCTCAGCCGCCCTGGCCGGCGACCGCGGGCACGGAGCTGACGAACGAGCCGTACCGGCCGCGGTGGAAGACCAGCGGATCGGCCGAGCCGAGGGAGTCGGTGAGCCCCACCACCCGGGAGACCACAACGGAGTGGTCTCCCGCCGGGTGCTCCGTGTCGATGACGCACGCGATACGGGCGACGGCGTCCTCCAGCTCCGGGCCGGTGTCCGACGGATTCCACCGCACGCCGGCGAACCGGTCGGCGGAACGCTGCGAGAACTGCCGGCTGAGCCGTTCACCGGCCCGGTCGAGAACGTTCACGCAAAACCGTCCGCGCTCGCGGATGAGCGGCCAGGTGGTCGACGTCCGCGCCGCACAAAGGAGCACCAAAGGCGGGTCGAGCGACACCGAGGTGAACGAGTTGCACACCATTCCTACCGGCTCCCCCTGTGGGCCCGTCGACGTAATGATGGTGACGCCGGTGGGGAAATTGCCGAGTGTGCGCCTGAAGTGTGCTGCATCGATAGTCGTCATGACACTCCTTGACCGGATATTTTTGAAGCAATCGTAGTGGTGCGACCGCCGCCGAGAACTGGGCCCGGCTACAGAATGCCGAGGCAACTTTGTTCTTGTGGCGCATTCATGGAATCCGCGTTCCGGCTTTTACTGAAGCCACGCAGACGAACACGTGGAAGAGAACGAAGGAGATGCGCGTGTCCACTGACCTTGATTTCCGATACGAGCCCGAGGTGCAGGAAGTCGTCGACCGGGCCCGCAAGCTGGTGCCGCTCCTGCGGGAGCACTCCGCCCGCGCCGAGCAGGACCGCCGGCTCGCCCCGGAGGCTGTCGAGGCGCTGCGCGCGGCCGGGTTCTTCCGGATGAGCGTGCCGCGGGCCTACGGCGGCGACGAGTTCGGCATCCGCACGCAGGCCGCCGCGATCGCGGAGATCGGCCGCGGCTGCGCGTCGGCGGGCTGGCTCGTCGGGATCACCGGAGCGGCCGAGACGCTGTCGAGCCTGATCCCGGAGAAGGGCGCCAAGGAGATCTTCGGCGCCACCCCCGACGTGTTCGTGTGCGCCAACGGCGGCCACCACTCCGCCACCGCGACCCGGGTGGACGGCGGGTACCGCGTCACCGGCAAGTTCCCCACCATCTCGGGCGTCGAGATCGGCGACTGGATGATCCTGGCGGTCGTTCCCCTCGTCGCGGACGGCGAGCCCACCGGGGAACTCGTCTCCCTGGCGGCGCCCCCGAAGGAGGGCCGCGTCCACCACACCTGGAACGTGGCCGGGATGCTGGGCACCGGCAGCCACACCGTCGAGTTCGACGGCCTCTTCGTCCCGGAGAGCCGGAGCATCGAGCACCCGCTGGACCCGGAACTCGGACTGCTGAACTTCCCCAAGCTGGAGACCTTCGCCGCGGTCGCGCACCGCACCATCGCGGCCCTGGTCGGTGCCGCGCACGGCGCCCTGGACACGGTGTGGGACATGCTGGAGAAGGGCAAGCCGCTGATCGACACGGTCCACGCGTCCGCGCTCGACTCCCCGGTCGTGCGCCAGTGGCTCACCGAGGCCGTGCACGACGTCGACACGGCCTACCACCACCTGCTGTCCTCCGCCGACATGTTCGACGCGGCAGCCACCGCCGAGGGCACCATGTCGCGCGCCGATCGCACCCGCGCCCGGCTGCACATGAGCTCCGCGCTGCAGAACGCGCGACAGGCCATGGGAAAGCTGCTCGACCTCGGCAGCACCAGCGGCTTCTCCTCGTCGAACCCCCTGCAGCGGTACTGGCGGGACCTGGAGACGGGCAGCCACCACATCCACTTCAACCGCCTGGTCAGCCTGGAGGACTACAGCCGCTCCCTGCTGGGCGTCGACCAGCCGGTGTCGCTGATCCACTGAACCCGGCCGTGCGTGCGCCCCGCCTCACGGACCGGATCCGTGAGGCGGGGCGCACGTGTGCCGGTCAGGTGGAGCCGAACCGGTTGTCGATCGCGAAGCGCCAGCCGTCCGCCCCGTGCACCAGCACGTCGGTCGCCTGCCCCGTCGTGCTCGTCCGGCCGCCCTCCGGGGCGTTCTCCTCCAGGGTCCATTCCGTGACCACGAGCGCGACGTCGCCGGCGATGTAGGTGTGCCGGTACGCGAACTCCACATGGGGCTCGGCGGTCCGGAAGTATTCCCCCAGCGCCTCCCGCAGGTCCCCGCTCTTGCCGAGCGCGACCCCGCGTTCCACGACGGTCAGGCCCTCGTCGGTGTAATGGGACAGCGTCGCGTCCACGTCACCCGAATTGAACGCGGCCGTGTATTTGCGCTTGAGTTCTTCGAAGCCCTTCCGGTGGTCCGTTCCGTTCACAGTGGGCACGGGCAACTCCTGTTCCCTCGGCGGTCGGCACGCGGCGACCTGGTCGATACCGTATTCCGGAGGCTAGCGATTCGGGCTAACCTCCGGATAATCCGCACGAAAACACGCCGCCTGCTTAACGATGGATTAGCGGGTGGTTATTCGGGCTCGGCCATGATGGATACCGCACGCGTCGCGGGCATCGCATCGCGCGCAGAAAAGCGGACCCGCAGGGGTGGAGGACCGAATGAATTACCAGGCGAACGACCTCGTGGACACCGAACTGCACCAAGCCGTTTCCCAGGTCGGCCTCGACGTCGAGTACGTCCGGTCCCGGGGCAACACGATGTGGGCCCGCGGACGCGACGGCGGCGAGATCCCCGTCACCGACTTCATCGGCGGCTACGGCTCACTGATCCTGGGCCACAACCACCCCGAGGTCGTCGCCCGGGCCAAGGAACTGCTCGACCGGGACACCCCCGTCCACGCGCAGGTCTCGCTCCGCCCGGAGGCGGCGGCCGTGGCCGCCGTCCTCAACCGGATCGTGCAGCGCGAGTTCGGCACCGACGAGCCGCACCGCGCGGTCTTCGCCAACTCCGGCGCCGAGGCCGTCGAAGTCGCCGTCAAACACGCCGAGATGGACCGGCGCATCCGGCTCGACGCCCTCACATCGGCGATCGAGGAGCACCTCGCCGACGCGCGCGCCGCGATCGCGCGGGGCGCCGCCGTCCTCGCCCCCGCCGTCCTCACCGCCCTCGGCCTGCCGGCCACGGCCTCCCCCGAGACCGCGCTCGACGCCTTGGAAGCGCGCGCCCACACACTCCAAGCCGCCGGACCCCGGCTGTTCACCCTCGCGGGCGGGTTCCACGGCAAGCTCGTGGGAAGCGTGCAGCTCACCCACAACCCCCAGTTCAGGACGCCGTTCACGGCCCTCGGTGTGGCACCCCGCTTCCTCCCCGTCAACCAGCCGGAAGCGCTGCGCCCGGCGTTCGAGGCCGAGCGCACCACGGTGCTGGACGTGACGGTGGCGGACGGCGTCGTGGACGTCGTCGAGCGCGACGTGCCCGTCTTCTGCGCGCTGCTGGTCGAACCCGTGCAGGGCGAGGGCGGCATCGTGCCGGTCACCCCCGAGTTCGCCAAGGAGATCCAGGCGGTCTGCGCCGAGTTCGACTGCCCCATCGTGGTCGACGAGGTGCAGACCGGGGCCGGACGCTCCGGCGCCTTCTTCGCCGGCTCGCTGCTCCCGCTCCGCGGTGACTACTACACCCTCGCCAAGAGCCTGGGCGGCGGGCTCGCGAAGACCGCGGTGACCCTGATACGCGAGGGGCGCTACCGCCCGCAGTTCGAGCTGGTGCACAGCTCCACCTTCGCCAAGGACGCCTTCTCCAGCGGCATCGCCCGCCGCGTGCTCGACCTCCTGGAGGCCGACGGCGGCGCCGCCTACCGCACCGCCGCCGAGCGCGGCGCCCGGCTCGCCGAGGCGCTGGAGGCGGTCCGCGCCGCGTACGGCGACATCGTCTCCGACGTCCGGGGCCTCGGGCTGCTGGTCGGCGTGGAGTTCGCCGACCGGTCCGCCGTCGGCTCGCCCATGGTCCGGCAGACCCAGCCCGCCGGCCTCTTCGGGTTCCTCGTCAGCGGATACCTGCTGCACGAGCACCGGATCCGCGTCATGCCGACCGGCAGCGCCCCCAACACCCTCCGCCTGGAGCCGTCGATCGCGCTCACCGACGACGAGATCGACCGCCTCGCCGCGGGCCTGCGCGAGGTGTGCGAGGTGCTGCGCGCCGACGACGACGAGCGGCTCACCGCCTTCCTCCGCAACCGCGGCTTCTAGCCCGGCCGGTCGGGCGGGCGCACGAGGCCACGTCGATGCCAGGGGTGGTCGCGGCACGGCGCTGTTTCGACGACAGAGCGGCCCCGGCCCGTCCTCCGGGCGCACGCCGCCGCCTCGGCGGCAGGCCGTCCCTCCGGGCGCACGCCGCCATGCCGACGACAGAACCGAACCCGGCTCGTCCTCCGGGCGCACGTCGCCACCTCCGCGGCAGGGCCCGCCCGCACCCGCCGCCGAACCCCGTCCCGTACCCGAAGCCGTCTCGATCACTCGACGCACGCCGTGCGCACGGAGAGGAAGCAATGTCGATCCATGGTGACGCGGACCGGTTCAGCCGCCTGCTGCTGGTACCCGGGGACGAGCGGGCGGCCTCGCGCGCGCTCTGCCGGGCCGAGGTGCTCGACGAGGTCGTCAACCGGTGCGGCCCGGCGGCGGCGGCCTGGGCGGCCGAGACCGGCCGGGCCCTGCTCGACCTCACCGTCCGCGAACTGGCCGACTGCGAGACCGCCGTACTGACGCCCAAGGACCACGAGCTGCTGGAGCTCATCGCGGTGTGGATCGCCCTGTGGATCGGCGGGGCCACCCCTCCCGACGCGCTCACCGCGGACATCGAGGACGTGGTCCGCGTCCACGTCGAGCGCGGCTTCGGCCCGGACAGCGCGCTGACCCTCATCCGTGTCGCGCACGGGCGGATCACCGCGGACCTGCTGCGGGCCTGCGAGAAGGCCGTGCCCGCCCGGGACCTCCCCGACGCCATGCGGCACGTGTCCGGGGCGGTCTTCGACGCGGTGGAGAGCCTGTGCCGGCTGGTCTCCCGCCGGTTCGCCGTGGAACGCGAACGGTGGCTGACCGGCCAGGCCGCCCAGCGGCGCAACATCGTGTGGGAGATCCTGCGCGGCGGTCCCGTGGACCTCGCCAGGGCGAGCCGCCGCCTGGGCTACGACCTCACGCTCAACCACCTCGGCCTCGTGCTGCGGTCCGAGGACACCGGCCGCGCCGACGGCCTGGAGCGGACCGCCGCACGCGTCCTGGAACGCGCCGGAGCCACCGCCACCCTCCTCGTCCCGGCCGGGGCGGGCCGCCTGTGGGCCTGGGGCGCCGTGCCGGGGACCCGGCCGCTAGACCTGTCGGGCCAGCCGCTGCCCCTGCACCTGCGGGTCGCCGCGGGGCTGCCCGCCGCGGGCCTGGCCGGGTTCCGCCTGACCCACGACCAGGCGGAGACCGCGGCCCGCATCGGCGGGCGCATGCGGGACGTCCACCGGATCCACGAGTACCGCACGCTGGAACTGGTGGCCCTGATGATGGCCGACGAACCCGGCGCCGCCGACTTCGTCCGCCGCGAACTGGGCGCGCTCGCCGAGGACTCGCCGTCGGCGGCGACCCTGCGCGCCACCCTCAAGTGCTACCTGGACCAGGACCGGAGCCTGGCGGCAGCGGCCCAGCACCTCCACGTGGCCAAGAACACCGTCCTCTACCGGGCCAGGAAGGCCGCCGAACTGCGCGGACGGCCACTCGGCGAGAACCGGCTGCACCTGCACGCCGCCCTCTGCCTCGCCGAGGCGCTGGGGCCGGACCTGCTGCGCCGGCCGAACGAGAACGTCCCGGCCCCGCTCCACGCGACGGCCTGACCGAGAGACAGCCCGACCCGGACGGCCCGACCGAGACGTCCGACCCAGCCTGACCGAGACGTCCGACCCAGAGGGAGAGCAGGGGAGCAGATGAGCACTGTCACCACCGGATCCGGTGCCGGACTCAGCGCCGTCGCCATCGTGGGAGTCGCCTGCCGGCTGCCCGGCGCCGGCAGCCCCGATGCCCTGTGGGACCTGCTGCGCGCGGGGCGCAGCGCCGTCACCGACGTACCCGAGCAGCGCCGCCACCACCTCGGCCCCGCCCGGTGGGCGGGGCTCCTCGACGAGGTCGACCGGTTCGACGCGGAGTTCTTCGGCATCTCGCCGAAGGAGGCCGCGGCCATGGACCCCCAGCAGCGGCTCATGCTGGAGCTGGGCTGGGAGGCGCTGGAGGACGCGGGAGTGCGGCCCGCGGACCTGCGGGGCTCGGCCACCGCCGTCTTCGTCGGCGCCATGGCGGACGACTACGCCCTCCTCGGCACCCGGGCCGGCACCCGGAGCATCACCCGGCACACCCTCACCGGCGTGGGCCGGGGCATGCTCGCCAACCGGCTCTCCTACTTCCTCGGCATTCACGGCACCAGCCTCACCGTCGACACCGGGCAGTCCTCCTCGCTCGTCGCCGTCCACCTGGCGTGCGAGGCGCTGCGGCGGGGCGAGACCGGCCTGGCCCTCGCCGGCGGCGTCAACCTCATCCTGGCGCCGGACAGCACCCTGCGGGCCGAACGGCTCGGGGCGCTCTCCCCGGACGGCCGCAGCCACACCTTCGACGCCCGCGCCAACGGATACGTCCGCGGCGAGGGCGGCGTCGCGCTCCTCCTGAAACCGCTGGCCGCCGCGCTCGCCGACGGCGACACCGTGTACGGCTGCGTTCTCGGCGGCGCCGTGAACAGCGACGGGGCCGGCGACACGCTGACCGCGCCGAACAGCGCCGCGCACACGGCCGTCCTCACCGCCGCGTACGGCAACGGCGGCGTCGACCCCGCCGAGGTCTCCTACGTCGAACTGCACGGCACCGGCACCCGACTGGGCGACCGCGTCGAAGCCGCCGGGCTCGGCGCCGTGTTCGGCCCCGAGCGCCCGGTGCGCGTCGGCTCCGTCAAGACGAACATCGGTCACCTCGAAGGGGCCGCGGGCATCGCCGGACTGCTCAAGGTCGTCCTGTCCCTGCGCCACCGCGCCCTCCCCGCCAGCCTGAACTACGACACGCCGAACCCGGACATCCCCCTGCGTGAGCTGGGCATCGAGGTCCAGCGCGACCTGACGCCGCTGCCCCCGCACGGCAGGGTCGTCGCGGGCGTCTCGTCCTTCGGGCTGGGCGGCACCAACTGCCACCTGGTCCTGGCCACCGCACCGGAAACGGCCCCGGCCGCAGCGCCCGATACGCCCGATACCGCAGCGCCCGATACCGCCGCCCCGGCAGCCGTGCCCGGCACCGCCGCTCCGGCCGCCGCGCCCGCCGCAGCCGCCCCCGCGGTGGCCTGGCCCCTCTCGGCCCGATCGGCGGCGGCGCTGCGGGACCAGGCCGCACGGCTGCACGCCCACCTCACCACGCACCCCGAACTCGGCCTCGCCGACGTCGGCTTCTCCCTCGCCACCTCCCGCACCGCCTTCCCCCACCGCGCCGTCCTGACCGGCACCACGCGCGAGGACCTGCTCGCCGGCCTGCGCGCGCTGAGCGAAGGCAAGCAGGCCGCCCACCTGGTCCGCGGCGAGAGCCGCGCCACCACGGGCGGCACCGTCTTCGTCTTCCCCGGCCAGGGCAGCCAATGGCCCGCGATGGCCCACGACCTCATCGCCGAGTCGCCGGCGTTCGCCGAGTCCGTCGAACGGTCCGCCCGGGCCCTCGCCCCGCACGTCGACTGGTCGTTGACCGACGTCCTGCGGCAGGTGCCGGGCAGCGCGTCCCTGGACCGCGTCGACGTGGTCCAGCCCGCGCTGTTCGCGGTGATGGTCGCGCTCGCGGACCTCTGGCGCGCCATGGGCGTCCACCCCGACGCGGTGATCGGCCACTCCCAGGGCGAGATCGCCGCCGCGTACGTCGCGGGCGCCCTGACGCTGGACGACGCCGCGGCCGTGGTGGCGCTGCGGAGCCGGGCCATCACCGCACTCGGCGGCGCCGGCGCCATGGCGTCCGTCCCACGACCCGTCGCCGAAGTCCGAGCACACCTCACCGACCTCACCGGCCTCTCCGGCAACGTGAGCGTCGCCGCGGTGAACGGCCCGTCCTCGACCGTGGTCTCCGGACCCGCCCCCGAACTGGAACGGCTGGTGGCCGCGTTCACCGCGAACGGGGTCGACGCCCGTATGATCCGCGTCGACTACGCCTCCCACTCCGCGTACGTCGAGGAGATCCGGGACGAGGTGCTCACGGCGCTCCGCGACATCCGTCCCCGGCGCGCCGACCTGCCCTTCTACTCGTCCGTGACCGGCGGCCTCCTCGACACCGTCGAACTCACCGGCGACTACTGGTACCGCAACCTGCGCCAGACCGTGGAGTTCGAGCGGGCCATCCGGTCCGCGACCGCCGACGGCCACCGGACCTTCCTGGAGTGCAGCGCCCACCCCGTGGTCGGCGTCGGCATCGGCCAGATCCTCGACGAGACCGACGCGTCCCACGACTCCGGCACCCGCTCCCTCGTCATGGGCACCCTGCGGCGCGACCACGGCGGCCTCGTCTCGTTCCTCGACGCCCTCGGGCGCCTCCACGTCAACGACGCCACGGACACGGACACCCCCGGCGTGGACTGGCACGCCGTCTACGCGGGCCACTCCGCCCGCCGCGTCCCCCTCCCCACATACGCCTTCCAGCGCGGCAGGCACTGGCTCGACGTCCCGGACGCGCCGACGCCGGACGAGACCGTGGAACCCACCGCCACCTCCAACGGTCCCGGCGGGACGGAACCCGCGTCCCCCGTCCCGTCCGAAGCACGGTCCGCCGACGACTTCCTCACCGCAGTCCGGGAAACCGCGGCGATCGTCCTGGGACACCCCACCGCCGAAGCGGTGCCCGTCGACCTGTCGTTCAAGGAGCTGGGCTTCGACTCGGCGGGCGCCGTCGAATTCCGCAACCTGCTCGGCGAGGCGACCGGGCTGCGGCTGCCCACCACCCTGACCTTCGACCACCCCACCCCCACGGCCGTCTCCCGGCACCTCGCCGCGCTCGCGAACGGGACCGTCGAACACGCCGCGGACGAACACGTACGACCGGCCACCGACGACGAACCCGTCGCGATCGTGGCGATGAGCGGACGCTGGCCCGGCGGAGCCGATTCCCCCGAGCGGCTCTGGCAGCTCGCGCTCGACGGCGTGGACGCCATCACCCCGTTCCCCGAGAACCGCGGCTGGGACACCGAGGGCATCTACGACCCCGAACCCGGAAAGCCCGGCAAGACCTACGCGCGCGAGGGCGGTTTCCTCCACGACGCCGACCGGTTCGACGGCGCGTTCTTCGGCCTCAGCCCGCGCGAGGCGACCGTCATGGACCCGCAGCAGCGGCTGCTCCTGGAGACGGCCTGGGAGGTGGTGGAACGGGCCGGGATCGACCCGGCCGCACTGCGCGGCAGCAACACCGGGGTCTTCGTCGGCCTGATGCCCCAGGAGTACGGCCCCCGATTGCAGGACACCCCCGAGGAGCACACGGGGCACGCCCTGACCGGGACCACCACGAGCGTGGCCTCCGGGCGGCTGTCCTACGCGCTCGGCCTCCAAGGCCCGGCGATCACCGTCGACACGGCCTGCTCCTCCTCCTTGGTCTCCCTGCACCTGTCGGTGCGGGCGCTGCGCCGGGGCGAGTGCGACCTCGCCGTCGCCGGCGGCGCCACCGTCATGTCCACCCCCGGGATGTTCACCGAGTTCAGCCGCCAGCGCGGCCTCGCCCCCGACGGCCGCTGCAAGCCCTTCTCCGACACCGCCGACGGCACCGCGTGGTCGGAGGGTGTGGGGCTGTTGTTGCTGGAGCGGTTGTCGGATGCGCGGCGTGCGGGGCGTCGGGTGCTGGCGGTGATTCGTGGCAGTGCGGTGAATCAGGACGGCGCGTCGAACGGCCTGACGGCGCCGAACGGGCCCGCGCAGGAGCGGGTCATCAGGGCGGCGCTCGCCGATGCCGGTCTGTCTCCGGACGAGGTCGATGTGGTGGAGGCGCACGGGACCGGTACGCGGCTGGGGGACCCCATCGAGGCGCAGGCGCTGATCGCCGCCTACGGCCAACGGCCGGAGGAACGGCCCCTGCTTGTCGGATCGCTGAAATCCAACATCGGTCACACGCAGGCCGCTGCGGGCGTCAGCGGCGTGATCAAGATGGTCCAGGCGATCCGGCACGGCCTGCTGCCCGCCACCCTCCATCTGGACGAGCCGTCGAGCCATGTCGACTGGTCGGCGGGCACGGTCGCCGTACCTGGGGAGACGGTGCCGTGGCCGGAGACGGGGCGGGTGCGGCGGGCGGGGGTGTCGTCGTTCGGGATCAGTGGGACGAATGCGCACCTGATTGTGGAGGAGGTGCCGGAGGAGGAGTCGGAGCGGGCGCCGTTGGCGGGGTCTGTGGTGCCGTGGGTGTTGTCGGGGCGTTCGGAGGAGGTGGTGCGGGAGCAGGCTGTTCGGCTGGGGGAGTGGGTGCGGCGGGAGCCTGATGTGGGTGTGGGGGACGTCGGGTGGTCGTTGGCGACCGGGCGTGGCCGGTTTGAGCGGCGTGCTGTGGTGGTCGGTGCCGATCGCGAGGAGCTGCTGGCGGCTCTGGAGGAGGTGGCGTCTGGCCGGGTGCCGGTGGTGGGTGCGTCCGGTGGTGGGCTGGGGTTCGTTTTCGCTGGTCAGGGTGGTCAGCGGGTGGGGATGGGCCGGGAGTTGTATGGGGCCTATCCGGTGTTCGCTACAGCACTGGACGAGGTGCTGGACGCGGTGGACGCGGAGCTGGCCGGTCATGTGGATCGTCCGTTGCGGGATGTGCTCTTCCCTGACCCTGACGCGAGCAGTGATGCCGGTTTGTTGGATCAGACGGTGTATGCGCAGGCGGCGTTGTTCGCCATTGAGGTGGGTCTGTTCCGCCTGTTCGAGTCTTGGGGCGTTCGGCCGGCGTGGCTGGTGGGGCATTCCGTGGGAGAGATCGCTGCGGCCTTCGTAGCGGGGGTGTTCTCCCTGTCGGATGCTGCCCGGCTGGTGGCGGCGCGGGGTCGTTTGATGCAGGCGCTGCCGTCTGGTGGCGTGATGGCCGCCGTGGAGGCATCTCCTGACGAACTGGCCGAGGTGCTGGAGGGCACGGTTGGCGCGGTGGGCCTGGCCGCCGTCAACGGGGCCACCTCCGTGGTGGTTTCCGGTGAGCGGTCGGCGGTGGAGCAGGTCGTGGCGGCCTGTGAGCAGCGTGGCCGGCGGGTGAAGCGGCTGCGGGTCAGCCATGCTTTCCACTCTCCGCTTATGGAGCCGATGTTGGCGGAGTTCGCGGCGGTGGTGGACGGGCTCTCGTTCGCCGAGCCGGTGCTGCCGATGGTCTCCACGGTGACCGGGGAGCCGGTGAGTGAGGGGCTGCTGACGGATCCGGCGTATTGGGTGCGGCACGTCCGCGAGACGGTCCGCTTCCACGACGCGGTGGCGCACCTGGGCGACCTGGGCCTGGGCGGTTTCCTGGAGCTGGGCCCGGGCGGGGTGCTCGTCGGACCGGTGCAGGAGACCGTGGAGCAGCACGGCAACGGGGGACAGGTAGTGGTCCCCGCCCTGCGCCCCGGGCAGAGCGAGCCCCACTCGGTGATGGCGGCGCTGGGCGCCCTCCACGCCGCCGACGTAACCCCCACGATCGACTGGAAGACGATCTACGGAGACCACGCCACCTTCGTGGACCTCCCCACCTACCCCTTCCAACGCCAGCGCTACTGGCTCACCGCTCCCGAGCCCGCCGCCGACGCCGCCGCTCTCGGGCTCGCCGCGCTCGGGCATCCGTTCCTGCGTGGTGCCGTGGAGCTCGCGGAGGTGGAGGGCACGGTGCTGACCGGCCGGTTGTCCCTGGGGGCGCAACCGTGGCTGGCCGATCACGAGGTGCTGGGCCGGGTGCTGCTGCCGGGCACGGCGTTCGTCGAACTGGCCCTGCAAGCCGCTGACGTGGTCGGATGCCGCACGGTCGAGGACCTGACCCTGTCCGCGCCCCTGATCCTGCCCGTGGACGGCGACGTTCAGGTCCAGGTGGCCGTCGGTGCCGCCGACGAGCGGGGTGGCCGGTCCCTGACCGTGCACGCCCGGCCCGAGGGCGGGGAGTGGACCCGTCATGCCGAAGGCGTCCTCGTCACCGACGCGGTGCCGCCGGCCGAGCCGCAGGGGGCATGGCCGCCACCAGGTGCCGTCCCCGTGGACGTCGACGCGCTCTACCAGACGCTTCGGGAGCGCGGTTACGGGTACGGCCCGGGGTTCCGGGGCCTGCGGGCGGCCTGGCGGCTCGGTGACGATCTGCTGGCCGAGGTCGCGCTGCCCGAGGGTTCGCCGGACGGCTTCGGGCTGCACCCGGTGCTCCTGGACGCCGCGCTGCACCCGGTGGTCGGCCTCGCCGTGAGTGAGGACGAGCCGACGACGCGGCTGCCGTTCGCGTGGTCCGGGGTCACGCTGCACGCCACGGCCGCGAGCGAGTTGCGCGTGCGCGTCACTCCGGACGACGAAGGAGCGGGCGGTGTGACGATCCGGGCGGCCGATCCCACGGGCGCGCCCGTCGCCTCCGTCCGGTCGCTGCGGCTGCTCCCCGTCCCGCTCGACCACCTGGAGGCCGCTGACCGGGCGCTGCCTTACCGCCTGGACTGGGTGCCGGGCGAGGCGGCGGGGACTTCGGGGCGGGTCGGTTCGTGGGCGCTCGTCGGCGACGGCGCCGGGCTGCCCGAGATGCCCACGTACCCCGACCTGGCCGGGCTCGGCGACGAGGTTCCCGAGATCGTCCTGCTCGACGTCCGCGGCGATCAGCACCGGTCCGGAACCGCCCAAGGCCAGCCCCGAACCGCCCAAGGCCAGCCCCGAACCGACCAAGACCGTCTACCCACCCACGTACACCACGCCATAACCCACGTAAGCCACCTCCTCCGCACCTGGCTCGCCGACGACCGGTACGCCGCGTCCACCCTCGTCCTCGTCACCAGCGGCGCCGTCACCGCCCGCGAGGGAGACGTGCCCGACCTGGCCGGTGCCCCGCTGTGGGGCCTGGTCCGCTCCGTGCAGGCCGAGCACCCCGGGCGCATCGTCCTGCTCGACGTGGACGAGCACGGCACCACGCCCGCGGCGATCCCGGCCGCCCTGGCCGGTGGCGAGCCGCAACTGGCCGTCAGGGCGGGCTCGGTGCTCGTCCCCCGCCTCGTCCGCCTGAAGCCGCGCGAGGCTGAGCCGGGCGCCGCGCCCTCGCCGACCGGGACCGTCCTGATCACCGGCGGTACCGGAACGCTCGGCGCGCTCGTGGCCCGCCGGCTCGTCACCCGGCACGGCGTCCGGCACCTGCTGCTGACCGGGCGACGCGGGCCGGACGCGCCCGGAGCCGCGGAACTGGCGGCCGAGCTGACCGCACTCGGCGCGCACGTCCGGATCGCGGCCTGCGATGTCGCGGACCCCGGCGAGCTGGCCGCGCTGCTGGCCTCCGTGCCCGCCGAGCACCCCTTGACCGCGGTCGTCCACGCCGCCGGAGTGCTCGCCGACGGCAGCTTCGCCTCGCTCTCCGAGGAGGCGTACGCGACGGTGCTGCGGTCCAAGGCCGACGCGGCCTGGCACCTGCACCGGCTCACCGCCGACGCCGATCTCGCCGCGTTCGTCCTGTTCTCCTCGGCGGTGGGCGTGATGGGCAACGCCGGTCAGGCCAACTACGGCGCCGCCAACGCGTTCCTGGACGCCCTGGCCGGTCACCGCGCCGCGCGAGGGATGCCCGCGACCTCGGCCGCGTGGGGCCTGTGGGCGGACGCGGGAGGGATGACCGACTCCATGAGCCGGGCCGATGTGGCCCGGATGGGCCGACGCGGGCTCGCCGCCATGTCCACCGCGCAGGGGCTCGCCCTGTTCGACACCGTCCTGACGGCGTCGGCGCGGACCCCGGTCCTGGTGGCGGCCGGTATCGACACCGAGGCCTGGGACGCCGACACCGGTTCCCCGGTGGTACGGGGCCTGGTCCGCGGGCAGCGGCGCCCGGCGGCCACCGCCGCGGCGCCCGCCCGGTCGCTGGAGCAGGACCTGGCCGGCCGGTCGTCCGAGGAGCAGCACGCCATGCTCCTGGAACTGGTCCGGCGGACGGCCGCTGGCGTGCTCGGCCACGACGGCCCCGAGGCGGTACCGGCGCGGACCGGCTTCCTCGAAGGGGAGTTCGACTCCCTGAGCGCGGTGGAACTGCGCACCCGGCTGAACACGGCCACGGGCCTGCGGCTGCCCACCACGCTCGTCTTCGACTACCCGACCCCGGACGCCGTCGCCGGTTACCTCCGCACCCGGCTCGTGAGCGAGGACACTCCCTCGGTCATGGCGGAGCTGGAGCGCTTCGACGCCGTCGTGGCGACGCTCGCGTCGTCCCCGGACGCCGGCGAGGAGCGGGCCGAAGTCGCCCGCCGCCTCGGCGAGCTGCTGCGGCGCCTCGACTCCGGGGCCGAGGCGGAGATCACCGCGGCGACCAACGACGAACTCTTCGCGCTCATCGACCAGGAGCTCCAGCTCCCCTGACCCGTCGGACCCGGCGACCACTTGGCAAGGAGATTGATTTCCGTGGCGGACGACCAGAAGCTGCGTGACTACCTCAACCGGGTCACCGTCCAGCTCAAGCAGGCCCGTGCCCGGCTGCACGAACTGGACGAGCCCATCGCCATCGTCGGCATGGCCTGCCGCTACCCCGGAGACGTGCGCTCGCCGGAGGAACTGTGGCGGCTGGTGGACGACGGGCGCGACGCGGTGACGGGGTTCCCGGACAACCGCGGCTGGGACCTCGACACCCTCTACGACCCCGACCCCACCAAGACCGGGACGTCGTACGTGCGCGAGAGCGGGTTCGTGCACGACGCGGACGAGTTCGACGCGGAGTTCTTCGGCATCTCCCCGCGCGAGGCGCAGGCGATGGACCCCCAGCAGCGGCTGCTCCTGGAGTCGGCGTGGGAGGTGCTGGAGAGCGCCGGCATCCGCCCGGGCCCGCTGCGCGGCAGCAACACGGGGGTGTTCGTCGGCATCATGGCCCAGGAATACGGGCCGAGCCTGCTCAACCCGTCGCTCGACGCCGTCGACGGCTACCTCGTCACGGGCAACCAGCTCAGCGTGGCCTCCGGGCGCATCTCGTACACGTTCGGTTTCGAGGGCCCGGCGATGACCGTCGACACCGCCTGCTCCTCGTCGCTCGTCTGCGTCCACCTGGCCGCGCAGGCGCTGCGCAATCGGGAATGCGACCTGGCGCTCGCGGGCGGCGTCGCGGTGCTCTCCACCCCCGGGTTCTTCGTCGACTTCAGCCGGCAGCGCGGGCTCGCCGCGGACGGGCGGTGCAAGGCGTTCGCGGCCGGGGCCGACGGCACCAGCTGGAGCGAGGGCGTGGGCATGCTGGCCCTGGCCCGCCTCTCCGACGCCGAGCGCCTGGGCCACCCGGTGCTCGCGGTGATCCGGGGCAGCGCGGTCAACCAGGACGGCGCGAGCAGTCAGCTCAGCGCCCCCAACGGCCCGTCGCAGCAGCGGGTCATCCGGCAGGCGCTGGCCGACGCCCGTCTGACGCCGGCGGACGTGGATGTCGTGGAGGCGCACGGTACGGGGACGCCGTTGGGTGATCCGATCGAGGCGCAGGCGCTGCTGGCGACGTATGGGCAGGGGCGTCCGGCGGATCGTCCGCTGTGGCTGGGTTCGCTGAAGTCCAACATCGGTCACACGCAGGCCGCCGCGGGCGTCGGCGGCATCATCAAGTCGGTCATGGCGATGCGCCACGGCACGCTGCCGCGCACCCTCCACGTCGACCGGCCCACCCCCCACGTGGACTGGGACGAGGGGGCGGTGGAACTGCTCACCGAGGCCCGGCCGTGGCCCGCGGCGGACCGGCCGCGGCGCGCCGCCGTCTCGTCGTTCGGGATCAGCGGCACCAACGCGCACGTCATCCTGGAACAGGCGCCCGAAGGCCCGGCGGACGCGGAGACGGACGCGGACGTGCAGACGGCAGCGGAGGACCGGCCTCTGTCCGATGGCGCGGACCCGAACGCCCCCGCGCTGTGGGTCCTCTCGGGCCGCTCCGAACAGGCGGTACGGGACCAGGCGGCACGGCTCCTCCGGCACGTCACCGACCATCCCGGACTCCGCCCGGCGGACGTCGGATTCTCGCTGGCCACCGCACGCACCCCGTTCGAATGGCGGGCCGCCGTCGCGGGGGAGCGCGCGGAACTGCTGACCGGTCTCGCGGCCGTCGCGGACGGGCAACGCGAGGTGGGCCGCGCCCTCACGGCCGATCCGCGTCCCGTCTTCGTCTTCCCGGGTCAGGGTTCGCAGTGGGTGGGGATGGCGGTGGAACTCGCCGGGTCCTCGCCGGTGTTCGCGGCTTCTTTGGAGGAGTGTGGGCGGGCGTTGGCGCCGTTTGTGGAGTGGTCGTTGTCGGCTGCGCTCGGTGATGGGGGGTTGTTGGAGCGTGTGGATGTGGTGCAGCCGGTGTTGTTCGCGGTGATGGTGTCGTTGGCGCGGTTGTGGGTGTCGTGTGGGGTGTTGCCTGCGGCGGTGGTGGGTCATTCGCAGGGGGAGATCGCTGCGGCGGTGGTGGCGGGTGCGTTGTCGTTGGAGGACGGTGCGCGGGTGGTGGCGTTGCGTAGTCGGGTGATTGGGGAGGTGTTGAGTGGTCGTGGCGGGATGATGTCGGTGGCGGTGTCGGCTGGGCGTGCGGCGGAGTTGGTCGCGGGTGTGGCGGGCCGGGTGGATGTGGCGGTGGTGAACGGTCCGGCGTCGGTGGTGCTGGCGGGGGAGCCGGACGCGTTGGCGGCGGTGGCTGCGAAGTGCGAAGGGCTGGGGATTCGGCATCGTGTGCTGCCGGTGGATTACGCCTCGCACAGTGAGGGTGTGGAGGCGGTCGAGGAACGGTTGCTGGCGGATTTGGCGCCGGTGGTGGCGCGGTCGTCGTCGGTGCCGTTCTTTTCGACGGTGACGGGCGGCGTGCTGGACACGGCCGGGTTGGATGCGGGGTATTGGTTCCGGAATCTGCGGCAGACGGTGTTGTTCGAGGACACGACCCGTGCGTTGGCGGAGGCCGGGCACAATGTGTTCATCGAGGTCAGCCCGCACCCGGCCCTCGTCTCCAGCATTCAGGACACCCTCGCCGACCACCCCCTCGACGCGGCGGCCTTCGGCACCCTGCGCCGCGGACACGGGGGGATCGAGCGGTTCCTCACCGCCCTCGGAGAGTCGTACGCCCACGGCGTCACCGCCGACTGGCCCACCCTGTTCGCGGGGGCGCGGCGCGTCGGCCTGCCCACGTACGCCTTCCAGCGGCGCCGCTACTGGCTGGAGCCGGCCGCCTCGGCCGACCCCACCCAATTCGGCCTCGCCGTCACCGACCACCCGTGGCTCGGGGCGGTCGTCCACGCGGCCGACAGCGACACCGTCCTGTTCACCGGCCGCGTCTCCCTGACAGCCGAACCCTGGCTGAACGACCACGAGGTCTTCGGAACCGTCCTCGTCCCGGGCGCGGCCCTCGTCGAGCTCGCGCTCCACGCCGGCGACCCGGTCGGAGCGTCCGTCCTGGAGGAACTCGTCATCGAGGCACCCTTGGTCCTCGCGCCGGAACAACCCCTCCAGCTCCAGGTCTCCGTCGGCCCCGAGAACGACGGCAGCCGCCCCGTCACCATCCACAGCAGGAGCCACCACGACGACGCCGAGTGGACCCTCCACGCGACCGGAACCCTCGGTACGGCCGACGAACCCGGCCCGGACGAAACCCTCGCCTGGCCGCCGGAGCGGGCGACCGAGATCGACGCCCACGCGATGTACGACGCGCTCGACGGCCTCGGCCTGGCCTACGGGCCCGGGTTCCAGGGAGTGCGCGCCGCGTGGCGGGCCGGGGACGAGCTCTACGCGGACGTCGTCCTCGCCGAGGAGACGTCAACCGGCTTCGGCATCCACCCCGCGCTGGCCGATGCCGCGCTGCACACCTACGCGCACGGGACGTTCACGGACGGGACGGTGCGCCTGCCGTTCTCGTGGAGCGGGGTCCGGCTGCACGCGACCGGCGCCACGTCCCTGCGGGTACGGCTCACCCCCACCGGCGAGGACACGGTGCGCCTGTACGCCACCGACCCCGCCGGTCAACCCGTCCTCACCGTCGAGGCCCTGACCACCCGCCCCGTCACCGCCGAACGGCTCGCCGCCCTCCGCGCCCCCGGCCAGGACACCCTGTACGAGGAGTCGTGGACCCCGACGGCCCTGCCCGCGACCGAACAACCGGCCACCGTGTCCCCGGTGGACGCGGCCCTGACCGGCGACGAGCCCGTGGACGGCGTCCTCGTCCTGGACGTCCCCGCCGCCCCGGGCGAGACGCTCACCACCACACACGCGGCGCTCCACCAGGTCCTCGACCCCCTCCAGCGGTGGCTGGCCGACGAGCGCCGCGCCGATTCGACCCTGGCCGTGGTCACGCACGGGTACCTGGACGCCGACCCGGTCGCCGCGGCCGTCTGGGGCCTGGTGCGCTCGGCCCAGTCGGAACACCCCGGCCGGATCGTGCTCGTCGACGCCCCCGCCGAGACGGAGCCCGACCTGACCACCCTCGTGCCCGGCGCCCTCGCGGGCGGCGAACCGCAGCTCGCGCTCCGGTCGGGCCAGGTCCTGGCGCCGCGCCTCATGCGGCAGACGCCCAGCGCCGAACCCGCGCCCGCTCCGTGGCGGCCGGACGGCACCGTACTGATCACCGGCGGCACCGGAACGCTCGCCACCCTCGCGGCCCGGCACCTGGTGGCGGCGCACGGGGTGCGTCACCTGCTGCTCACCAGCCGCCGGGGCATCCGCGCGGCGGGCGCGCCCGAACTGGTCCGGGAGCTGGAGGAGCTGGGCGCGAGTGTGACGGTGGCCGCCTGCGACGTCGGCGACCGCGACGCCCTCGCGGCCTTGCTCGCGGGCATCCCCGCCGAGCACCCCCTCACCGCGATCGTGCACACGGCCGGCGTCCTGGACGACGGACTCGTCACCTCCCTCACACAGGCCAAGACCGAAGCGGCCCTGCGGCCGAAGGCCGACGCCGCCTGGCACCTGCACGAGCTGACCAAGGACCTGGACCTCGCGGCCTTCGTCCTGTACTCGTCCCTGTCAGGCCTGATCGGCGGCCCCGGCCAGGCCAACTACGCCGCCGCCAACTCCTTCCTGGACGCCCTCGCCCGGCACCGGAACGACCTCGGCCTGCCCGCCGTCTCCCTCGCCTGGGGCCTGTGGGCCGACGCCAGCACCATGACCGGACAGCTCTCCGACCGCGACCACCGGCGCCTGAGCCGCATGGGCATCGCCCCCATCGCCGGCGACGCGGGCATGGCGGCCTTCGACGCCGCCCTCGCCCTCGGCCGCCCCGCCGTCGCGATCACACCGCTGGACCGGGACGCGCTGCGCGCCGCCGACCCCGTACCGGCCCTGTTCCGCGGCCTCGTGCGCACCGCACGCCGACGGGCCGCGGCCGGGCAATCCGGCGCGGACTCCTTCGCCGAACGGCTGCGTCCGCTGCCGCTGACGGAACAGCGCGCCGCCGTCCTCGCGCTGGTCTGCGAGCAGGTCGCGCACGTGCTCGGCCACAGCGACCCGTCGACCGTCCAGACGGAGCAGGCGTTCCGGGACCTCGGCTTCGACTCCCTCACGGCCGTCGAACTGCGCAACCGGCTGACCAAGGCCACCGGCGCCCGGCTGCCCGCCACGCTCATCTTCGACCACCCCACACCGGTCGCCCTGGCCGCCTTCATCGGGACCGTCCTCGGCATCGACGAACCGGCCGCCACCGAGACCGCCCCGGTCGCCGCGACCGGCGAACCCATCGCGATCGTCGGCATGGCCTGCCGCTTCCCCGGCGGCGTCCGCACGCCGGAACAACTGTGGCAACTGCTGGAATCGGGCACGGACGCCCTGTCGGACCTCCCGGACGACCGGGACTGGGACCTCGGCAAGCTGCGCGACGACCTCGTGACCCCCGACGCCGTCCCGATCAGGCGCGGCGGATTCCTCCACGACGCGGCGGAGTTCGACCCGGCGTTCTTCGGCATCTCCCCGCGCGAGGCGACCGTGACGGACCCGCAGCAGCGCCTGCTCCTGGAGACCGCCTGGGAGGCCGTCGAGCGCGCCGGGATCGACCCGGCCGCACTGCGCGGCAGCAACACCGGCGTCTTCGCGGGCTCCATGCACCGCGACTACAGCGCCCGGTTCACCGGCACCCCCGACGGCTATGAGGAGGTGCTCGGCACCAGCAACGCCGGCGGCGTCGTCTCCGGCCGGATCTCCTACACCTTCGGTTTCGAGGGCCCGGCGGTCACCTTGGACACGGCGTGCTCGTCCTCGCTGGTCGCCATGCACATGGCCGCGCAGGCGCTGCGCGCGGGGGAGTGCGACATGGCCCTCGCGGGCGGCGTCACCGTGATGTCCACCCCCGAGACCCTGCAGGAGTTCAGCCGCCAGCGCGGCCTGTCCTCCGACGGCCGCTGCAAGGCGTTCGCCGCCTCGGCGGACGGCACCATCCTGTCGGAAGGTGTGGGGCTGCTGTTGCTGGAGCGGTTGTCGGACGCGCGGCGTGCGGGGCGTCGGGTGCTGGCGGTGATTCGTGGCAGTGCGGTGAATCAGGACGGCGCGTCGAACGGTTTGACGGCGCCGAACGGGCCTGCGCAGGAGCGGGTGATCCGTCGTGCGTTGGCCAGTGCGGGGCTGTCGGCGGCGGATGTGGACGTGGTGGAGGCGCACGGCACCGGCACGCGGCTGGGCGATCCGATCGAGGCGCAGGCGGTGCTTGCGACGTATGGGCAAGGTCGTTCGGATGATCGTCCGGTGTTGCTGGGATCGCTGAAGTCCAACATCGGTCATGCGCAGGCCGCTGCGGGTGTGGGCGGCGTGATCAAGGTGGTGGAGGCGATGCGGCATGGCGTGGTGCCGGCGTCGTTGCATGTGGACGAGCCGAGCCCGCACGTCGAATGGGACAGCGGTGCGGTGGAGTTGGTGCGGGAGAGCCGTCCGTGGCCGGAGACGGGGCGGGTGCGGCGGGCGGGGGTGTCGTCGTTCGGGATCAGTGGGACCAATGCGCATGTGATCGTGGAGGAGGCGCCGGACGAGGCGTCGGCGGAGGGAACGGCGTCCGGTCCTCCGGTGGTCGTGCCGGAGCAGGGTTCTGCCGTGGTGCCGTGGGTGTTGTCGGGTCGTTCGGACGGGGTGGTGCGGGAGCAGGCTGCTCGGCTGGCGGAGTGGGTGCGGCGTGAGCCTGATGTGAGCGTGAGGGACGTCGGGTGGTCGTTGGCGGCCGGGCGGGGGCGGTTTGAGCGGCGTGCTGTGGTGGTCGGTCAGGATCGAGACGAGCTGCTGGCCACTTTGGAGGAAATAGCCCTGGGCCGGGCACCCGTGATGGGTGCGTCCGGTGGTGGGCTGGGGTTCGTCTTCGCTGGTCAGGGTGGTCAGCGGGTGGGGATGGGCCAGGAGCTGTACGAGGCCTATCCGGTGTTCGCTACGGCCGTGGACGAGGTGCTGGCCGCAGTCGATGCGGAACTCGCTGGTCATGTGAATCGTCCACTGCGGGACGTGCTCCTCGATGCCAACGACGACGCGGTCGCGAGTCCGTTGCATCAGACGGTGTATGCGCAGGCGGCGTTGTTCGCCATCGAGGTGGGTCTGTTCCAGTTGTTCGAGTCCTGGGGCGTGCGGCCGGCGTGGCTGGTGGGCCATTCGGTGGGGGAGATCGCTGCGGCGTTTGTGGCCGGGGTGTTCTCCCTGTCGGACGCCGCCCGGCTGGTGGCGGCGCGGGGTCGTTTGATGCAGGCGCTGCCGTCTGGTGGCGTGATGGCCGCCGTGGAGGCGTCTCCCGACGAGCTGGCCGAGGTGCTGGAGGGCACGGTTGGCGCGGTGGGCCTGGCTGCCGTCAACGGGGCCACGTCGGTGGTGGTCTCCGGTGAGCGGTCGGCGGTGGAGCAGGTCGTGGCGGCCTGTGAGCAGCGTGGCCGGCGGGTGAAATGGCTGCGGGTCAGTCACGCTTTCCATTCCCCGCTTATGGAGCCGATGTTGGCGGAGTTCGCGGCGGTGGTGGACGGGCTCTCGTTCGCCGAGCCGACGCTGCCGATGGTCTCCACGGTGACTGGGCAGCCGGTGGGGCCGGGAGTGGTCACAGACCCGGCGTATTGGGTGCGACATGTCCGCGAGACCGTCCGTTTCCACGACGCGGTGGCGCAGCTGGGCGACCTGGGCTTGGGCGGTTTCCTGGAGCTGGGCCCCGGCGGGGTGCTCGTCGGGCCGGTGCAGGAGATCACGGAGCAGCGCGGCCATGGGCAGCAGATAGTGGTCCCCGCCTTGCGCCCCGGACAAAGTGAGACTCAGTCGGTGATGGCGGCGCTGGGCGCGCTGCATGCCGCCGATGTGGTGCCCGTAGTGGACTGGAAGGCGATCTACGGAGGCGACGCCACCTTCGTGGATCTGCCTACTTACCCCTTCCAGCGCCAGCGCTATTGGTTGAGCGCACCCTCAAACGTTGGCGTCTTGGGCGGGGTGGGGCACCCGCTCTTGGGGTCGGTGGTCGAGGTCGCGGACAGCGGGAGTCTGGTGCTGTCGGGGCAGTTGTCGCTGACGGGGCAGCCGTGGCTGGCGGATCATGAGGTGCTGGGGTCGGTGGTGGTGCCGGGCGCGGTGCTGGTGGAACTGGCCTTGCACGCGGCCGGTCGCGCTGGGGCGTCCTCGATCCGGGAGCTGGTCATCGAACGCCCCATGGTCTTGGCCGAGCAAGAAACGGTCCTGTTGCAGGTGCAGGTAGGCACCGACGACCAGGGCGTGCGGTCGGTGAGCGTGCATGCTCGGCCCGATGAGCCGGACAGTGCGTGGATACGGCATGCCGCCGGCGTCCTGGACACCGAGCCCCCGACTCCCACGGTTTCCCTGGCGCAGTGGCCGCCCGCCGACGCCACCGCCCAAGACCCCGGCCAGCTCTACACCACCTTGGCGGAGGCGGGCCTGGCCTACGGACCGGTCTTCCAAGCGGTGCAGTCGGTCTGGCGCAAGGGCGATGAGATCTTCGCCGAGATCGTCCTGCCCCAGGACGCGGACGCGGAGGCGGGTGCCGACGGCTTCGGCCTCCATCCGGCACTGCTGGACGCCGCCCTCCACCCCCACGCCCACGCCACGCTCGCCGACAACGGAGTCCAGCTCCCCTTCGTATGGAACGGGGTCCACCTGGCAGCGGCAGCGGACGAAGTCACCCGCCTTCGGGTGCGGCTTGCCCCGGCGGGCGACGGGGCGGTGTCGCTGCTCGCCGGCGACATGGCGGGGAACCCGGTCCTGGCCATCGAGTCCGTGACGGCGCGTCCCGTCGCCGTCGAACAGCTCGCGGCGCCGGGGCTCCGGACCGAGGGGTCGCTGCTGGAACTGGCGTGGACGCCGGTCTCCCCGTCCGCCGCGCCCGCAGCGATCGCGGTGACACCGGTGGAGGAAGCACTGATCGGGGACGAGCCGCTGCACGGCGCGGTCGTCGTGGACGTGGAGCCGAGCGCGTCCGACGCGCCGACGGACATGCCGGACGCGGTGCGCGCCGCCGTCGGCCGGGTCGCCGACCTCGTACGGCGCTGGCTCGCCGCACCGCATCTGGAGAGGACGCGACTGGTCGTGCGGTCCACCGGAGCGGTGGCCACGGACGAAGGGGAGTCGCCGGATCCGGTCGCCGCGGCCGTCTGGGGCCTGGTGCGCTCGGCCCAGTCGGAACACCCCGGCCGCATCGTCCTCCTCGACACGGAACCGGGTGCCGGTCCGGACCTGGCGTCGGTGCTGTCCGCCGACGAGCCGCAGCTCGCACTGCGCGCCGGGCGCCTGCTGCGCCCCCGCCTCACGCGGCTTCCCGTTCCCGGTGAGCCGGTGCCGTGGGACAGCGAGGGGACGGTGTTGATCACGGGTGGTACGGGTGCGCTCGGTGCGGTGGCGGCCCGGCACCTGGTGTCTCGACACGGGGTGCGGCATCTGCTGCTGACGAGCAGGCGCGGTGCCGAGTCCGCGGGTGCGGCGGAGCTGGTGGCGGAACTGGCGGAGGCGGGCGCGCAGGTGACGGTGGCGGCGTGTGACGCGGCTGACCGGGACGCGCTGGCCGCGGTGCTGGCGGGCATTCCGGCGGAGCATCCGTTGACCGCGGTAGTGCACACCGCCGGTGTCCTGGACGACGGTCTGGTCGCGTCCATGACCCGGGAGCGGCTGGAATCCGTGCTGCGTCCGAAGGTGGACGGGGCCTGGAACCTGCACGAGCTGACCAAGGACCTGGATCTGTCGGCGTTCGTGCTGTACTCGTCCGCTGCGGGTGTTCTGGGTACTCCGGGTCAGTCCAATTACGCGGCGGCCAACTCCTTCCTGGACGCCCTTGCCCAGCATCGGCGGGCGAAGGGCCTGCCCGCCGTCTCCATCGCCTGGGGACTGTGGGCCGACGCGAGCGGCATGACGGGGCACCTCACCGAGGCGGACCGGGACCGGCTGACCCGTAACGGATTCGCCCCCCTCAGCACCGACGCGGGTACCGCGCTGCTGGACGCCGCCGTCGCGGCGGGCCGGCCGGCCGTCGCCGCGACCCCGGTGCTCCGGACTGCGCGCGGCGAGGTGCCCCCCGTCCTGCGGGACCTCGTACGAACGCCGCGACGCCGCGAGAGCGCGGCCCCCGAGGCCCAGGTCTCCCTGGCCGAGCGGCTGCGCCCGCTCACCGAGCCCGAGCGCCGGTCCTTCCTGCTCCGCCACGTCCGCGAACAGGTCGCCCAGGTGCTCCGGCACGACGATCCGGCGGCGATCGGGCAGGACCAGCCGTTCCAGGACCTCGGTTTCGATTCGCTGACCGCCGTCGAACTGCGCAACCGCCTCGCCGCGTCCGCCGGCGAACCGCTGCCCGCGACGGTCGTCTTCGACCACCCCACCCCCCACGCGCTCGCCGCGTTCCTGCTCGACCGGCTCGTCCCGAAGCCCCAGGCGGCGGCGCGGGCGAAGCTCGACGAGCTCGACCTCTTCCTGGCCGACCTCGACCTTGAGGACGAGGGCCGGTCGCAGATCGCGGTGCGCCTCGAACAACTGCTTGACCGCTGGCGCGACCACGCGCCGGCCTCATCCAACGAGCCCGAGGCGGACCTGGACTCCGCCACCGACGAGGAACTGTTCCGCCTGGTCGACACCAGCCGAAAGGACTGACGGGATGTCCAACGAGGCCAAGCTCCGTGAATACCTGAAGAAGGCCATCGCCGACACCCGCGAGGCCCAAGGACGGCTGCGGGACCTGGAGGAGGCCGCCAGCGAACCCATCGCCATCGTCGGCATGGCCTGTCGCTACCCCGGTGGCATCCGCTCGCCGCGGGACCTGTGGCGAGCGGTGTCCGAGGGCGCCGACTGCATCGGGGAGTTCCCCGGCGACCGCGGCTGGAACGTCGACCGCCTCTACAACCCCGACCCGGAGGCCGGCGGGACGACGTACACCCGGCACGGCGGGTTCCTCTACGACGCGGGGGAGTTCGACCCGGCGTTCTTCGGCATCTCACCCCGTGAGGCCACGGCGATGGACCCCCAGCACCGTCTGCTCCTGGAGACGGCGTGGGAGGCGATCGAGGACGCGCGCATCAGCCCGCGGACGCTGCGCGGCAGCCGCACCGGAGTCTTCGCTGGGGCGATGTACCAGGACTACGCGCCCCGGCCCACCGAGACGCCGCTTGCCCTCGAAGGACTGATCGCGGGCGGCACCGCGGGCAGCATCGCTTCGGGGCGCATCGCCTACACCCTGGGCCTCGAAGGCCCCGCGGTCACCATCGACACGGCGTGCTCGTCGTCCCTGGTGGCGCTGCACCTGGCCGCCCAGGCCCTGCGGTCGGGTGAGTGCGACCGGGCGCTCGCCGGCGGGGTCACCGTGATGGCCACGCCGACGGTGTTCGTGGAGTTCAGCAGGCAGCGCGGGCTCGCCGCGGACGGGCGGTGCAAGGCGTTCGCCGCCGGGGCCGACGGCACGAGCTGGGCGGAGGGCGTGGGCTTCCTGCTGCTCGAACGGCTGTCGGACGCGGTCCGCGACGGCCACCGGGTGCTGGCCGTCGTCCGGGGCAGCGCCGTCAACCAGGACGGCGCGAGCAACGGCCTGACCGCGCCGAACGGCCCCTCCCAGGAGCGCGTCATCACCGCGGCGCTGACCAACGCCCGTCTGACGCCGAACGACGTGGACGTGGTGGAGGCGCACGGTACGGGGACGCCGTTGGGTGATCCGATCGAGGCGCAGGCGCTGCTGGCGACGTATGGGCAGGGGCGTCCGGCGGATCGTCCGCTGTGGCTGGGTTCGCTGAAGTCCAACATCGGCCACACGCAGGCCGCCGCGGGCGTGGGCAGCGTGATCAAGATGGTGCAGGCCATGCGGCACGGCGTCCTCCCGAAAACCCTGCACGTCGACACGCCCAGCCCGCACGTGGACTGGAACAGCGGCGCGGTGGAACTCCTCACGGAGAACCGCCCGTGGCCCAACACCGGGAGGCCACCCCGGGCCGGTGTCTCGTCGTTCGGGATCAGCGGCACCAACGCGCACGTCATCCTGGAGCGGGCCCCCGAGCCGGAGCCCGCCGAGCCGGAGCCCGCCGAGCCGGAACCCGCCGAGCCGGGCGCCGCCCCGGAATCCGCCGCCCCGGACGCCGTGCCGTGGGTCCTGTCCGCCCGTACGGACGAGGCGCTGCGCGCCCAGGCCGCCCGACTCGCCGAGCACCTGGCGCACCACCCCGAACCGCGCCCCGCCGACGTGGGCTTCTCCCTCGCCACCACCCGCGCCCACCTCGACCGGCGCGCCGTGGTCGTCGGACGGGACCGGGACACCCTCATCGCGGGTCTCTCCGCCCTCGCCTCGGGCACCGAAGCCGGCGCGAGCCCGGTCGAGGGCGCACAGCCCGTCTTCGTGTTCCCGGGTCAGGGTTCGCAGTGGGTGGGGATGGCGGTGGAACTCGCCGCGTCGTCGCCGGTGTTCGCGGCTTCTTTGGAGGAGTGTGGGCGGGCGTTGGCGCCGTTTGTGGAGTGGTCGTTGTCGGCTGCGCTCTGTGATGGGGGGTTGTTGGAGCGTGTGGATGTGGTGCAGCCGGTGTTGTTCGCGGTGATGGTGTCGTTGGCGCGGTTGTGGGTTTCGTGTGGGGTGTTGCCTGCGGCGGTGGTGGGTCATTCGCAGGGGGAGATCGCTGCGGCGGTGGTGGCGGGTGCGTTGTCGTTGGAGGACGGTGCGCGGGTGGTGGCGTTGCGTAGTCGGGTGATTGGGGAGGTGTTGAGTGGTCGTGGCGGGATGATGTCGGTTGCGGTGTCGGCTGGGCGTGCGGCGGAGTTGGTCGCGGGTGTGGCGGGCCGGGTGGATGTGGCGGTGGTGAACGGTCCGGCGTCGGTGGTGCTGGCGGGGGAGCCGGACGCGTTGGCGGCGGTGGCCGAGGTGTGTGCGGGGCTGGGGGTTCGGCATCGTGTGCTGCCGGTGGATTACGCCTCGCACAGTGAGGGTGTGGAGGCGGTCGAGGAGCGGTTGCTGGCGGATTTGGCGCCGGTGGTGGCGCGGTCGTCGTCGGTGCCGTTCTTTTCGACGGTGACGGGCGGCGTGCTGGACACCGCGGGGTTGGATGCGGGGTATTGGTTCCGGAATCTGCGGCAGACGGTGTTGTTCGAGGACACCACGCGGGCGTTGGCGGAGGCCGGGCACAATGTGTTCATCGAGGTCAGCCCGCACCCGGCCCTCGTCTCCAGCATCCAGGACACCCTCGCCGACCACCCCCTCGAAGCGGCGGCCTTCGGCACCCTGCGCCGTGCCCACGGAGGGCTTGAGCAGTTCCTGACCGCCCTCGGCCAGGCCCACACCCGGGGCGTCACCCTCGACTGGTCCACGCTCTTCGGCGAGCGGCCCCGGCACGTGGATCTGCCCACGTACGCCTTCCAGCACGAGCGCTACTGGTGGACCCCGGCCAGGTCCGCCGACCCGGCCCACTTCGGCCTGACCCCCACCGGCCACCCGCTGCTCGGGTCCGTCGTGCACACGGCCGACGGGGACTCCGTCCTGTTCACCGGCAGCGTGTCCCTGACCACCCACCCCTGGCTCGCAGACCACGGCGTCCTGGGAACGGTCATCCTGCCCGGTACCGCGCTGATCGACATGGCCGTGCACGCCGGCGACCACGTCGGCACCTCCGACCTGGAGGAACTGCTCATCGAGGCCCCGCTGCCGCTCGGCGCCGACCAGCCGGTCCACCTCCAGCTCGCCGTCGGGGCCCCCGACGCGGACGGCACCCGGGCCGTGACCATCCACAGCAAGCCCGACCGCCCGGACGGCACCTGGACCCTCCACGCCCGCGGTGTCCTCGGCAACAGCCCCGAGCCCGCCGGGTCCACCGAGCCCGCGGACGCGGCCTGGCCGCCGCCCGGCGCCACGCCGTTGGACGTCTCCGACGCCTACCCGGTGCTCGCGGAGACCGGCCTGGACTACGGGCCGGTCTTCCAGGGGCTCACCGCGGCCTGGCGCTCCGGGCCCGAGCTGTACGCCGAGATCACCCTGCCCGAGGGCGACACCACCGGCTTCGGGATCCACCCCGCCCTCCTGGACGCCGCTCTCCACGCGTTCGCCCACGACCACCTGACCTCCGGCACCGGCGTCTCCCTCGCCTTCGCCTGGAGCGGGGCCCGGCTGCACGCGACCGGCGCCACGTCCCTGCGGGTACGGCTCACCCCCACCGGCGAGGACACGGTGCGCCTGTACGCCACCGATCCCGCCGGTCAGCCGGTCCTCACCGTCGAGGCCCTGACCACCCGCCCCGTCACCGCCGAACAGCTCGCCGCCGCCCGCACCGCGGGCCCGGACGACCTGCTCGACGTGGTCTGGACGCCCCTTGTCCCGGCGCCCGCCGAGACCGGCCCGGTGACCGTCGCCGTCGCGGTGGCCGACGACGACCCCGTGCCCGACTTCCTCCTTCTGGCTGCCGAGGCCGCTGGCAACGAGGTCTCCGGGCCCGAGGCCTCTCGCCCTGACGTCTCCGGTCTCGACCCCCTCGCGGCGACGCACGAGGCGACCCGCGCCATGCTCGCCCGTCTCCAGGCGTGGCTGGCCGACGAGCGGCTCGCCTCCGCCCGGGTCGTCGTCCGAACCACCGGCGCGGTCGCGGTGAGCGACGGCGAGAACGCCGACCTGGCCGCGTCCGCCGTCTGGGGCCTGGTGCGGGCCGCCCAGGCCGAGCACCCCGACCGGATCGTCCTGGTCGACGGCGAGCCGGGCACCGGCCTCGACCTGTCCGCCGGCCTCGACCTGCCCGCCGTCCTGGCCGCGGCGACCGCCGCCGGTGAATCGCAGCTCGCCGTGCGCGGCGACACCGTCCACGTACTACGGCTGGCCAAGCCCGCCCCCGCGACGCCACGGCCCCGGCCCGCCGACGCCGCCTGGCGGCTGGACGTCACCGACCCCGGCGACCTGACGAGCCTGGCACCGGTGCCGTCCCCGGACGACGACGCCGAGCTTGCCCCCACAGAGGTGCGCGTCGCCGTCCGGGCGGCGGGCATCGGCTTCCGCGACGTCCTCACCGCACTCGGGCGCTTCGCCGACGACCGGCCGCATCACGCCGACGACCGGCCGCCCCTCGGTGGCGAACTGGCGGGCGTCGTCACAGCCGTCGGCGCCGAGGCGTCCGGATTCGCCGTCGGCGACCGCGTCATGGGCCTGGCCGCCGGCACCTTCGGCCCCTCGGCCGTCACCGACCACCGGCTCCTCGTCCGCATCCCCGCCGATCTCACGTTCGCCCAGGCCGCCGGCGTCCCCGTCGCCTTCCTCACCGCCCTCCACAGCCTGCGCGATCTCGGCGGCCTCACCGCCGGCGAGAGCGTCCTGATCCACGCGGGCACCGGCGGCGTCGGAATGGCCGCCATCCAGATCGCCCGGCACCTCGGCGCCCGCGTGTACGCCACCGCCGGGCGCGCCAAGCACGAGGTCCTGCGCGGCCTCGGTGTGCCCGCCGAGCGGATCGCCGACTCCCGGTCTCCGGAATTCGAACAGGACATCCTGCGCGCGACCGGGAACCGCGGCGTGGACGTGGTCCTCAACTCGCTCACCGGTGAATTCGTCGACGCGTCCCTGCGGCTGCTGCCGAACGGCGGGCGCTTCCTCGAACTCGGCCACAGCGAACGGCGCGACCCCGCCGAGGTCGCCGCCCGTCACCAGGGCGTCGACTACGCGGCGTACGACCTGGCACAGATCGATCCGGACCTCCTCCGGGAACGTCTCACCGAACTCGCCGAGCTGTTCGAGCGGGGCGTGCTGCACCCGCTGCCCGTGACGGCGTGGCCCCTGACCCGCGCCGAGGCCGCCCTCCAGCACATGAGCCTCGCCCGGCACACCGGCAAGAACGTCCTCACCGTCGACCGGGCGCCCGACCCGGAAGGAACCGCCCTGGTGACCGGCGGTACCGGCGCCCTGGGCGCCGTCGTCGCCCGGCACCTGGCGGTGGCACACGGGGTGCGTCACCTGCTGCTCACCAGCCGCCGGGGCCTCGACGCGGCGGGCGCCCCCGAACTGGTCCGGGAGCTGGAGGAACTGGGCGCGAGCGTGACGGTGGCCGCCTGCGACGTCGGCGACCGCGACGCCCTCGCGGCCCTGCTCGCGGGCATCCCCGCCGAGCACCCCCTCACCACCGTCGTCCACACCGCGGGCGTCACCGACGACGCCCTGATTGCCTCCCTGACCGACGACCAGCTCGCCACAGTCCTGCGGCCGAAGGCCGACGCCGCCTGGCACCTCCACGAGCTGACCAAGGACCTGGACCTCTCGGCCTTCGTCCTCTACTCCTCGCTCGCGGGCACCCTGGGCGGCCCCGGCGTCGCCAACTACGCCGCCGCCAACTCCTTCCTGGACGCCCTCGCCCGGCACCGGCGCGCCCAGGGCCTCCCCGCCGTCTCCGTGGTGTGGGGACTGTGGGAGGAGGAAGGCGGCATGATCCGGCGCCTCTCCGCGGGCGACCGGACCCGGATGGCCCGCGACGGGCTGCGCCCGATCACCCGCGACCGCGGCATGAGCATGCTGGACTCCGCGCTCGCGGGCGACCGCCCGGTGGTCGTGGCCACCCCGTTCGACCCGTCGGCCGTACGCGGGGACATCGCTCCCGCGCTGCGCGGCCTGGTCCGGACGACGGGCCGGCGCACCGCCGCAGGACGCGGCGCGGGCGACGACGCCCTGACCCGCCGCCTCTCCGCCCTCCCCGAGGACGAGCGGCGCCGCTTCCTCGTGGGTTTCGTCGGCGAGCACGCCGCGGCCGTACTCGGCCACACCGACGCGTCGGCGGTGGCCGCCGACCAGTCGTTCCGGGACCTCGGCTTCGACTCCCTCACGGCCGTCGAACTGCGCAACCGCCTCGGTGCCGCGACGGGACTGCGCCTCCCGGCCACCCTCGTCTTCGACCACCCGAGCCCGACCGCCCTCGCCGACTTCCTGCACGCCGAACTCGGGGGAGCCGAGGCCGGCGCCGCCGAGGTGATCCGGCCGGTGGCGGCGGACGAACCCATCGCGATCGTCGGGATGGCCTGCCGCTTCCCCGGCGGCGTCACCGACCCCGAAGGCCTGTGGCGCCTGGTCGCCGACGGCGTGGACGCGATCGGCGACTTCCCCGACAACCGCGGCTGGGACACCGAGGCCATCTACGACCCCACCGGCGAACGCCCCCGCAGCACCTACGCGCGCACCGGCGGGTTCCTCTACGACGCCGACCGGTTCGACGCCGCGTTCTTCGGCCTGAGCCCCCGCGAGGCGGCGATCATGGACCCGCAGCAGCGGATCCTGCTGGAGACCGCCTGGGAGGTCGTCGAACGCGCCGGGATCGACCCGGCCGCACTGCGCGGCAGCAACACCGGCGTCTTCGTCGGCCTGGTGCAACAGGAGTACGGCCCCCGGTCGGACACGATCGGCGAGCAGCACGAAAGCCACTTCCTCACCGGCGGCACGGCCAGCGTCGCCTCCGGCCGGATCGCCTACACGATGGGCTTCGGCGGCCCCGCGGTCACACTCGACACCGCGTGCTCCTCCTCGCTCGTCGCCACCCACCTCTCCATGCAGGCGCTGCGCCAAGGCGAATGCGACCTCGCCCTCGCCGGCGGAGCGACCGTCATGGGCACCCCGGGCCTCTTCACCGGTTTCAGCCGCCAGCGCGGCCTGTCCCCGGACGGCCGCTGCAAGGCGTTCGCCGCGGCGGCCGACGGCACGGGCTTCGGCGAGGGTGTGGGGCTGCTGTTGCTGGAGCGGTTGTCGGATGCGCGGCGTGCGGGGCGTCGGGTGCTGGCGGTGATTCGTGGCAGTGCGGTGAATCAGGACGGTGCGTCGAACGGTTTGACGGCGCCGAACGGGCCTGCGCAGGAGCGGGTGATCCGTCGTGCGTTGGCCAGTGCGGGGCTGTCGGCGGCGGATGTGGACGTGGTGGAGGCACACGGCACCGGCACGCGGCTGGGCGATCCGATCGAGGCCCAGGCGGTACTCGCGACGTACGGGCAGGGTCGTTCGGATGATCGGCCGGTGTTGCTGGGATCGCTGAAATCCAACATCGGTCATACGCAGGCCGCCGCGGGTGTGGCTGGTCTGATCAAGGTGGTCGAAGCGATGCGGCATGGCGTGGTGCCGGCGTCGTTGCACGTGGAAGAGCCGAGCCCGCACGTCGACTGGTCGGCGGGCGCGGTCACCGTCCCGAGGGAGACGGTGCCGTGGCCGGAGACGGGGCGGGTGCGGCGGGCGGGGGTGTCGTCGTTCGGGATCAGTGGAACGAATGCGCACCTGATCGTGGAGCAGGCACCGGAGCCGACACCGGAGGAGGCGCCGGCGGAAAAGTCTGAGCGCGGCTCTGTGGTGGTGCCGTGGGTGTTGTCGGGGCGTTCGGATGGGGTGGTGCGGGAGCAGGCTGTTCGGCTGGCGGAGTGGGTGCGGCGGGAGCCTGACGTCGATGCGAGTGACGTGGGCTGGTCCTTGGCCACTGGACGGGGCCGGTTTGAGCGGCGTGCGGTGGTGGTCGGTGCCGATCGCGAGGAGCTGCTGGCGGCTCTGGAGGAGGTGGCGTCTGGCCGGGTGCCGGTGGTGGGTGCGTCCGGTGGTGGGCTGGGGTTCGTTTTCGCTGGTCAGGGTGGTCAGCGGGTGGGGATGGGCCGGGAGTTGTATGGGGCCTATCCGGTGTTTGCCGCGGCGGTGGATGAGGTGCTGGACGCGGTGGACGCGGAGTTGGCCGGTCATGTGGATCGTCCGCTGCGGGATGTGCTCTTCCCTGACCCTGACGCGAACAGTGATGCCGGTTTGTTGGATCAGACGGTGTATGCGCAGGCGGCCTTGTTCGCCATCGAGGTGGGTCTGTTCCGCCTGTTCGAGTCCTGGGGCGTGCGGCCATCGTGGCTGGTCGGGCATTCCGTCGGCGAGATCGCTGCGGCCTTCGTAGCCGGGGTGTTCTCCCTGTCGGACGCCGCCCGGCTGGTGGCGGCCCGGGGCCGTTTGATGCAGGCGCTGCCGGAAGGCGGCGTGATGGCCGCCGTGGAAGCCTCCCCTGACGAACTGGCCGAGGTGCTGGAGGGTGTGGCCGGTGCGGTGGGCCTGGCCGCCGTCAACGGGGCCACCTCCGTGGTGGTCTCCGGTGAGCGGTCAGCCGTCGAGCAGGTCGTGGCGGCCTGTGAGCAGCGTGGCCGGCGGGTGAAGCGGCTGCGGGTCAGCCATGCTTTCCACTCTCCGCTTATGGAGCCGATGTTGGCGGAGTTCGCGGCGGTGGTGGACGGTCTCTCGTTCGCCGAGCCGACGCTGCCGATGGTCTCCACCGTGACCGGGCAGCCGGTGGGACCGGGAGTGGTCACAGACCCGGCGTACTGGGTGCGGCATGTCCGTGAAACGGTCCGTTTCCACGACGCCGTGACGCACCTGGGCGACCTGGGCTTGGGCGGTTTCCTGGAGCTGGGTCCGGGCGGGGTCCTGGTCGGCCCCGTCCAGGAGACCGTGGAACAGCACGGCAACGGGGGACAGGTAGTGCTCCCCGCCCTGCGCCCCGGGCAGAGCGAGCCCCACTCGGTGATGGCGGCGCTGGGCGCCCTCCACGCCGCCGATGTGGTCCCCACGGTCGACTG
This sequence comes from Streptomyces sp. NPDC003077, assembly GCF_040611095.1. Lineage (NCBI taxonomy): Bacteria > Bacillati > Actinomycetota > Actinomycetes > Kitasatosporales > Streptomycetaceae > Streptomyces > Streptomyces sp. NPDC003077. The sequence continues at coordinate 43,036 of NZ_JBEXNM010000017.1, read as the reverse complement.
GAAGGCGATCTACGGAGACCACGCCACCTTCGTAGACCTCCCCACCTACCCCTTCCAACGCCAGCGCTACTGGCTGAGCGCGTCATCGCCCGTGGGCACCTTGGGCGGGGCAGGACATCCGTTCTTGGGGTCGGTGGTGGAGGTTGCGGACAGCGGGAGTCTGGTGCTGTCGGGGCAGTTGTCGCTGACGGGGCAGCCGTGGCTGGCGGATCATGAGGTGCTGGGGTCGGTGGTGGTGCCGGGCGCGGTGCTGGTGGAGCTGGCGCTGCACGCGGCCGGTCGCGCCGGGGCGTCCGCCATCAGGGAGCTGGTCATCGAACGCCCCGTGGTCTTGGCCGAGCAAGAAACGGTCCTGCTGCAGGTGCAGGTAGGCACCGACGACCAGGGCGTGCGGTCGGTGAGCGTGCACGCCCGGCCCGATGAGCCGGACAGTGCGTGGATACGGCACGCCGCCGGCGTCCTGGACACCGAGCCACCGTCCCCCACTGCCGGCTCCTTGGCGCAGTGGCCTCCCGCCGACGCCACCGCCCAAGACCCCGGCCAGCTCTACACCACCTTGGCGGAGGCGGGTTTGACCTACGGCCCGGTCTTCCAAGCGGTGCAATCGGTCTGGCGCAAGGGCGATGAGATCTTCGCCGAGATCGTCCTGCCACAGGACGCGGACGCGGACGCGGAGGCGGGCGCCGACGGCTTCGGCCTCCACCCGGCACTGCTGGACGCCGCCCTCCACCCCCACGACGCGCTTACCAGCGACGGACCCCAACTCCCCTCCACGTGGCGGAACGTGCACCTGCACGCGGAAGGCGCCGAGAAGCTACGCGTCCGCCTCGTCTCCGCCGCCGACGGATCGGTGAGCCTGCACGCCGAGGACACTCAGGGGCAACCGGTGCTCACCGCCGAAGCGGTTCGGCTGAACCCGGTGACCCCCGAGCAACTGGCCGAAGGGCGGCCTTCCCACCGGAACTCGCTGTGGGAAGTCACCTGGACACCTGTCGACCAGCGTGCCGGGACCGTTCCCAGTGCGGACGTGCTGGTTCTGGAGCGGCCCGCGACCGAACTGGTCAAGGCCGCGCGCGAGCTCGTCGAGCAGGTCATGGCCGCTTTGCGACGCGCGCTGGAGGCCGGCACGACCCTGCTGGTCGTGACGCACGGAGCCGTCTCGACGGGTTCGGGGGAGTCCGCGGACCCGGCGGGATCGGCGGTGTGGGGGCTGCTCAGGTCCGCTCAGCTGGAGCATCCGGGGCGCGTCATCGCCGTGGACGTCGAACCCGGCGCCGAATGGGAGCCGGGTCCGCTGCCGGAGGGCGAGCACCAACTCGCGGTCAGGCAGGGCCGACTGCTCGCGCCTCGCCTGGCATCCGCGTCCGGCACGGGCGGCACGTCCTTCACCTGGGGCGAGGGAACCGTCCTCGTCACCGGGGCGGACGGCGCACTCGGCGCGGCCGTGGCCCGGCACCTGGTGGCCGCGCACGGCGTACGGCGGCTGCTGCTCACAACGGAGCCAGGAGCACATCAAGAGCCGCTCCTCACAACGGAGCAAGGAGCGCCCCAAGAGACGGACGCGGCGGACTTGGCAGCCGAGCTGACGGGCCTGGGCGCCGACGTGGCAACCGCGACGTGCGACCTCTCGGACCGGAAGGCCGTCACCACACTGCTCGCGGACATCCCCGACGAGCACCCGCTGACCGGCGTGATCCTCACCGGGACGGCCACGGGGAACGACGGCTCCTCCGAGGACCGGGAGAACGGGCGCGGTCCGGCGCTGTGGGCCACCTCGGAAGCCGCGTGGAACCTGCACGAGCTGACACGGGAGCTCGACCTCTCGGTCTTCGTCCTGTTCTCGTCGGTCGGCGGAACCCTCGGCAACCTGGGCGCGGGCGACCTCGCCTCGGCGGACGCCTTCCTCGACGGCCTGGCGGCGCACCGCGTCGGGCTCGGTCTGCCGGCGCTGTCCGTCGGCACCGGGGACCACCGATCCACGCGGTACGGGCTCCGCCCGCTCGCCCCCGAAGAGGCGCCCGCGCTGCTGGACGCCGCCCTGGTGGCGGCCCGGCCCGCCCTGCTGCTCGCTCCGCTCGACAAGGCGGTCCTGCGGACGAGCCAGGACATCCCGCCGCTGCTGCGCGATCTGGTACCCGCCCGTGCCCGCCGTGACGTGAACGACGCCGCGACCGGGGTCGAAGCACTGGCCCGACGGCTGGCCGGGCTGACCGTTCCGGAGCAGCAGGAACTGCTGGTCGGCATCGTCAGCGAGCACGTCGCCACGGTGCTCGGCCACGCCGACGCCGACGGCATCCACCCGGACCACGCCTTCCAGGAGATCGGCTTCGATTCCGTGACGGCGGTCGAACTGCGCAACCGGATCGGCGCCGTCACCGGCGTACGGCTGCCCGCCACCGTCGTGTTCGACCACCCGACGCCCGCGGCGCTCGCGCGCTTCCTCCGCGATCGCGTCGTCCCCACCGCGGATCCGGCCGTGGCCCTGCGGAAGGAACTGGACGACCTGGAGGCGCGCCTCGCGGAGGCCGCCGATCTGGACCCGAGCGGTCGCCGGGTCGTGGCCACACGACTGCGCCGCATCCTCGACCGCTGGTCGCACTCCCACGAGACCGGGACGTCCGAGCCGGGCGAGACGCCCGACGCGGAGGACTCGCTGGAGTCCGCGTCGACCACGGACCTCTTCGACTTCATCGACAACGAACTCGGCCGTGCGGCCGGATGACCCACCAAGGTCGACCCGGACCAACTGAAGGAGTGTCCAATCCGATGTCCGACGAGCAAAAGGCTGTCGAATACCTGAAGTGGGTGACCTCCGAACTGAAGCAGACCAGGCAACGCCTGGTCGACGTCGAGGCCGCACAGCACGAACCCATCGCGATCGTCGGCATGGCCTGCCGGTTCCCCGGTGACGTCACGTCGCCGGAGGACCTGTGGCGGCTGCTGGCGGAGGACGGGGACGCCGTCACCGAGTTCCCCACCGACCGCGGCTGGGACATAGCGGGCCGCTACGACCCCGAACCCGGAAAACCCGGCAAGACCTACACCAAGCACGGTGGGTTCATCCGTGACGCGGCGGAGTTCGACCCGGAGTTCTTCCGGATCTCCCCACGCGAGGCGACCGCCATGGACCCGCAGCAGCGCCTCCTCCTGGAGACCGCCTGGGAGGCGCTGGAACGGGCCGGGATCACCCCGGACACACTGCGCGGGGAGCCGGTCGGCGTCTTCACCGGGATCGCCGCCCAGACCTACAACCTGACCATGGACCAGGAGGAGTACGCGGGCTACCTGGCCACCGGAGTCCTCGGCAGCGTCGCCTCCGGCCGGATCTCCTACACCTTCGGTTTCGAGGGCCCGGCGGTCACCTTGGACACGGCGTGCTCGTCCTCGCTGGTCGCCATGCACATGGCCGCGCAGGCGCTGCGCACGGGCGAGTGCGACATGGCCCTGGCGGGTGGCGCCACCGTGGCCGCCTCCATGGACGGTTGGCTCGAATTCAGCCGCCAGGGGAACCTCGCCCCCGACGGCCGCTGCAAGGCGTTCGCCGCCTCCGCCGACGGCACCGGATGGTCGGAGGGCGTGGGCCTGCTGTTGCTGGAGCGGTTGTCGGACGCGCGGCGTGCGGGGCGTCGGGTGCTGGCGGTGATTCGTGGCAGTGCGGTGAATCAGGACGGCGCGTCGAACGGCCTGACGGCGCCGAACGGGCCCGCGCAGGAGCGGGTCATCAGGGCGGCCCTCGCCGATGCCGGTCTGACTCCGGACGAGGTCGATGTGGTGGAGGCGCACGGCACCGGCACCGTGCTCGGCGACCCGATCGAGGCGCAGGCGGTGCTTGCGACGTATGGGCAAGGGCGCTCGGAAGATCGTCCTGTGTTGCTGGGATCGCTGAAGTCCAACATCGGTCATGCGCAGGCCGCTGCGGGTGTGGGCGGCGTGATCAAGGTGGTGGAGGCGATACGGCACGGGGTGGTGCCGGCGTCGCTGCATGTGGACGAGCCGAGCCCGCACGTCGAATGGGACAGCGGTGCGGTGGAGTTGGTGCGGGAGCGTCGTCCGTGGCCGGAGACGCGGGTGCGGCGGGCGGGGGTGTCGTCGTTCGGGATCAGCGGAACCAATGCGCATCTGATTGTTGAGGAGGCGCCGGAGGAGGCGCCGACGGAAAGGTCTGAGCGCGGTTCTGTGGTGGTGCCGTGGGTGTTGTCGGGGCGTTCGGACGGGGTGGTACGGGAGCAGGCTGTTCGGCTGGCGGAGTGGGTGCGGCGGGAGCCCGAGGCCGATGCGAGTGACGTGGGCTGGTCCTTGGCCACCGGGCGTGGCCGGTTTGAGCGGCGTGCGGTGGTGGTCGGTCAGGATCGAGACGAGCTGCTGGCCGCTTTGGAGGAAATAGCCCTGGGCCGGACACCCGTGATGGGTGTGTCTGGGGGTGGGCTGGGGTTCGTTTTTGCTGGTCAGGGTGGTCAGCGGGTGGGGATGGGCCGGGAGTTGTATGGGGCCTATCCGGTGTTTGCCGCGGCGGTGGATGAGGTGCTGGACGCGGTGGATGCGGAGTTGGCCGGTCATGTGGATCGTCCGTTGCGGGATGTGCTCTTCCCTGACCCCGACGCGAGCAGTGATGCCGGTTTGTTGGATCAGACGGTGTATGCGCAGGCGGCGTTGTTCGCCATCGAGGTGGGTCTGTTCCGCCTGTTCGAGTCCTGGGGCGTTCGGCCGGCGTGGCTGGTCGGGCATTCCGTCGGCGAGATCGCTGCGGCGTTTGTGGCCGGGGTGTTCTCGCTGAAGGATGCCGCCCGGCTGGTGGCGGCGCGGGGTCGTTTGATGCAGGCCCTGCCGGAAGGCGGCGTGATGGCTGCCGTGGAAGCCTCCCCTGACGAGTTGGCCGAGGTGCTGGAGGGCACGGTTGGCGCGGTGGGCCTGGCTGCCATCAACGGGGCTACCTCCGTGGTGGTTTCCGGCGAACGGTCGGCGGTGGAGCAGGTCGTGGCGGCCTGTGAGCAGCGTGGTCGGCGGGTGAAGTGGCTGCGCGTCAGTCACGCTTTCCATTCTCCGCTTATGGAGCCGATGTTGGCGGAGTTCGCTGCGGTGGTGGACGGGCTCTCGTTCGCCGAGCCGGTGCTGCCGATGGTCTCGACCGTGACCGGGCAGCCGGTGGAAGCGGGACTAATCACAGACCCGGCCTACTGGGTGCGGCACGTGCGTGAGACCGTCCGCTTCCACGACGCCGTGGCACACCTGGCCGACCTGGGCTTGGGCGGTTTCCTGGAGCTGGGCCCCGGCGGGGTCCTGGTCGGCCCCGTCCAGGAGACCGTGGAGCAGCACGGCAACGGGGGACAGGTAGTGGTCCCCGCCCTGCGCCCCGGGCAGAGCGAGCCCCACTCGGTGATGGCCGCATTAGGCGCCCTCCACGCCGCCGACGTAACCCCCACGGTCGACTGGAAGGCGATCTACGGAGACCACGCCACCTTCGTGGACCTCCCCACCTACCCCTTCCAACGCCGGCGCTACTGGCTCCCCGCCTCCCCCCGCAACGGTGACCCGGCCAACCTCGCCCTCGCCTCGTCCGAACACGCGCTTCTGGGTGCGGCCGTCTATCCGGCCGGTACCGACACCGCGCTCTTCACCGGGCGGATCTCGACGGCCACTCAGCCGTGGCTGGCCGGACGTGTGCCCGACGCGGCCTTCGTCGACCTGGCGCTGTACGCCAGTGACCAGCTCGACTGTGACGTGCTGCGGGACCTGAGCGTCGAGGTCCCGATGTTCGTCCCGGATGGGGGAGCCGTGCACGTTCAGGTGGCCGTCGCGGCACCTGACGAGGACGGCGTGCGGGCGCTCACCCTGCACTCCCGGCCGGATACCCCGGACAGCGCGTGGACCCTGCACGCCACGGGCGCGATCCACCGCGGCGCGCCGGACGTGGCAGAGTCCGACGGGGAATGGCCCGGCCCCGAGGCGGAGCCGACCGACCCCGGTCCGCTGCCGGACGGGGTGACGGCGCTGTGGCGGCTCGGCGAGGAGATCCTCGCCGAGGTGGAGATGCCGGACGGACTCAAGGAGACCGCCCGGGAGTTCGGCATACACCCGGTCCTGCTGGACGGTGCGCTCCGGGCCCTCGTCGCCAAGGACGACGACGGCCGAAGCGTTACCCACCACTGGACCGGTGTCCGACTGCACGCCGTCGGCGCGACCAGGCTCCGGGTGCGCCTGACGCCGCTCGGGGACGGCACGATCGCCCTCCACGCCGACGACCCCACGGGCCGGCCGGTGTTCACGGCGGAGTCCGTGGCGCTCCGGCCCGGCGCGTCCGAGCCCGCCGCACCGCACTCCGCGGAGGAGAAGGACGCGCTGTTCCACATCACCTGGTCGCCTGCCGTGCTGCCCCCCGCGCCTGCCGCGGACGAACCTGACGGCAACCCGGTCGTCCATCGAGCACGCCTGGCCGAGGCGGAAGCGGGCGACCCGGGGGCCGCCGCCCACTCCATGACCCGGGACGCGCTCGCCTTCGTACAGGAGTGGCTGTCCGACGAGCGGCGGACGCAGACTCGCCTGATCGTGCTCACCGAGGGCGCGGTGGCGGTCGAAGAGGGCGCTCCCGTCGACGTGGCGCACGCGACGATGTGGGGCCTGCTGCGGTCGGCCCAGGCCGAGCACCCCGGCCGCATCGTCCTCCTCGACACGGAACCGGGCACCGAACCGGACCGTAGCGCCGTCCTGGCGGCGGCCGGACTCGGGGAGCCGCAGGTTGCCCTGAGGGGCGGACGGGCCTTCGTACCGCGGATGACGCGGCTTCCCGTTCCCGGTGAGCCGGTGCCGTGGGGTAGCGAGGGGACGGTGTTGATCACGGGTGGTACGGGTGCGCTTGGTGCGGTGGCGGCCCGGCATCTGGTGTTTCGGCATGGGGTGCGGCATCTGCTGCTGACGAGTCGGCGTGGTGCCGAGTCCGCGGGTGCGGCGGAGCTGGTGGCGGAACTGACGGACGCGGGCGCGCAGGTGACGGTGGCGGCGTGTGACGCGGCCGACCGGGAGGCGCTGGCCGGGGTGCTGGCAGGTATTCCGGTGGAGCATCCGTTGAGCGCGGTGGTGCACACCGCCGGTGTCCTGGACGACGGTCTGATCACGTCCCTGAGCCAGGAGCGGCTGGAATCCGTGCTTCGTCCGAAGGTGGACGGGGCCTGGAACCTGCACGAGCTGACCAAGGACCTGAATCTGTCGGCGTTCGTGCTGTACTCGTCCGTCGCGGGTGTTCTGGGCACTCCGGGGCAGTCGAACTACGCGGCGGCCAACTCCTTCCTGGACGCCCTTGCCCAGCATCGGCGGGCTCAGGGGCTGCCCGCCGTCTCCATCGCCTGGGGACTGTGGGCCGGCGCGAGCAGCATGACCGAGCACCTCTCCGAGGTGCACCTCAGCCGGATGGCCCGCGAGGGCATGCGCCTCCTGCCCACCGACCTCGGCATGGCACTGCTCGACACGGTGGCGGGTGCCGCCCACCCGGCGGTGATCGCACTGCCGGTGGACCTGGCCGCCGCGCGCACCCATCCTCGTCAGCCTGTGGTGCTGCGCGCCCTGACGCGGGTGCGGCACCGGCCGGTGGCGGCAGCCGCCGAAGAGCGCGCCGGTGCCGGGCTGGGCCTGGACGGTCTGGCCGGACTGGACGAGCGGGAGCAGCGGCGTCTGCTGGTCGAGCTCGTCGTCGAGCAGGCGACGGCGGCGCTGGGACGCGGGCCCGACGCGCCGGTCCTCGCGGACCAGGTCTTCCAGGACGTCGGGTTCGACTCGCTGACCGCCGTCGAACTGCGCAACCGGCTGACGAAAGCCGTCGGCCTGCCGCTGCCCGCCGGTCTCGTCTTCGACCACCCCACGCCCGAGAAGTTGGCGGGGCGTCTCCTGGCCGATCTGGTCGGTGATCCGGGCGGTAGTGGGGACGCCGTCGACTTCGCCGCCGAGGTGCGGCTCGCGCCGGACATCGTCGCGGCGGCGAGCGTCGAACGGGTTGCCGAGCCCCGGCACGTCCTCCTGACCGGCGCCACCGGCTTCCTCGGCTCCTTCCTGCTGAGGGACCTGCTGCGGACGACGTCGGCCCGGATCCACTGCCTGGTCCGCGGCGTGGACGAGGCCGACGCGCGCGCCCGCCTGGAGGCCGCGGCGCGGTGGTACCGGACCGGGGACGATCTCGACTTCGACCGGATCGACCTCGTCGTCGGTGATCTCGCGGAGCCGGCCCTCGGACTGGCCGGGGACCGCTTCGACGCGCTGGCCCGGCTGGTGGACGTCGTCTACCACGCGGGCGCCAGTGTCAACTGGCTCTATCCGTACGAGGCGCTGCGTCCCGCCAACATCGCGGGCACCGAGGAGGTCCTGCGGCTCGCGGCCCGGCACCGGACCGTGCCCGTGCACTACATCTCGTCCACCGGCGTCTACGCCCACGAGGCCGTCGAAGGCCGCCGGGTCCCCGTCGACGACCCGATCGGCCCGCCGGAGCTGCTGTCCAACGGGTACCGGCAGGCGAAGTGGGTGGCCGAGGGCATCATCGGCATCGCCCGGTCGCGGGGCATCCCGGTGTCGGTGTACCGGGTGGACGTGGTCTCCGGCGATCAGGTCAACGGGGCCTGCCAGACGCAGGACTTCGTGTGGCTGAGCATCCGAGGGATGCTGACGGCGGGCGCGGTGCCCGCGGGCATGTCCGGGTACTTCCACCCCACCCCGGTCGACTACGTGAGCGCGGCGATCCTGCGGCTCTCGTCCCTGCTCACGGGCGTGGGGGACACCTACAACCTGTCCAACCCGCACCGCCTGCGCTTCTCCGAAGTCGTCGACGAGCTGCGCGCCCTCGGGCACGGCCTCGTGGAGTTGGAGAGGGCCGAGTGGAGCCGGGCGGTGCGCAGCGATCCGGAGAACTCGCTGCTGCCGCTGCTCGACGTCTTCGAGGCCGCGATCACCGGAATCGGCGGCTATCCCGACATCGACACGGACAGGACGGAGGCGGCGTTGGCGGGCAGCGGCATCGGCTGCCCGCGGGTGACGGGCGAACTGCTGGCCCGGTACCTGAGGTTCTTCACCGACCAGGGGTACTTTCCGGCCCCTAATCCGGGTCCGTCCCCGTCCTCAGCCCCGTCCCCGGCCGCACGCCACACGGCGTCCGTGACGGTGTGACGATCCGGCGGACGTAGGACCGAGAGGACCCCGGCGACCAGGCAGGCCGCCGGGGTCCTCGCTGTTTTTCTCCGCTGCGGCACCCCCGTTCCGGGCCGCTGGGAGCGCCCCGGACACCGCCCCCGCAAGGGAGCTGCTTTCGGTCAGGTGTTCAGTTCCCTGGTGCGTCGCGCGGCGGCACGGTGTTGGGTGGGCGTGATGCCGCGGCAGCGCTTGAAGGCGACGCTGAGCGCGAAGGTGTCGGAGTACCCGACCCTGCGGGCGATGGAGCTCACCGTGGCGTCGGTGTCGCGGAGCAGGTCCGCGGCCAGGGAGACGCGCCAGGTGGTCAGGTAGGTCATGGGGGGTTCGCCGACGTGGCGGGTGAAGCGGCGGGCCAGGCCGGACCGGGAGGCGCCCACCTTGGCGGCGAGGGTTGCCACGGTCCACGGGTGGGCGGGGTGGTCGTGCATCAGCCGCAGCGCGTTCGCGACGACGGAGTCCTCCGTGCCGCGGTACCAGACGGGGGCGTGACTGTGGGGACGGTCGAACCAGGCACGCAGGGTGGAGACGAGCAGCAGGTCCAGCAAGCGGTCCAGGACGGCTTGCTGGCCCGGCTTGTCGCGCCGCAGCTCCTCCGCGACCAGGGTGAGGAGCGCGCGGTCGCTGTCCTGCTCCGGCACGACGAGGACGTCCGGGAGGGCGTCCAGGAGGTGGTCGCTGATCCCGGCCCGGCCCTCGTAGGCACCGCTGATCAAAAGGGCCGCGCCCGCTTCGCCGACACCGCAGGTCCGCGGGTCGAGGGCCGGGCCGCCCCCCGCGACGGCACGGGTGGTGAGCGCGCAGTAGTCCGCGCTGGTGATGACCTGCTGGGGCGCCGAGGCCGCGTCCTCGGCGACGGTGTAGGGAGCGGGGCCGCGCAGGACGGCGACGTCACCGGAGCCGACCTCGATCGGTCCGCTGCCGGCGGGTGTGATCCAGACCGCGCCGCCGAGCGGGACGACGAGGGTCAACTGGGCGCCGCTCGCGAAGCGCAGGGACCACCGAGGGCTCATGACCGTCCGGGTGAACACCGCTCCGCGCGCCCGTACCCCGTCCAGCAGATTCGCTAACGTGTCCACTCGTCCAATGTAGACGCTCGAACATCGACCTGGGCGTCTCAGCCATGGGTTCGCTTTCCGGGGAAGGATTTAGTGGGCTCATGACTGAGCACCCGATTCTGATCACCGGCGGCACGGGGAAGGTCGGCGGACGCGCCGTCTCCCAGCTCCGCGCGAAGGACGTCCCCGTGCGCGTGGGGTCGCGTTCCAGCGACCCCCGTTTCGACTGGACGGACCGCGACACCTGGGACGCCGCCCTCCAGGGCGTCAAGAAGGTCTTCATCGTGCCGCACGACGGCGAACTGCTGACGAGGCCGTTCGTCCAGCGCGCCAAGGAGCTCGGGGTCGAGCGCGTCGTCCTGCTGTCCGGCCGCGGCGCCGACATCCCCGGCTACGCGGGCGAGGACAGCATCGCGGGCAAGACGCACATCGACGGCGAGGACGCCGTGCGCAACTGCGGGCTGGAATGGACGATCGTGCGGCCGGCGTGGTTCGCGCAGAACTTCAGCGAGGGCTTCTTCCGTGACGCGGTGATCGCGGGCGAGCTGCGCCTGCCCGCCGGCGACGGCGCGGCGAGCTTCGTGGACGCCGAGGACATCGCCGCGGTCGCGGTCGCGGCCCTCACCGAGGACACGCACGTGGGCAAGACCTACGAGCTGTCCGGTCCGAGCGCCCTGACCATCGGCGAGGCGGCGGCCCTCATCTCCGAGGCCACCGGCCGCACGGTGCGTTACGTGTCCCTGACGCCCGAGGACTTCATCGCCGAACTGATCGCCGAGGGCTGGCCCAAGGCCGACGCGGAGGACTACGCCGACTCGGTCGGCCCCATCCGGCGGGACATGGACAGCCACCTGTCCGACGGCGTGCAGGCCGCGCTGGGCCGTCCGCCCCGCTCCTTCGCCCAGTTCGTGGCGGACGCCGCGGCGGCCGGCGCGTGGCGCGACTGACCTGACCGGGAGCCGGTGACCGCCACCGGCCGACCGTACGAGAACGCCCCCGCGATCCTGATACGCGGGGGCGAGACCACCTGAACATCCGCGGCGCCGGTTTCCGGCCCGCCGGGACGGCCCGCCACAGAGCGGGCCGACGCACCACCACACGAGTCAACGGGGGAGCTGCACTGTGTGGCATACCGACGCGGCCGTTCCGCGCGTCGTCTCGGGTCCGCCACCACCGCGCAGCCATGAACGCGTCCAGATCCTGTCTTGCACTGAGTCGGCACCACCTTTCCGATCGCCTGCCTCGCCCACGCGCGCCGGGTCCGCCGGTTGCCGCGTCGGACCGCCGTACCCGAACCGGCGGAGCGAGCGAGCCGCGAGCTCAGGGACCGCGCAAGCAGCCGTCGATCTCTCACGCTGCCCCCAGTCCCATGTACGCGATCACAGGAAACAGAGGACGACCCAGTGAGTGAAGACAACCAGCCAGGTATGCGCGGCACCGGTGGCCTCTCCCGTCGGCGGCTGTTCAAGCTGGGCGGGATCGCCGCCGCTGCCGCCGCGGTCGGGACCGTCACCGGCCCCCTCGGCACCGTCGCCGCCCGCGCCGACGAGTCGGGCACCAGGTACGACGCCATCGTCGTGGGCCTCGGGTTCGCCGGCGCGATCGCCGCGCGGGAACTGCGCGCCAAGGGGCTCAGCCCGCTGGTCCTGGAGGCCCGCGACCGGGTCGGCGGCCGGACCTGGACCGACACCTTCGCCCAGCAGCCCGTCGAGATGGGCGGGCAGTTCGTCGACGAATCCCAGCCGCTGATCACCGCCGAGCTCCGGCGGTACGGCATCCCCACCGCGACCGGTCTCGTCCCGGCCAAGGCGATCATGCCGACCCCGGACGGCCCCGCCCCCTTCTCCATCGCCGAACTGCAGTCCCGGCAGGGGGCGCTCCTGGAACGCCTCTTCGAGGGATCGAAGTCGTTCTTCCCGGAACCCAACAACCCCCTCCTGCAGAGCGCCCTCGTGCGGGACCTCGACAGCCTCTCGCTGCGCGACCGGCTGAACCAGCTCAACCTGAGCGCCGCCGACGAGAGCTGGATCAACGGCATCACCGCCGGGCAGTCCGGCGGATCGAGCACCTACGGCGCGTACACTGCGCTGGCCCAGTGGTGGTCGCTGGCGGGCTGGAACTCCGGCGCCTGGTACCGCGCCCAGAGCAAGCGGGTCTCCACCGGCATGAGCAGCGTCGTCGCGGCGATCCTCGCCGACGCCCGGGCCGACGTCCGCCTGAACACGCCCGTCGCGTCGATCACCGACAAGGGCGACGTGGTCCAGGTGACCACGGCGGCGGGGCAGAAGTTCACCGCGCGCACCGTCGTCGTGGCGGTGCCCGTGAACGTCTGGAAGACCATCACGTTCAACCCCGGCCTGCCCGCGGTACACGCCACCGCCACCCGGCAGGGCGTGGGCGTGGCGAACAGCCGCAAACTGTGGCTGCACGTCAGCGGCATGACCGAGGCGAAGGTCGTCAACGGCGCGGAGGGCGACCCCTTCATGACCGTGCTGTCGCACAGCGAGACCTCCCGGGGCCAGCTCCTGATGGCGCTCAACAGCAAGCCCGCCATCGACGTGGCGAACCGGGCGGCGATCGAGGCGGCGCTCAAGACCGTGCTGCCGGAGGCCAAGCTCATCGAATACCGGGCGCAGGACTGGGGCGCGGCGCCCTACTCGCTCGGCGGCTGGGCGCTGCGCCGTCCGGGGCAGATGTCCGCGCAGCTGCCGGCGATCCAGCAGCCGCACGGCAGGGTGGCGTTCGCCACCAGCGACATCGCCAGCGGCTGGGTGGGCTTCGTGGAAGGCGCCGTCGAGGCGGGCTTCCGCGCGGCGGGCCAGGCCGCCTCGATCGCGGGGAGCAAAAGAGCGGCCTGAGCCCGGGAGGCCGAAGAGCGCGGCGGAGGACGCCGGCCGGGCAGGCCCCCGGCCCGGCTCCGGCGCCCTCCGTCCCGTGTGGCCGCCCTGTAGGCGCCGGACGACCGCCGAGGGCGCGGCCCGGGTCCGCGCAGACCCACACGACCACTTCACGCGTTCGCGTCACGAAGGAGACCTCTCATGCCGGATTCCCCGACGCCGCCCGCCTGGCCCATGCCGCGCACCTGCCCGTACTCCCCGCCGGACCAGTACGCCGAGCTCCGCCAGGGCCCGCCCGTCAAGGTGCGCGTCGGCGGGGGCGAGGCCTGGCTCGTGACCCGGCACGACCACGTCCGCGCGGTGCTGACCGACGACCGGTTCAGCTCCGACGACCAACTGCCGGGCTTCCCCCTGCGGGTGCGGGTGCCGCCCGAGCCGCGGGCCATGTCGCTCTTCCGGATGGACGGTCCCGAGCACAGCAGGCTCCGCAGGATGGCGCAGACGGAGTTCACCGCACGGCGCACCCGCGCGCTGCGGCCCGCCGTCGACGCGCTGGTCGCGCGGCTCCTGGACGGCATCGCGGCCGGGCCGCGCCCGGTGGACATCGTCCAGGAGTACGCGCTCGCCCTGCCCGCCCTCCTGATCGCCCGGCTCTTCGGGGTGCCGGACGAGGACCAGGGCGAGTTCACCGCGCGCAGCCAGGTCATCCTCACCCCCGACGGTGACCCGCAGGAGGTGTACGCCGCGTTCACCGCCATGACCGCGTACCTGGACCGCCTCGCCACCGAGCGCGAACGCGACCCGCGCGACGACCTGCTGAGCCGCCTGGCCACCCAGTACGTCGCGACCGGCGAACTCACCCACGAGGACCTGGTCGCCATGGTCCGCCTGTTCCTCGTCGCGGGCCACGAGACGACCGCGAACCAGATCGCCCTGAGCGTGCTGTCCCTGCTGCGCGCCCCGGACCAGCTCGCCGAGCTGAAGGAGCGGCCCGAGCTGTACCCGCGGGCCGTCGAGGAATCGCTGCGCTACTGGTCGATCGCGCAGGACAACCAGGTCCGGGTGGCCGTCGGCGACGTCGAACTCGATGGTGCCGCCATCGCCAAGGGGGACGGCGTCATCCTCGCGCTGCCCGGCGCCAACCACGACGAGCGGGTGTTCACGGACCCGGGCCGGTTCGACATCCACCGGAACGCGGGCCGGCACGTCGCCTTCGGATACGGGGCGCACCTGTGTCCCGGCGCACCGCTGGCCCGCATGGAGATCGCCGTCGCGCTCCGGGAACTGTTCGCCCGCTTCCCGTCACTCCGGCTCGCGGACGACGGCGCCGACGTGCCGTTCCGGAACCAGCACACCGTCGTGTACGGCCTGGACGCGCTGTACGTCACCTGGTGACGGAGCGCTCTCCGGCTCCGGGGTGCGGCCTGCCGCTTCGTCGGCGGGCCGCCCCTCACCGAAGATCGGGATTAGCCCGGACAGAGCGCGGCCTTAGACCACCCCCCAATACTCGTACGCAGCAGCAGCTTCGGCTGGACGACGACGAGGGAGGGACGGATGGGCGGGCGTGCATCCGAGTCCGGACTGCCCATCGAGCCGGTGTACGGGCCGGAGGCGCTCGGGCAGTGGGACCCGGCGGAAAAGCTGGGGGCGCCCGGCGCGTATCCCTTCACCCGGGGTGTGTACCCCACGATGTATACGGGCCGGCCGTGGACGATGCGGCAGTACGCGGGGTTCGGCACCGCGGCGGAGTCCAATGCCCGCTATCAGCAGCTGATCGCCAACGGGACGATGGGCCTGTCGGTGGCCTTCGACCTGCCGACCCAGATGGGGCACGACTCGGACGCGCCGATCGCCTCGGGGGAGGTGGGCAAGGTGGGGGTGGCGATCGACTCCATCGAGGACATGCGGGTGCTGTTCGACGGCATCCCGCTGGACAAGGTCTCGACCTCGATGACCATCAACGCGCCCGGGGCGCTGCTGCTGCTCCTGTACCAGCTGGTGGGCGAGGAGCAGGGCGTGCCGGCCGACCGGCTGACCGGCACCATCCAAAACGACGTGCTCAAGGAGTACATCGCGCGCGGCACCTACATCTTCCCGCCCAAGCCGTCGCTGCGGCTGATCGCCGACATCTTCCAGTACTGCCGGGCGGAGATCCCCCGGTGGAACACCATCTCCATCTCCGGCTACCACATGGCCGAGGCCGGCGCCTCGCCCGCCCAGGAGATCGCCTTCACCCTGGCCAACGGGATCGAGTACGTGCGTACCGCGGTGGCCGCCGGGATGGAGGTGGACGACTTCGCGCCCCGGCTGTCCTTCTTCTTCGTGGCCCGCACCACCCTCTTGGAGGAGGTCGCCAAGTTCCGCGCGGCCCGCCGGATCTGGGCGCGGGTGATGCGCGAGGAGTTCGGCGCCAGGAATCCCAAGTCGCTGATGCTGCGCTTTCACACCCAGACCGCCGGGGTCCAGCTCACCGCCCAGCAGCCGGAGGTGAATTTGGTGCGGGTGGCGATACAGGGGCTGGGGGCGGTGCTGGGCGGCACCCAGTCGCTGCACACCAACTCCTTCGACGAGGCCATCGCGCTGCCCACCGACAAGTCCGCCCGGCTGGCCCTGCGCACCCAGCAGGTGCTGGCGTATGAGACGGACGTGACCGCCACGGTGGACCCCTTCGCCGGGTCCTACGTGATCGAGTCGATGACCGATCAGGTCGAGGCGGCGGCGCTGGACTTGATGCGCCGGGTGGAGGACCTGGGGGGCGCGGTGGCGGCCATCGAGCAGGGCTTCCAGAAGAACGAGATCGAACGCAACGCCTACCGCATCGCCCAGGAGACCGACGCGGGCGAGCGGGTGGTGGTCGGCGTCAACCGCTTCCAGCTCGATGAGGAGGAGCCCTACGAGCCGCTGCGGGTGGACCCGGCCATCGAGGCCCAGCAGGCCGCCCGCCTGGCCACGCTGCGCGCCGCCCGCGACCAAGCCGCGGTGGACGCGGCGCTGACCGATTTGAAGAAGGCCGCGGCCGGCACGGACAACGTGCTGTATCCGATGCGGGAGGCGCTGCGGGCCAGGGCGACGGTGGGGGAGGTCTGCAATGCGTTGCGGGAGGTGTGGGGGACCTACGTGCCCACGGACGCGTTCTGATCGTTCCGATCGTTCGGGGCGGTGGACCGGGTCCGCCTCTTCCCGCCCGTCCGGCGTGTGGACGCTTCGGTGAGCGGGGGGGCGGGCTCGGGGGTGGGGGCGGGTGATGTTTGGTGCCGGTGAACGCCGGGGGCGTTGTCCTCAATCGCCGGACGGGCTTGTATTTGCCGGGCCGCCGTCGCCACGGGGCCGGGCGGGCTTGATTGTGCCGGTCCGCCGTCGCCAGGGAGCCAGACGGGCTGGATTTTGCCGGGCGGCCGTCGGCAGGGAGTCGGGCGGGTTTGGTTTTGCCGGTCCGCTGTCGCCAGGGAGTCGGGCGGGTTTGGTTTTGCCGGGCCGCCGTCGCCACGGGGCCGGGCGGGTTTGGTTTTGCCGGTCCGCCGTTGCCAGGGAGTCGGGCGGGTTTGGTTTTGCCGGGTCGCTGTCGTCAGGGAGTTGGGCGGGTTTGGTTTTGCCGGGTCGCTGTCGTCAGGGAGTCGGGCGGGTTGGTTTTGCCGGGCCGCCGTCGCCGCGGAGCCGGGCGGGCTGGGTAGGACGCCGGACGGGCTGGAATCGAGGTGGGAACAGTCGAGGCCGCCGGACCACCCACGTTCCGAACCGGTGATTGAGCTCTTGCTGAAAGTCCTGGTAGTCGAATGCTGAAAGTTCTGTCAGCCGAAGAGTCAAGGCGAGACGAAGGGAAGGTCTCCATGCGTATGCGACCCAACGCGATTCTGCAGGGCGGTACCGCGGTTCCTGACGACGAGAGGATCCGCTATGTCGAGGACACGCAGG
Source organism: Streptomyces sp. NPDC003077 (assembly GCF_040611095.1). Classification (NCBI taxonomy): domain Bacteria; kingdom Bacillati; phylum Actinomycetota; class Actinomycetes; order Kitasatosporales; family Streptomycetaceae; genus Streptomyces; species Streptomyces sp. NPDC003077. The sequence continues at coordinate 26,067 of NZ_JBEXNM010000017.1, read as the reverse complement.
ACACTTTCAAGCTCTTCCTCAAGAACCGCTATGAGCACTACAAGCCGACCGGAGACATGAGAAAGCACCACGACGGCAGCGAACTCCTCGTATTCGAGTGGATGTACCGCACGTACGTGGCCGAGTGATGGGCCGCACCGCACCCGTGCGGCCGGATGACGGGTCGCGCCGTGCGGACCGTGCGCGGCCCGGAGCGGTATCGCCCCGGGCCGCGCACGGTCGTGCCGTCCGGATGTCGAGGGCTGGAGGGCGGCGCCGGACGCGGGGCCGGAGGAGCGCGACCGGACACCGCGTGACCGTTCCCGGCCCGGTCGGTTCCTCCCGCCCTCACCCCCGCGGCTTGTGCAGCAGCAGCTCCGTGTTGTGGTCCGCGGGCGTCCCGATCCGCGTCGCCGGGGTCGAGTGGGGGTCGTTGAAGGACAGCTCGCGGTAGAGCGCGGCGAGCCCGGCCTCCGAGGTGTCGCCGAAGTCGGTCTCGTAACGGGCGGCGGACTCGACGAGCGTGGTGAACAGGGAGAGCGTGCCGTCCCCGTTGTCGGCGATCTCGATGATCCGGGCGTGCTGCGGGTAGTCGACGTGCGAGGCGGTGTTGATCTCCCAGAAGGACCGCTCGGGGACGGCGTGGCCGTGGGCGGTGATCCGGTTCTCGTGGCTGTGGCCGTTCACCCACGCGACGACGTTGGGGTACCGCTGCAACAGCTTCACCAGCGCCTTGCCGTCGTGCCGCGCCTCGAAGGGGCGGTACGGGTCGGGGAGCAGGTTGTCCATGGACGTGCTGGTGTGGTGGCTGAAGAGGACGACGAGCTGGGCCGAGCCGCCACCGCGCACCGCTCGGCCGTCCGTCTCGTACCAGTGGTCGCTGTGGGACCGCAGGACGTCCTCCAGCCACTTGAGCTGCTCCGTACCGATGGACCCCTCGGCGAACCCGGCGCGGTTGGTGGTGTCCAGGCTGACGCCCACCACGCCTTCGGCGAGCTGGAAGGTGTAGTACAGCTTGCCGGTGGCGGCGTTCTCCTCCGTGTAGCCGTGCCCGACCGGGCCGGACCCGGTGTGGACCGGGGAGAGGTGGGCGCGGGCGAACTCCTTCGGGGTGAAGGGCTCGCGGCGTTCGTCGGGGGTGACCCGGCGCACCGCGCCGCCGTCGCCCAGCAGCTTGGCGAACTGCGCGACGGCCCGCGCCGGATCGGTGCGCAGGAGGCCGGCCAGCTTGTCCGCGGTCGCGTCGTCGCAGCCCTCGATCTTGCGGTCACCGGTGTAGAGGGAGCGGAGCAGGCCCAGGTCGGGCAGGGTGCCCTCGATGCTGTCGTCGTGGTTGCCGACCGTGGTGTACCAGGGGAAACGCAGCCCGGGCGAGGTGACCTTCCGGCCGGCGCCGGTCAGGAAGCCGGGTATGCGGGGGAAGCCGCGCGCCTTGTACGCGTCCCGGAGGGCGGCCTCCGGGTTCCAGTACAGGGTGGAGCCGGAGTTCTGCACGCCTTCGTAGCGGTTGGGGTCACCGCTGCTCGGCGTGATCGTGCCACCGCTCATCACCGTGAGGTACCAGTCGAGTTCGAGGTGCTCGTGGTTGTCGGTGTTGTCGCCGGTGGTCATGACGAGGGAGAACGGCGTCCCCGTGAACGGGCCCCGGGAAAGGGAGTTCACCCGCTCGATGAGCGAGGTGGTGCCGAGGACGGACAGCGTCTCCTGGGGCCGGTGCGCGCCGCTGCCCATCAGGCGGCTCAGGTACTCGAACCGGACCGGGGACTCGGTGTCCACCAGATGCAGATCGGTGAGCTGGACGAACGAGGCCAGCCCCGTGCGCCGGTCGTCGCGCGTCGCACTCGCCGGGGCCAGCTCGCCCCGCACCACCAGCGGCCAGCCGGGGCCGCCGCGCAGCCGCTTGTACGTCCCGCTGCCGGTCGGGGTGGCGACCTGCTCCAGCGTCGTGCCGGCAGTGCGCACCGCCCGGGCCGCGGTGCGGGCCAGCGCGCGGTCCAGGGACGCGGCGGAGGCGAACCGCCCGTCGGCCAGCGCGAGCCCCAGGGCCGCGCCCGATGCGCCGGTGACGAACGTGCGTCTGCTGAATGCGGGCATACCGCTCTCTCCAGAAGGTCGGTCGGACAGGACACGAGCAGGGCCGGCGACCGCGCGTACCGGTCGCACCGGTGGCCCGGAGGCGTTACCGCCGGGTAGTGGGCCAACGGTCAGGATGACCGGCAACTCTGGTGGTCCTGTGAACGAGCGGAGAAGGTGCGGTGCAGCTCCGGTGACGGGCGCTGTGCGGGGGTGCGGTTCATCGGGGTCACGGATGCCGGGGAGCTCGGCGGAGGGCTCGTCCGCAAGGTGTCGCACAGTGTCTTCTTCAGCTGTGTTCTCGCCGCTCCCGGCGTGGCTTCGCAGCAGGCCGTCGCCAGGAGTCTCCGGGCGGAAACGGGCTTCGCCGGGCGTTGCCGACCCTCACCCGCGACAGGTTCGGCGGGTATGGCGCCCCGCCGACCCGGCCGTACCCGGCGCCCGGCGGCCAAGGGAAAAGCAGCCGCAAGGCCCGCTCCCTTCCGGGCGGTACACGGTAAAATTCCGGCCAGTCTGTGAGGAATCGACCCCGGACGATCTCATCGCAATGCGTCAGGAGATCATCATGCGGCAGGAACACCTCGCCGAATTCTTCGCCGATCCGACAGCCGCCAGGAATGACCTGCTCGCCGCCTTTCGGCATCGTCTCGACCGGCTTCCGACGCGGGGTTCCAGTTTCTTCATCCACCTCAGCGAACTGTGCCCGGTCGCCTGCGAGCACTGCATGTACTCCTCGGATCTGCAACGCAAGTCGGACAAGGACTCCTTGTCCGAGGCGGAGTTGGAGGAGGCGATCCGGTTCATCACCGAGTCCCGCTCGCAGAAACTCAACATCACCGGTGGCGGGGAACCCTTCCTGAAATTCTCCTCGATTCTGCGGCTGCTGGAAACGGTGGACGTCCCGCGCGTCGAGATCGTCACCGCGGGCCACTGGGCGACCACCCCGAAACGCACCGCGCGCCTGATCGGCCGCATCGACGAGGCCCGCTCCCGCAACCCGCGGGACCCCGACCTGATGCTGCGGCTGAGCATCGACCGCTATCACCTCAACGCGCCCCGGCCGGTGCGGATCGAGCAGTACGGCAATGTGGTCCGCTGCTGGGCGGAAACCCGCCCCCGTCTCGCGGTCGGCCTGCGGAGCATTCAGCCGGACCTCGGAACGGTGGACCGGCTCATCGCCGAAGAACTGGGCGCGACGGTCCGGGAGGTGGACGACTGGAACCGCCTGCTCGTGCTGCCGGACGGCCAGACCGTACCGCTGACCTTCAACGTCTTCCGGCGCAGCGGAAAAGCGAGTCGGCTGACGGAGGACCACCAGGAAACCAGTAAGAGCATCCGGGAGTACTACGGTCCTTTCGAGACCCGGCCGGGAACCCTGTCCCTGGCCACCGCGGTCAACGACGCGATTCGCGGTGCGTACCCGCCGAGTTCCGGGCTCGCGGTCACCCTGAATTCCGACGGGACGTTCTGGATATTCTGCGGGACCGCGCCGGACCGGAAACTCGTCCTGAACCGGGAGAGTTTCGCCGAGGCCGTCGCGTACTTCTTCGACGACCCCATCACCCACCTCCTCGTGGACGACGGCATCTGGGCGCTCTCCGATCTCGTCATGGACCTCGATCCGGCGGTCCACGCCATGGCGCTGGCCAAGAACGACTCCGCGTCCCTCGTGGACGACCTCCTCGGCCCGGACGACGTGCGGTTCGCCGTCACGCTGCTGGCCACCCACCACCTCGTCACCCGGCAGCGGGCCACGCTGGACGCCGGGCACCCGCTCGCGGGCCCGCTGGCCGATCCGCGCGCCGACGTGGCGGGGCTGTGCCGGGCCGTCGTCGCCGGGCGGCGGGGAGCGTGATGGCCGCCGCGCTGGAGGTCCCCGACGGCGGGGACCGGTACCGGCGGCTCAGCGCCGCCGTCCCGCCCGAAGAGGTGCGGCGCACCGCCATCGAACTCGGCGAGGTGCTGGCCCACCGGGCCCGCTCCCTCCTCGGCGCGCCGGGCGGCCCGCGGCACGCCGTCCCCGGGAGCGTGCTGTGCGTGGTGGTGCTGCGCGGCGGGGCGCTGCTGTACCCGGGGTTCTCCGTGGTGTTCGCGGACGCGGACTTCTGCATGCTCGGGATGCGCCGGGAGAACGGGGCGGTGCGCACCGAGTACGTGACGCCCATCCCCGGGAACGCCTACGCCGCCACCCTCTACCTGGACTGCGTGACCGCCACCGGCGGCACGCTGCTGGCCGCCCGGGAGGCCGTCGGCGGCCGGTGCGCGCCCGGCCGGGAGACCGCCGTGGTGATCAGCGGCGCCGCCACGGCGACGAAGCGGCTCGGGGAGGCGGGGATGGACGTGCTGGGATGCAGCCTGCACGAAGGGCTGAACGGGGACGTGGTGCTGCCCGACATGGGGGCGCTGGACGCCGGGGACCTGTTCAGCGGTGCCGCCGGGCGGCCGTCGGCGCCGGGAGGTCCGGCGGACGGTGCTCGGGCAGACGGTGCTCGGGGAGACGGCCGGTGAGCGCGGACCCTCTCGCGTCCGGCCCGTCCTTGTTGCTGACGAACGCGGGGACGTGGGGCGGGCCGGACGGCACGGCCACCGTGGACGTGCTCCTTCGCGCGGGCCGCGTCGAACAGGTCTTCCCGGCAGGCGGCGGCCGACCCGCCCCTCCACCGCACACCGGCCGCCCGCAAGACCCCCGGCACCTCGACCTCACCGGCCACCTCCTCCTCCCCGCCCCCGCCGAACCGCACTGCCACCTCGACAAGGCGCTGACCGGGCCGCTCGGCGACCGGGCGCACGACGGTGACCTCGACGGCGCCGTCCGCGCCTGGTACGCCCACCGGCGGCAGGCGTCCCGCGCGCGGGTGCGGGAGCGCGCGCTGCGCGTCGCGGAGCGGCTGCTCGCCTCGGGGGCCACGGCGGTCCGCACCCATCTGGACGTGGGGGAGGCGACCGGGCTGCTCTTCCTGGAGGCGCTGGGCGAGGTCAAGGAGCGGCTGCGGGGGCGGCTGGAGCTCCAGCTCGTCGCCATGGTGGATCTGCCGCTGCGCGGCCCGGCCGGCGCCGGCAACCGGGCGGCGCTCGCCGACGCCCTGGCGGCCGGTGCGGACGTGGTCGGCGGCGCGCCCTACCGGGACGAGGACCCGGCGGCCTGCCTGGACATCCTGATGGACCGGGCGGCCGGCGCCGGGCGCCCGCTGGACCTGCACATCGACGAGACGCTCGACCCGCGCGCGGACAGCCTGGGCGCCCTCGCCGCGCGGGTGCGGGAGACGGGGTTCCCGTACGGCGTCACCGCGAGCCACTGCGTGAGCCTGGCGATGCGGCCCCCGGAGGCGGTCGCGCGCACGGCCGCCCGGGTGGCGGCGGCCGGCATCGCGGTCGTGGCCTGCCCGGCGACCAACCTCTACCTCCAGGGGCGCGCCCACGGCGGCCTCGCCGTCCCGCGCGGCCTCACCGCGCTCGCCCACCTGCGCGCCGCCGGGGTCACCGTGGCCGGCGGCGGGGACAACGTGCGGGACCCCTTCCTGCCGCTGGGCCGCTGCGACCCGCTGGACACGGCCGCGCTGCTGGTCCTGGCGGGGCACCTGACGCCGGGCGCGGCCTACGACGCGGTGAGCCGGGGCGCGCGGGCCGCCATGGGGCTGCCCGCGCCGGAACTCCGGGCCGGGGCCCCCGCCGAACTGCTGGCCGTGCGCGCCACCACGCCGGCGGAGGCGCTGGCGGACGGCGCGGACCGCCTGGTCTTCCACCGGGGCCGGGTGGTCTGCCGCACGCGACGGGAGACGGAGTTCCTCGGGTGACCGGCCGCTTGGCCGTACCCGCCGGGCCCCGCCTGGGCACCCGGCTTCACCCGCACGGAGTTCTCGGGGTGAGGGCGACGCCCCGCCGTCCCCGTCATCGCGGCCCCGCAGGAGGGCCACCGCCCGGCTTCACCCGCCGGGCCCTGCCTCGGCACCCGGCCGCACCCCGTCCCGCCCGGAACCGTCACGACCCCACCCGCCGCTTGTTCCACACGTCGAAGCCCACCGCCGCCAGGAGCACCAGGCCCTTGATGACCTGCTGGTAGTCCGTCCCGATGCCGACCAGCGACATGCCGTTGTTCAGGACGCCCAGGACCAGCGCGCCGATGATCGCGCCGAAGACCGTGCCGACACCGCCGCTCATCGAGGCGCCGCCGATGAACGCCGCGGCGATCGCCTCCAGTTCGAAGTTGATGCCGGCCTGCGGGGTGCCGGCGTTGAGCCGGGCCGCGTAGACGCAGCCGGCCAGCGCGGCCAGGACGCCCATGTTCACGAAGACCAGGAAGGTGACCCGCTTGTCCTTGACGCCGGACAGCTTGGCGGCGGCCTTGTTGCCGCCCAGCGCGTACACGTGGCGGCCGACGACGGCGTTGCGCATCACGAACCCCAGCCCGATCAGCAGCGCGCACATGATGAGCAGCACCACCGGAACGCCGTGGTAGCTGGCCAGCGTCAGCGTGAACGCCCCCACCGCCGCGACGATCGCGGCGCACTTGAGCAGCCACAGCACACGCGGCAGCACCTCCAGCTCGTAGGCGAGCTGCCGCCGCCGGTCGCGCCACTCCTGGACGAGGACGAAGACGATGACGAGCAGGCCGATGAGGAGAGTGGGGTTGTGGTACTGGGTGTAGGGGCCGATCTCCGGGATGAAGCCCTGCGCGATGTCCTGGAAGCCGCCCGGGAAGGGGCTCAGCGACTGACCCTCCAGCACGATCTGCGTCCCGCCGCGGAACAGCAGCATCCCCGCCAGCGTCACGATGAACGACGGGATGCCGACGTAGGCGATCCAGAAGCCCTGCCACGCCCCGGCCGCCGCGCCGATCAGGAGCGACGCCACCAGCGCCACGCCCCACGGGACGTCGTGCCGGACCATCATCACGGCCGCGACGGCGCCCACGAAGGCGGCCAGCGACCCCACCGACAGGTCGATGTGGCCCGCCACGATGACGATCATCATGCCCATGGCCAGGATGAGGATGTAGCTGTTCTGCTGGACGATGTTGGAGACGTTGTTGGGCAGCAGGAGCGTGCCGTCGGTCCAGATCTGGAACAGCACGACGATCAGCGCCAGCGCGATGATCATCCCGTACTGCCGCATGTTGCCCCGCACGGCGCGCAGCAGCACCGCCCCGCTGGAGGGCGCCGGCGCGCCGCCGGAGGGGCCGGTGGGCGGTCGAGTCACGGTCGTCATGGGCGGACCTCAGCTCCTGTCCATGGTCATGTGGCGCATCAGCACTTCCTGCGTGGCCTCCGCCCGCGCGAACTCGCCGGTCAGGCGGCCTGCGGCCATCGTGTAGACGCGGTCGCACAGCCCCAGCAGTTCGGGCAGTTCGGAGGAGATGAACAGGACCGCCTTGCCCCGCGCGGCCAGTTGGTCGATCACCGTGTAGATCTCGTATTTGGCGCCGACGTCGATGCCGCGGGTGGGCTCGTCCAGGATCAGCACCTCGGGGTCGGCGTGGATCCACTTGCTCAGCACGACTTTTTGCTGGTTGCCGCCGCTGAGCCGGTTCACCCGCTCGAAGACGGTGGGCGTCTTGATGTTCATCGACCGGCGGTAGCCCTCGGCGACCCGCCGTTCCTCGTGCTGGTCCACGACGCCCCGCCGGGTCAGCTTGGGCAGTGAGGAGAGGGAGATGTTGCGGTGCACGGTGTCGATCAGGTTCAGCCCGTAGGTCTTGCGGTCCTCCGTGACGTACGCGATGCCGTGCGCCACCGCCCGCGGCACCGTCCGCGGGGTCACCTCCCGGCCGCCCACGTGGACGGTTCCGGACTCGTACCGGCCGTACGAACGCCCGAAGACGCTCATGGCCAGTTCGGTGCGGCCCGCGCCCATCAGCCCGGCGACGCCCACGATCTCGCCCCGCCGCACGGTCAGCGAGACGTCGTCCACCACCTTGCGCTGCTGGTCGATGGGGTGCCGCACGGTCCATCCGGTGACCGTGAGCGCCGGCTCGCCCGCGTCCGGGCCGGTGTACGGGGTGCGCTCGGGGAACCGCTGGTCCAGGTCGCGGCCCACCATGGCCCGGATGATCCGGTCCTCGGAGACCCGCGGCGCGGCGTCCGGGCGCTCGCGGACGGTCAGCGTCTCGATGGCGTGCCCGTCGCGCAGCACCGTCACCGCGTCCGCCACCCGCCGGATCTCGGCGAGCTTGTGGGAGATGACGATGCAGGCGATCCCCTGGGCGCGCAGTTCCAGGATGAGGTCCAGCAGGTGGGCGCTGTCCTCGTCGTTGAGTGCGGCGGTCGGCTCGTCCAGGATCAGCAGCCGCACCTCCTTGGACAGCGCCTTGGCGATCTCCACGAGCTGCTGCTTGCCGACACCGAGGTCGGCGATCCGGGTCTGCGGCTTGTCGCGCAGCCCCACCCGCCGCAGCAGCGCGGCGGCCTGCCGCAACGTTTCGGTCCAGCTGATGACGCCGCGGATGGCGCGCTCGTTGCCCAGGAAGATGTTCTCCGCGATCGACAGGTAGGGGACGAGCGCGAGTTCCTGGTGGATGATGACGATTCCGCGCCGCTCACTGGCCCGGATGTCCTTGAACGCGCAGCGCTCGCCCTCGAAGAGGATCTCGCCCTCGTAGCTGCCGTGCGGATGGACGCCGCTGAGCACCTTCATCAACGTCGACTTGCCGGCGCCGTTCTCCCCGCAGACCGCGTGGATCTCCCCGGCGCGGACGGACAGGTGGACGGCATCGAGCGCGGTGACCCCGGCGAATCTCTTGGTGATGCCGCGCATTTCCAGGACGGGTGGGGCGTCGGGGAGGGGAGCGCCGAATGGCGGGCCGGCGGAGGGGCGGCTTATGGGGTGCTCCCGGGGCAGGCCGCTCACCGCAGGTCCTCCGCCTTGATGTAGCCCTCGTCCACCAGCCGGTGCAGGTTCTTCCTGTCGATGCTGACGGGATCGAGGAGGAACGCCGGGACGACGCGGGCCCCGTTGTCGTACGTCTTGGTGTCGTTGACCCGCGGCTTGCGGTGGTGCAGCACCGCGTCCGCCATCAGGACCGCCTGCCGGGCCAGTTTGCGGGTGTCCTTGTAGACGGTCTGCGTCTGCTGACCGGCACGGATGGACTTCACCGACGCCAGCTCCGCGTCCTGGCCGGTCACGACCGGGTACGGCTTGCCGCCCGTGCCGTAACCGACGCTCTTGAGCGCGGAGATGACACCGATGGAGATGCCGTCGTACGGGGAGAGCACGGCGTCCAGCTCCGTGGAGCCGTAGTTCTTGCTCAGCAGGTCGTCCATCCGCTTCTGCGCGGTGCCGCCGTCCCAGCGCAGGGTGGTGGCCTGGTTCATCCGCGTCTGCCCGCTGCGCACGACGAGCTGCCCGCGGTCCATGTACGGCTTGAGCACGGTCATCGCGCCGCCCCAGAAGTACTTCGTGTTGTTGTCGTCGGGGGACCCGGCGAAGAGTTCGAGGGTGAACTTCTCGTCCTTCTTGGCGTCCAGCCGCAGCGCGTCGACGATGTACCGGCCTTGGATCCGGCCGACCCGCTCGTTGTCGAAGGACGCGTAGTAGTCGACGTTCGGCGAGCCGAGGATGAGGCGGTCGTACGAGATGACGGGGATGCCCGCGTCCTTGGCGCGGCGCAGCACGTCGGTCAGCGCGGAGCCGTCGATGGCGGCGATGACCAGGAGGCGGTGCCCTCTGGAGATCATGTTCTCGATCTGGGCGACCTGGTTCTCGACCTTGTCGTCGCCGTACTGGAGGTCGGTCCGGTAGCCCTTGGCCTGGAACTGCCGGGCCATGTTCGTGCCGTCGGCTATCCAGCGCTCGGAGGACTTGGTGGGCATGGCGATGCCGATCGTGGCGCCGGCGGCGCCGCCCGGTCGGTAACGGCTGCCGCCCTTGGCCTCCTGCCCGCAGCCGGCCAGGGACAGGGCGAGCACGGTGGCGAGGGCGACGGCGGGGAGGGCACGGGCACGGAGGGACGAAGCGGGCGGGCGGGGGACGAGGGCACGTGGGGACAGCGGCACTTGAACTCCTCGGCTCGAAGCGGCGGGCGTTCAACACGAGTTGATGCCCCCGTGGGCGGGACTTCACTCACTGGTGGGTGGCGGGGGAGTTCGCTGGTGCCTGGGAGGGGGATCGGGCGGGTGCGGCCGGGGTACGGGGCGGGCGCTCGGCGGACGGGGACTCGTGCTGCATCGGTGGCTCAGCCCGCCGGCGTCCCGTTCAGCGCGTCGAGCAACGGCCCGCCCACCAGGCCGAGTGCCACGGAGAGCACGGCGGCGGTGCCGGCGACCACACCGGCAGGCGTCCTCGCCGGGGACGGAGCACCGGGCGCGTCCTGCGCGGGCCCCGAGAACACCGGGGCGATCCAGCGCAGGTAATAGAAGAGCGACGCCACCGTGTTGGCCACCGCGAGCAGCGCCAGCCACGCGTACCCGGCGTCGATCACCGCCCCGAACGCCTGGAGCTTCCCGAAGAACACCCCCGTCGGCGGTGTGCCCACCAGACCGAGCAGACAGACGGCGAGCGCGCCCGCCAGGACGGGCCGGGTGCGGGCCAGGCCCCGGTGATCGGCGATCCGCCGGGCGCCCGGCAGGGCGCACACCACGGCGAACGCCCCCAGGTTGGTGACCGCGTAGGCGGCCAGGTAGAAGAGCAGGGCGGGCTGGGCGAGCGCGGAGCGGCCGGCCGCCGCCACCGGCAGCAGCAGGTAGCCGACCTGGCTGACCGTCGAGTACGCCAGCAGCCGCCGCACGTCCTCCTGGAAGAACGCCGCCAGGTTGCCCAGCGTCATGGACGCGGCCGACAGGACGGCGAACAGCGCGGCCCACGGCACGTCCGCCGTACCGGCGGGGAGGGCGACCGACCCCAGCCGGTAACAGGCGGCCAGCGCCCCCAGCTTGGGGACCGTCGACAGGAACGCGGCGGCCGGACCGGTGGTGCCCTGGATCGCGTCCGGCACCCAGAAGTGCCCCGGCACACCCCCGGCCTTGAACAGCAGCCCGGCCAGCACCCCGACCACCCCGGCCGCCACCACCCCCGCCGGGGCGGAGGGCAGCTCCGCCCGCAGGACCGGGTAGCCGGTGGCGCGGCCCGCCGCCAGCAGGAGGGTGACGCCGCCGAGCATCAGGGCACCGAGCAGCGCGCCCGTCACATAGAACTTCAGCGCCGCCTCCGTCCCCGGCCCGTCCTTCGCGAACCCGGCCAGCACGTACGCGGGGAGGCTCGCCAGCAGGTACGCCGCCGCCACCAGCAGCAGGTCCTGCGCCCCGGCGAGCAGGACGGTGCCCAGCGCGGCCAGTTGCAGCAGCACGTACCACTCCGTCTCCCGGGGGTGGCCGCGCAGCCGGGGAACGGCCAGCGCCAGGACGCCGAGCGTGCCGACGAGGACCACGACGCGGCAGGTGGCGGTCACCGGGTCGAGCGCGTACGCGTCCCCGAAGGCCGTCCGCGGTCCGGTACCGGCGGCCACCGCGGCGGCCACGACGCCCGCCGCGCACGCCACCGCCGCCAACGCGCCCACCAGCCACTGCCGGGCGCGCGGCAACCAGGAGCCCAGCAGCAGACCGGTGACGGCCGAACCGGCGAGCAGCACCTCGGGGAGCAGGTCGAGGGGGTTCTCGTTCACGTTCATGGGTGCCGCCTCGGGAGGCCTGGCGTGTGCGTCGCCGTGTGCCTCGTCGCGTGCCGTCTCGCGTGCCTTGTCCCGTTTCGTTTCGTGTGCCTCGTCTGGTGTCGTCCCGTGTGCCGTGGCTTGTGAGCCGTCGTGTGGTCCGGCGTTTGCCTCATCGCGCGTCTCGTCTCATCGCGCGTCTCGTCTCATGGCACATCGCGTCTCTCATCGGGCGAGGAGGCGCAGGACGTCGTGGGAGGCGGGTTCGATCACGTCCAGCAGGAAGCGCGGGGCCAGGCCGACGAGGACGGCGAGTGCCAGCAGGGGGACCACGGCGGCGCTCTCGTGCGCGCGGACGTCCGGGAACGCGCGCCCGGCGCCGGGCGCGTCCGGGAGGCGGGGCGAGCCGGTGAACATCCGCTGGAGCGCGCGCACGAACAGCCCGGCCGTCAACAGGATGCCCAGCAGTGACAGCCCCGTGGCGACCGGCCGCGGCCCCAGGCTCCCCGCGAGGATCTGGAACTCCGCGATGAACCCGGAGAACCCCGGCAGCCCCAGCGACCCGAAGGCCGCCACCCCGGTCAGCGCCGCGAACAGCGGCGCCCGGCCCGCCAGTCCCGAGTACGCCGCCATGTCGTACGTCCGCCCGCGCTCGTACAGCACCCCGGTCAGCAGGAACAGCGCGCCGGTCAGCAGGCCGTGGCTGACCATCTGCGTCACCGCGCCGGTGACCGCGAGCTGCCGCGCCGCGCGGTGGTCCGCGCCGGTCGCCGCCGCCGCGCCGAGCGCCAGCACGATGTAGCCCATGTGGATGACCGAGGTGTACGCGATCATCCGCTTGACGTCCCGCTGCGCGAGCGCCACCAGCGCCCCGTACAGCACCGAGACAGCGCCGACGACCACGAACACCGGCGCCCACGCCCGCCACCGGTCCGGGAGCACCGGCATGGCCACGCGCAGGAAGCCGTACGTCCCCATCTTCAGCAGCACCCCCGCCAGGATCGCCGACCCGGCCGCCGGGGCCTCGGTGTGCGCGGGCGGCAACCAGGTGTGGAAGGGCACGGTCGGGGTCTTCACGGCCAGCCCGGCGCCGAGCGCGAGCAGCACCAGGCCGCCGTACAGCGGCCGTCCGGCGAGCGGGTCGCGCCGGGTCAGGTCGACGAGGTCGAAGGTGTGCGGCTCGGCCGCCAGGTACAGCCCGAGGAAGCCGAGCAGCAGGGCGAGCGATCCGAGGAAGGTGTACAGGAAGAACGTCAGCGCGGCGCGGCCGGCCCCGCGGTGGCCCCAGCCGGCGATGACGAAGTACATGGCCACGATGGACAGGTCGAAGTAGAGGAAGAACAGGATCAGGTCGAGCGCGGTGAACAGGCCCAGGCAGGTGGTCTGGAGGAAGAGGAAGAGTGCCGCGAACGCCCGGGGGCGGGCGAGCCGACGCAGCGAGTACAGCGCGCAGGCCAGGAAGAGGACGCAGGTGAGCGCCAGCAGCGGCAGCGACAGCCCGTCCACGCCGACGTGGTAGCCGACGCCCGCGCTCGGCATCCAGTCCGTCCGCGCCTCGTACTGGATGCCCGCGCCTGGCCGGTACCCGCACCAGACGGCGAGCGTCAGCGCGAGGTCGGCGGCGGCGGCCATGGCCCAGACGGCGGGGAACACCCCACCCGGCGTCGTCCGCGGCAGACACAGCAGGAGGGCGGCGACGGCGGTGGGGAGCAGGACGATGAGGGTGAGCACGGGGGGCGCCTTGGGGTCGGGGGTGGGGGCGCATGGCAGTCAGCGCGGGGCGGGGGTCGCTTTCCGGGGGGGCGGGGCGGTCGGCAGGCGGGGCGGGCGGGGATCGGCAGCCGGGGACGGTGGCGGTGGCGGTGTGCGGAGCTCACCTCGGGACCGGGAGTGCGGAGGCGGGAGGGGCGCGCACGTGGTCCTCATCTCGCGAGCGTGCAGACGACGGCGAGCAGGGTGACGGCGGCCACGGCCTGCGCGAGGTACTGGTGCAGTTGCCCGGTCTGCGGACGGCGGGCCCAGTGGCCGAGCGTCCGGCAGCCCGCCGCGATCCCCGCCACCGCTCCGTCGAGGGCGCGCTCGGGCCCCTGGGCGGCGAACCAGGCCACGCGCGACGTCCCGCGTGCCGCCGCTTCGGTTCCCCGCGTGAGGACCCGCGCGTCGAAGGCGGCGAGCGCGTGCGCCAGGCGCAGTACGGGGCGTACGAGGCAGGCGCGCGCCGCCTCCTCAAGGCAGAGCCAGCGGACGAACGGCCCGCGGAGGGCGCGCGGCAGAGAAAGCACGCGGTCCCCCCACGCCCAGGCAGCCGATGACGCCGCCACCGCCAGCACGCCGGACAGCACCAACTCCCATGCGGCAGGGCCGGGTTGCGGACCGAGATCCAGAGTGCGATCGAGCGCCGTACGCACCGGGGGAAGCGCGAGCGCCGCCAGACCCGCGCACGCGAGGGCGAGTACGCAGAGGGGGAGGGCCGCGTAACGAGGTGGCGCGGGCCTCCCGGAGGGGGCGGTGCCCGGGGCCGGCCGCCACACGTACCACAGCGCCTTCCCGCTGTACGCCGCCGAGACCGCCGCCGCGGCCAGCCCGACGGCGTAGAGGCCCGGGCCCGCCTCCCGCGCACCGGCCAGCAGCAGGTCCTTCGCGGCCCACAGGCTCAGCGGCGGCAGCCCCGCGAGCGCCAGCGCGGCGACGGTGAAGGTGACGCCCGGGACGCGGAACCGCCGGGCGGCGCCGCGCAGGGCGGGCAGCGCCTCCGTGCCGAGCACGGTCAGCCACGCCCCGGCCACCAGGAACGCCAGGCTCTTGGCCGCCGCGTGCGCCAGGAGTTGCAGGGTGCCGCCGGTGGTGGCGCCGACGCCCGCGGCCAGCACCATGAAACCGATCTGCGCGCAACTCGACGCGGCCAGCAACTGCTTCAGGTCGGTCTGCGTGACCGCGACCAGGCCGAGGGCGAGCGCCGTCACCGCCCCCGTCCAAGCCACCGCCGCACCGCCCCACCCAGAGGCGGCCAGCAGCGGCCCCATCCGGAGCAGCAGATACGCACCGGCCACCACCATGGCCGCCGAGTGCAACAGGGCCGAGACCGGGCTCGGGCCCCGCATGGCCCGCGCCAGCCAGAAACTGAACGGGAGCTGCGCCGACTTGCCGAAGGCGGCGGCGAGCAGCCCCGCGGTGACGACGGACAGCCAGGGGCCCGTGAGCCCGGGCAACCCGTCCGGCCCGTCAAGCGCGAGCGGGGCCGGGCGGCCCGGACCGGCGCCCGCCAGCGCCGCTCCGGCCGCCAGGTAGAGGCCCAGGTCGGCGGCGCGCGTGGTGAGGAACGCGAGGTTGGCCGCCGGCACCCGGTCCGCGTCCCGCCACCAGAACCCGATCAGCGCCCAGGAGGTCGCCCCCATCACCTCCCAGCCCATCAGGAGGACGGGCAGCGTCGTCGCGGTGACCGTCGCCACCATCGCGCCGCTGAACAGCAGCATCAGGCCGTGGAAGCGGGCCCGGGCCTCCCGGAGCCCCGGGTCGGCCGCGGCGAAGGCCAGGACGGCGGTGGTGACGGCCGTGACGGCCACCGCCACCAGCCCCGACAGGCCGTCGACGGCGAACCGTGCCGGAGCCCCGGCCAGCAGCGGCGCCCCGGCCACCGGTCGGACGTACGCCGCCCCCGCGGCCAGCCCGCACCCGGCCGCGGCGACCGCCACCGCGAGCCCCGGCGCCACCCGGTCCGCCCGGTGCCCGGCGACGGCCAGCGCCGCACCGGCGACCAGCGGCAGGGCGAGCAGCGCCCAGAGCAGCGCGCTCACTCCCGCAGCTCCGCCGCCATGTCGGTCATGTCCACCTCGCGGGCCCGGAACAGGGCCGTGACCACGGCGAACCCGACGGCCATCTCCACGGCCATCACGGTGACGGCCACCACCACGAGCACCTGCCCGTCGGCGCCGTCCGGGGACAAGTAGTGCCACACCGCGCCCGCCGCCAGGATGACGCCGCCGAGCAGCAACTCCAGACCCATCATCAGCATCACGATCGACTGCTGGGTCAGCGCGCCGAACAGCCCGACGCTGAACAGCGCGGCGGCGACCAGAAGGAGGAGGGGGAGGGTCATCGGCCGCCGCCGCCCCTGCCGTGATGGGTATGGCCGTTGCCGCTTCCGTCGGGGTCGGTACGCTCGTCGCCGTCTCCGCCGTCTCCGCCGTGATCGGTGCGGTCGGAATCGCCCCCACCCTGATCGGCACGCCCGTCGTCCCCCGCGCACGGAGCGTCGGAGGAAGGCCGACGCTCCCGGTCTCCCGGTACGCCGTCGGCCCGCCCGTAACGTCCCCGAGGGGTGGCCAGGACCACCGTGCCGACGATGGCCGCGAACAGCGCCATCCCGAGCGTCATCATCGTGAGCATCTGCGGACCCATGAGCGCGTCGCCGAGCGCCCTGGTGGGGTCCGCCGGGGCCTGGCCCCTCCGCTCCGGCCAGGGCGTGAGGAACGCGCCGGTGGTGAGCAGCGCGAAGACGAGCGCGCACAGGACGGCCGCGCCCTTCTTGTTGTGCAGCATCGTCATCGGCATCAGACCGGCCGGGTTCATCATGTACATCACCATGAACACCGCCATCAGGGCCATCTCGATCGTCATCATCAGGACCACGACCACGCCCAGGTAATCCAGGCCGAGCAGCAGCAGGATGCCGCCGACACACAGCAGCGAGGCCAGTAGTGCGTACGTCGCCCGCGCCATCGAGTCCACCCGGAACACCAGGCCACCGGCGACCACCGCCCCGGCACCGAGCACCCAGAAGACCAGCTCACCGGGCACGGCGACCGCCTCCCCGGACCGGCCCGTGGGGCGCGTGCAGCGATTCATGGGAGCGCCCGCGCCCCGCGCGTCCGCCGGCGCGTGGGCACGAGCAGCGCCCGCTCACCGTCGCTCCAGCACGACCACCGCCACGACCAGCGCCTGAACCATCGTCAGCGGCAGGAGCAGCAGCCAGGAGAACGCCATGTAGCGGTCCATCCGGATGGTGGGCAGCGCCCGCCGGACGGCCACCAGGAGGGCCAGCACCGAGCCCGTCTTGACCAGAGTCCAGGCCCACGGCGGCAGCAGCGGACCGTGCCCGCCGCCGAGGAACAGCGGCACCGCGAACGCCGCCGTGCTGACGAACAGCACCCACCGGCCGCCCGACAGGAGCAGCCGGTCCACACCGGACAGCTCGGCCGCCACGCCCCCGGCGACGTCCTGCCCCACCGGGTGGCCGAAGGGCCCCCAGAAGGACATGGCGAGCGCGCTCACCAAATAGACGATGAACGCCACCGGCATCCAGACGGCGAACCACAGTCCCTCCTGGGCCCGCACCACCTCGCCCACCCGCAGCGACCCGGCGCCCAGCGCGGCGGTGGTGAGGGCGAACATGTGCGGCAGCTCGTACGCCAGCCCCTGCGCCAGGAACCGGTAGCCACCGATCAGCGGCAGCACCGCGTTCGGCCCCCAGCCCGCCAGCCACACGGCGGCCCAGGCCAGCGCCTCCATCGCGTTGAACCACACGACGCCGACATCCGGGTCGACGAGCGCCCGGAAACCCCACGGGAGGACCGCGGCGGCGAGGACGGCGGCGATCGGGACCAGCGCCACACCGACGCGGCCCAGGAGGACGTCCGCGGCCGTGGTGCGGCGCCGCTGCTGGACGAGCAGGCGCAGCGCCTCGTACAGCGGGCGCACGGCACGCGCGCCGAGGGCGCTCAGGGAGCGGCGCGCCGGCCCGGGTTCGCCCCCAGTGGGCAGCGCGGCGTCGTACGCCTTGGCGACCAGCGCCGCGACGACCAGGGCGACGGGGAGCACCACGGTCGCCCAAAGGGGAGCCGTCGCGTCGGTCGGGCCGCCCGCCAGCGCGCCCGCCGTCGCCTGCCCGATGCCGTCAGCCATCCGGGCCTCCGGGTCCGGCCGGGTCCGTTCCCTCGGCGCGGTGCGGGTTCCGGGGCCCGGCCACCGCTTCGTCCAGGTCCGGGTCCAGGCTGGCCACGATCAGCCGGGCCGCGGCGAACTCCGTGCCCACCAGCAGGCCGGGCAGCACGTCGAGCAGCGCGCGGGACGGCGGGAGGGGGCCGTCCACGCGGCCCCTCGGGCCCCACGCGGCGTCGCGAGGAAGGAGCGGACGCGGGTCGTCGAAGTGGTCGAGCGTCGCCTCCGTCTCCGTCAGCCAGGTCAGGACGCGGTCGTGCACGTCGCCGCCGGCCGTGCGCGCCGGGCCGCTGACGCCGCACCCGGCCGCGCGGTCGGCGGGCAGCGGCCCCAGTCCGGCGGTCAGCAGCCGCAGCGTGCGCGAGCGCCGTACCGTCCTGGTCAGGGCCCGGAGGGCCGGGCGCACGGCGGTGGCGGGGGCGGCGCCCAGCACCTCGTCGCGCAGCCGCCGGGCGCGGGCCGCGGGTCCGGGCCAGCCGGCCACCGCCAGCACACGGCCCAGGCTGTCGAGGTGGGCGGCACAACGGCGCCGGGCCGCCGTGTCGTGCGCCGCCTGTTCGCCGCGCCGGGCGCGTAGCCAGGGCTCGTTCCAGTAGGGGAGGACGGGTTCCCGGGGCGGCGGAGTGGCCTCGGCCCGGGCCTCCTGGATCACGTCGCCTTGCAGCGCCAGGTGGAGGACGAGTCCGGACGGCCAGTCGGCGAGCGCCGGGCCCAGGGGGACGTGCAGCCGGTCGAGCCGCAGGCCGTCCCGGTCGTCGGCGCGCTCGGCCATCCGCAGGTCGTGCCGGGCCTCGTTCCCGTCGTTGCCGGTGGGCGTGAGCTCGTGGACGCTCCGAGCCCGGCCGTCCTCCGTACCGGTGCCCGTCGCCAGCCGCTGCCGCCCCGCGTCCAGCACGGCGGAAACCTGGCAGGCGTCGGCCACCCGCACCCGGTCCCGGGGCTTCGGTACGGCCTGCCACACGCCGTCCAGCCACGCGGCGGCATCCGGACCCGGGCCGCCGACGACGACCAGCAGGTTCGCGGCGGCGGGCGCGGCGGCCGAGGACCAGCCGCGCCGCCGCACCTCCGCCTCCACCGCCAGCCGTACGGCGGTCGCGCCCGGCAGGGACACCAGGAACGTCGCCGGGCGGGTGAGGGCGGCAGCGCGCACCGCCGCTCTCAGGCCCACCGGAACGCGCCCTCACGCCACGCGTAACCCACCCCGGCGAACAGAATCGCCAGGAAGAGAAACATCTCGACGACCGCGCCCGTCCCCATCGTGGTGACGACCTTCACCCACGGATACATGAAGAGCATTTCCATGTCGAAGGCCAGGAAAATCATGGCGACCGGATACCAGCGGACGTGGAACCGGGAAAAGGCGTGCTCCTGGGGCGGCAGGCCACCGGTGAACGGTTGGACTGCCGCGGCCTTCCCGAATCCGGAACGGGAAGGGGGGCGGGAACGGGATTCCGAAAGGGATCCGGAAGGGCGCCTCGAAAAGGAGCCGGTAAGCCAGGAGCCGCACCCGTACAGGGCGAACAGTCCGATCAGCACGACACCGAGAAGCAGCAATACCGGTCCCCACGCGTTCATTGTGCTCATGGTGCCCGGCGGGCCTCACGAAACGTGGGAGGCGGGGCCGATTGTCACCGGTCGGCCGACCGCCGAATGCCGCGATCCGTGAAGGAGTCGGCAGGAAGCCGTGGGGGAGCCCACGGCAATAACAACCCACGGGGAGACGGGAAGACGGAAACAGGGAAAGACGAGAACACGCGAAGAGAATTCACCGCCGGTCTTCCGGAGACAGCGCCTGCCGGGTCTCCTCCCGATGGGTTTCCATCACCACTTCCGTCAGCTTCTTCAGCATGCGCCGGTTCCGCAGGTTCAGAACGGCCTCCAGCGCCAGGTTGTGCGCCGAGGCCCCGACCCCGCGCAGGGGGTGTTCGTCGACGACCACCAGGCAGCCGTCGCCCCATGGCTGGAGCTGGATGGAGATCCGCGCGCTGCCGAGGCAGCCGGCCTGCGCTTCGAGTTCCAGCCGTTCGCCCGGGTCGCAGGCCCGGACCAGAGTCTGGCCCTCGAAGGACCACATCGGCGTCCCCACCCGGTAGCGGACCGCCGCGCCGGGCTCCGGCCAGTGGTCGTCCATGTGCTCGGTGGTGCGGGGGCCGACCACCCACCGCTGGTACTTGCGGCCGTCGCACAAGACGGACCACACCGCGCTGGGCGGTGCGGGGATGAGGACGTGTCGTACGGCCATGGCTCGCCTTCCACGGTTGCGGGCGCCTGGGGTGGTCTCGGTACCCGGCCCGTATGTCAGTGTCGGTCGCCCGCGGACGGACGGCCCGCCGGACGAGCGCGACTGGGCTAACGACCGGACAGCACGCGGCAGGGGCGACGAAGTCAGCCCATGACGACCGAACGGCCCAGTTGCCAGCCATGAGCGCCTCACCCCTCGCCCCCACCCGTCAGATTCCGCTGCATGGCGGACAGCGCCGGCCCCAGCAGATGCCGGGTCACCGCCCGCTGGGCCCGCAGCGCCGCGCGCGCCGCGTTGGCCCCGCAGGCGCCGTGTACGCCGCCGCCCGGGTGGGCGGACGCGGAGGCCAGGTAGAGGCCGGCGACGGGGGTCTCGGGCCGTCCGCTGCCCGGCACCGGGCGGAAGATCAACTGCTGGTGGACGGAGGCGGTCCCGCCGTTCAGCGCGCCGTTGACCAGGTTTTGGTCGTGGTGGTGCAGGTCGGGCGGGGCCAGCACGCGCCGCGCCACGACGCGGTCGCGGAACCCGGGGGCCAGCCGCTCGACCTGTGCTTCCAGCCGCCGCGCCATCGTCTCCCGCCGCCGCTCGTCCCAGTGGCCGTCCAGCCCCTCGTCACCGGCGTCCCCCCGGATCCGCTGCGGCAGGTGGGTGTAGGCCCAGGCGGCCTCGGTGCCGGCGGGGGAGCGGCTGGGGTCGGCGGTGGTCATCTGGCCGAGCAGGGCGAACGGCCGGTCCGGGACGTGGCCGGTCGCCAACTGGGCGGCGTGCCGGGTCAGGTGGTCGTTGCCGTCGGCGAGGTGCACGGTGCCGGCCTCGGCGGCCTCCGGGGAACTCCACGGGATGGGGCCGGACAGCGCCCAGTCGACCTTGAAGGTCGCGTAGTCCCAGTGGTACCGGCGCATGTCGTCGCGCAGCCTGCCGGGCAGGTCCTCCCAGCCGACCAGACCGCCGTACAGGTCGGTGGCCGGCACGTCGGCGAGCACCGCGCGGCGGGCCCGTACGGGTTCGCCGTCACGGGTGACCACGCCCAGCGCGCGGCCCCGCCGCACCACGACGCGGGACACCTCCGTACCGCAGGTCACCGTGCCGCCCCGGGCCTTCAGACGGCGGACGAGCGCCGCGCTCAGCGCGCCCGCGCCGCCCACCGGCACCGGCCAGCCGTGTTCGTGGCCGAGCATGGCCAGCAGCCATCCGAAGGCGGTGGACGCGCTCGCCTCCGGCGAGAAGTCGGCGTGCAGGGCGCAGCCCGAGAACAGCACGGGCGCCCCCGCGCCGCCGAACTCCTCGTCCCCCAGCCTCCGCACGGGCAGCAGCATCATCCGCATCAGCCGCAGGCCCCCCGCCCCGCGCAACTCGGCGGCCAGCCGGGCGGCCGACACCACCGGCGGGAAGGGGGCGAAGAGCAACCGCATCACCTGGGGGCCCAACCGGTCCCAGAGGCCGACCAGCCGCAGGTACGCCTCTCCGTCGCCGGGGGCGGCGGCGTCCAGCCCGGCGGCGGTCCGCTCCGGGTCGCGGTACAGCACGGGGCACTGCCCGTCGCTCAGCGGGTTCGCGAGGACGGCCGGGGCGTGGCTCCAACTCACCCCCCACTCCTCCGGCCGCAGCTTCCGGATGGCGGGGGAGGCGACGGCCAGCGGATAGAACGAGCTGAACAGGTCGTTGACGTAGTCCGGGTGCACCCCGCGGTCGCTGCGCACCGCTCCCCCGGCCTCCGGCTGCGCCTCCAGGACGTGGACCCGCCACCCCGCGTCGGCCATGATGTTGGCCGCCACCAGTCCGTTCGGGCCGCCGCCGATGACCACGGCGTCCGCGTCGCCCGCCGTCACGGGCGTACGCCCAGCGGGTGACGGCCCGGGAACGCGCCTCGGCGCGCGTCCGGGCAACGGCACCCCGTGGCCGGGAGCAGGCACACCCCCAGGGGGCGCCGCCCCGTACGCAGGAGCCCCCGCGTCCGTGCCACCATCCGCCCGGCCCCCCTCACGTCCGCCTCCCCATCCCGGTGGCGGCCTCCGCCACCCGGCCGCCCGGGAGGGGAGAGGCGAGCCGCGGCGTCGGGCCGCCCGCGTCCTCCTGGAGGGCGAGGGCGAACTCCGTGATCGTCTCGCGGGCCGAGCGGGGCCGGAAGGCCAGTTCGCTCTCCGCGCGCGTGGTGTCCATGACCGGGAACCGCAGGACGGCGTCGAACATGCCGAGCGGCACCGGCACGGCGTGCAGCGCCCAGGCCGCGGAGAGCGCGGCCCGCACCGGCCCGCGCGGCACCCGAATGGTGCGGGTGCCGAACACGTCGGCCAGCATGGCGGCGTCCACGACCGGCGCGGCGGCCAGGTTGAACGGGCCGCTCACGGACCGGACGAGGGCGGCGCGCAGCGCGTCGGCCACGTCGTCCGCGTGCACCGTCTGGAAGCGGAGGCCGGGGAGATCGGGGATGGGCAGCCGGTCCGGCCGCACCAGCTTCGTGGGCACGAACGGGCCCAGGAAGATGCGCCGTTGCTCGGCCGCCGAGTCCCGTTGCAGGACGATGCCGGGCCGCATCCGCACCACGCGGGTGCCGGAGTGGTCGCGTTCGAAGACGTCCAGCAGGCGTTCCACATAGGCCTTCTCGCGGCAGTACGCGGCCTCCGGCCAGCCGTCCGTCGGCCAGGACTCGCTCACCCCCACGTCCTTGGGCCCGGGGGAGTAGGCCCCCACCGAGGAGACGTGGACCAGCGCGGGCACCTTGGCGGCGGCCACCGCCTCGAAGACCCGGGCGCTGCCGCCGACGTTCGTCTCCCACGTCACCTTGGGCCGCCGCGTCGGGTGGAACAGCCAGGCCAGGTGCACCACGGCGTCCGCCCCTTCGAAGAGCGCGGCGAGGTCGCTACGGGTGGTGTCGGCGCTCACCCACTCCGTCTTCGCGGACGCGCCGGGGTCTCCCGGGACGCGGCGCGCGATGCCGACGACCGAGGCGATCCGCTCGTCGGCGTCCAGGCGGCGCAGCAGCGCGGTGCCGAGGTTGCCGGTCGCGCCGGTGACGACGACGCGCAGCCCGCCGCCCGGCGGGGAGGCGGCCCGCTCACCCTGCTCCTGGTCCGAGGCCATGACGCGCTCCCGTCCTGTGAGGTGGTCGGCGGGTGGCCGCGCGTGGCACGGACCCGCTCCGGGGGTGGGGTGGGGCCGTGGCACGGACCCGTCCCATGGGGTCGGGCGGGGTGGCCGCGCGCACCGGCGCGGGTCCGCCGCGAGGGGCGGGGCGGGTCCGGCCGTGCGGCACGGGCCCGCCCTCGGTCGGGATCACCGGGGGTACCCGCCCGGTCCGCGCGCTAACCAGCGGAGGCGGTCCTCCCCGGGCGCCCGGACCGGGAGGCGGCGGACATCACTCCAATGGCGGTCACCCCGGACCCCGGCCCTCCCGGCCCTCCCGCCCCCGCGCCGCCGGGCGTCACCCCCGCAGTCCCGGCCGCGGCACCGCCCCGCACCCGCCCCCGCATCCACCCCGAACCCCTGCGCTGCCGCGCGCCGTGAGAGCACACTGCGTACATGGAACATGACGGTACGCACATCCCCGACCACCGCGTCATCAAGGTCACGCGGCAGGACTCCCCGGTGGCGGACCTCGCGGACATGGAGACCTGGGAGGCCCGCGAACGCTACCCGGAACTGCGCGTGCGGGGCCCGCTGTTCGCGGTCGGGCAGCGCCGGGACGACGGCCGGTGGCAAATCATGATCATGGAAGAGGGCAATCCCCAGGAGGCCCGCGATGCCCTGAACGCCCACTTCCGCCAGCGCGCCCAGGACACCCGGGATGAACTCGACCGCGCGGCGTACCTCGCCGCCGCCGAGCGGCTGGACTGGGAGCCCCTGGACGAGCTGACGGTGCTCGGCCGCGACCACCGCGTCATCCGCGGCGACCTGTTCCTGCGCTTCGGCCCGGAAGGCCCCGAACCCCCGCGGCCCGCCGACCCCGACCCCGATCCCGTGGCGGTGGCCGGGCGGCGGACCGTGCGGCACGCGGCCGAGGGGTTCGTCATCGACCCGGCCGCCGCCACCGGCCTGGCCGAGGGCATCGTCAAGACCGAACTGCTGACGTACGCCTATTCCTCGCTGGTGGTCCCCGCCGACGTGTACGCCGACTCCGTCCGGGCGCGCGAGACCCACCCCGGCGTCGTCCTGCTGCCCGCCGGGTTCACCGTCGCCGAACGCAAACCGGAGGGCGAGTGGGGATCGATCTGCGGGTCCTGCGCCACGCCGCGGGAAGCCCGGGAGCTGCTGAGCGCGTACCTGCGGGAGTTCGCGCCGCGACTGCTGCGCCTGGACGAGGAGGACTGGGCCGAGTACGCCCGCGCGGCCGACCACCTCGACGGCACCCGCGCCAACGAAGTGGCCGTGGCGGGACGCCGCTTCCGGGTGGTCCGCGTCCAAGGACTGGTCCGCGTCGGCCCCGACGGTCCCGAACTCCCCCGCGCCTCGGACTGGGTGCCGCACCCCCCTCCCGCCCTGCACGAGAAGCAGCTCCAGGAGGAGGAACGCCGGGAACGGGAAGCGGCGGGGGCCGCCGGGCCTCTGGAGGCGGACGGGGAACCCGCGCTCGTGGCCGACGGCGGCCCGTCGGCGGTGGGCGTGTCCGCCGAGCCTCCCCTGACGGCGGACGAGCCCCCTGTGGTGGCCGCCGAGTCCCCTGCCGTCGCGGCCGATTCCCCGGTGGTGGCCGCCGCGGAGCCGGTGACGGTGGCCGGTGACGAGCCTCCGGTGGCGGGCGTGGACGCGGAGTGAGCCGGGGGCGGGGTGCCGCAGCGCTGGCTCTGGCCCGTTCCTCGTGGTGACTCCTGGCCCGTTCCTCGTGCCGCCGCCCTGGCCCGTTCCTCGTGATGACCCCAGGCCCGTCCCTCGTGATGACCGCGCGGGGACAGCGCACCCGCACCGGATACGTCACCACCCGCACCGGATACGTGACACTCGGCCCCGCACCGCTCGCGTCGTCCGGACCCGACCGCCCAGCCTCCCACCGTGCCGCCCCTCGCTCCCTCCCGCGGCTTCGATGCCGCACGCCTCCCTCCCGCCCCCTCCACACCACCCCCGGCGAACGACCCACGCCGCACGCTGAGCCGTCCAGGTCCCGCCCGTTCCCACCCGCCCCCGGCGCTCCCAGCGCGTCGGCGTAGCTCGTGCGGAGCGCCGGTCAGCGCCCTACAAGGTGCGCGGGTCCGCGGCCATACTGGGGCGGGCGGGGCATACAGGGGGTTGCGCGGGGCGGCGGACGGGGGCGGGCGGACTCGATGGCGGAGAGCAGGCTGATCCAAAGCCGTTACCGGCTGCTCGACTTGATCGGGCGCGGTGGCATGGGCGAGGTGTGGCGGGCACGCGACGAGTCCCTGGGACGGCAGGTCGCGGTCAAGTGCCTGAAGCCGCTGGGCCCGCAGCACGACCCGGCCTTCATGACGGTGCTGCGCGAGCGCTTCCGGCGCGAGGCGCGGGTGGCGGCGGCGCTCCAGCACCGCGGCATCACCGTCGTCCACGACTTCGGGGAGGACGACGGCATCCTCTACCTCGTCATGGAGCTGCTCAACGGCCGCAACCTGAGCCAGCTCCTGGAGGACAACCGGCACGACCCGCTGCCCCTGGCGGACTTCGCCGAGATCGCCGAGCAGGTCACCGCGGCGCTGGCCTACACCCACGAACAGGGCATCGTGCACCGCGATCTGAAACCGGCCAACATCGTGCGGACCTCCGACGGCACGGTCAAGATCTGCGACTTCGGCATCGCCCGCCTGGGCCACGACATCGGGTTCACCGCCCGCCTCACCGGCACCGGCATCGCCATGGGCACCCCGCACTACATGTCCCCCGAGCAGATCGGCGGCGGCACCGTCGACCACCGCAGCGACCTGTATTCGCTGGGCTGTGTCCTGTACGAGATCGTCGCGGGCGTGCCGCCCTTCGACCTGGACGACGCCTGGGCGGTGCTCGTCGGCCACCGTTCCACCGCCCCCGAACCGCCGCGCACCCACCGTCCCGAACTGCCGGAGGCGTACGAGCGGGTCGTGCTGGACCTGCTCGCCAAGGCCCCCGAGGACCGGCCGCGGGACGCCGCCGCGCTGGCCAAACGGCTCGCCACCGCGCGCGGCCAGTCCTACCCGGCGGTGGCACCGGCCGGGGCCGGCGTGACGGTGCCCGACACCCCCTTCGCGCCCGGCGCCGGGCGGCGGCCCCGCGGGGGGCCGGGCGGGGGGGACGGCGGGCGGGGGGGCCGGGCCGGGGGGCGGGGGCCCGCCCGGGGCGG
>NZ_JBEXNM010000016.1:98545-143353 GCF_040611095.1 Streptomyces sp. NPDC003077 | reverse complement strand
GGCACCTTCGGCTTCGCCTGGGTGCCGCCGCATGCTCGTGGACGCGGACGGCCTTCCGCTCAGGCTGGCCGGCAGTGAGGAAGGAGAGGCAGGAAGGGCACGAAGGGCAGACGTGCAGCGGACGACGGGTTTCCATCAGGGGGCCCGCGCCGGTGGTGTGCAGATCGGGGCATGCCTTTGCACCTATATGCAGTCGCACCCCGCCGCCGGTGGCGAATCGGCCGCTGACCTGCCCTGTTGCCCGCACAGGGGCGTCCTTTCCAAGCAGGACCCCCGATTCGACGCCGCATTCGATCACGGGCAGGACGCCCTGCTGGCCAGCGGCCGACGCCGCCGGCCAGCTCGTGCGCTCAGGAGGCGGTCAGCGGCTGCGCCTGCCGCAGGAGTGCGGTCGTCTCGCTGTCCGGGGTGACATCCAGATCGGCGAGTCGGCGGCTGAGCAGGGCATACGTCCGGTGGGCCGCGTCATCCCGACCGGCCGCGCGTTGCAGGCGGATGATGCGCTGGTAGACCGCCTCGTTGAACGGGTCCCACTCGGCGGCCTGGTCGAGGAGGGCCAGCGCCTGGTCAGGATCCGGGTGGCTCTTGGTCGTGTGGTCGGCGAGCAGCACCACGGCGTCGACGGCCTTGCGATGAACGGCTTCCCGCAGCTCATCGGCCCAGGCGTAGTCGGCTCCCTCGCACAGCGGGCCGCCGTACGTGGCGACCGCCTCCTTCAGCGCGGCAGCCCGAGCCGTCTCGTCCGAGGCCGTGGCCGCGGCTCGGACAGCGGTGCTGAACGCCTCGATGTCGGTGGCGACCAGCCCCTTGTCCAGCAGGTGGCGCTCGCCGACGCGCACGACGAAGGCTGCCTGGTGCGCGCCGGTTGCCTGGCGCAGACTGCGCCGTACGGCACGGCGCAGATTGGCGAGCTCACGTCCCGCCCGCTCCGGATCGGACGACATCCGCAAAGCCTCGGTGATCTCCTCGCTGCGAATTCCCTTCGGATGGGCAGCGAGCAGGGCGAGGAATTCTCGGGTTTCCGCTCGCATGCCGTGGCCGAATTCCTCTTCTTTCCCCCGTGCCCGAATTCGGAACCTGCCAAGCACATGCACGGTGACCGGTGCGGAAGGCATTTCTCTTCCACGATCTTCCGTTTCGGAACTCTCGGATCTGCACGGTGCGAGCGACTGGTTCGCGTCTTGGCCGCTCGGTCGTTCCGGAGCCTGAGGTGGTTGCGGCGCCAGCGGGCCCGGCGCCTGGTGCGGCGGAGGAGCGGGGGCCGTGGCAGGCGACGGGAGGGTCGCCCTTGAGGTGACGTGGCCGTGGGCGGCGTAGAGGGTGTCCAGGAGCTGGTGCGCCGACGCGCGCGCGAGGACCGACATGTGTACGTCGTCCAGGCGCAGTGACGCGGGTCCGGTCGTCGCGGTGAAGGCCCCGTCCGTGGCGACTCGTGCGCGGCTGGGCCAGTCGTCGGCGCCGAGGACGATGACGGCGAGCCGGCCGGGAGCGGCCTGGTCGGCGATGCCCTTCAGCCGCTCGGCGGACGGCGGGTCGAGGTCGGTGATCAGTAGGTCCATCGGTGGGTCGCCGGCCTGCGAGTCCTCGTCGGTTTCGGCCAGGCGTGCCCGGAGCAGCAGGTCCTGTTCGATCAGGGACAGCGCCTGCGCGCAGTCCCGGGTGATGGCCCAGGCGGGGAGGGAAGGCGGGGCGAGCGGCAGGAGGCGCTGCGCGGTGCTGGCGGGCATCAGCAGGCGCGTCTGTGGCCGGCCGGGGCGAAGGCGTTCGGCGGCGCTGAGGACGGCGATGGTCAGGGCGCGGGCGGCCGAGTCCGCTCCGGGGCCGGTCAGGGCGATGCCTCCGGGGACGGCCAGTAAGTCGACGGTGAGTTCGCGGCCCTTCCGGGTGGCGCAGACGACGGTGCCGGGTGCGGACGGTTCGGCGGGCGGCACGTGTCGTTGCAGCCCTGCTTCGTCCGGCTCGTCCAGTGCTGCCGATTCCGCATCGTCTTGATGGGTGGGCAGGTGGGCGGCCCGGGTGGCGGCCTTCACCGCCTCGGCGAGCGGGGGTGGTGCGGGGGCGCTGAGGTCGGGGTGGCGGCGTCGGCGCGCGTGGGCGCGGGCGAAGGAGACGGCGGTGGCGATGCCGGCGGCCGTGGTGACGCCGATGACGGACGCGGTGCCGACACTGATCTCGACCGCTCTGTCCTGTCCGAGGCTACTGAGAACCGTGGCTGTCGGTCGGCCGCTGGTCTCGGGTGATGGGTTCGCCTGGCCATGGGGGGCCGACAGACCTGTGGTGGGTGTTGGAGCAGGCGGTTGGGGAGACGGAGAGGCTGTGTCACGGTCCGGCGAAGCCGCTGCGGTGCGGTGGGGGGCTCGTACGGTTCCGGTACCCGTCGTATGGGGGCCAGAGCTGGGGAGGCGGAGGGTCCAGCCGGGCCGGAGCAGGTCGGGGTCGCGCAGTCGTTGTCCGTCGGATTGGGTCCGGTCGTGGTTGAGCCGGTAGATCTCGGGCCAGCGCAACGGGTCGCCCAGGCAGGTCCGGGCAATGCTCCACAGCGTGTCACCGGACTGAACCGCGTACGGCTCGGTCACGGAATCCTCGGGCCGTGGGGATTGGCGCATCAGCTCCGTCCCGCTCATCGCCGTGGCGACGGCAGCGATCGGGTGGGAGACGGTTACGTCAGGCGTGGCGTGAGCCGCCGCCGGTCGCCATGCCGCAAGGAGGGCGAACAGCAGGGCGCCGAGCAGAAAGGCCGCGCCCAGCCGGTGGCGGGGAATGGTGCGCAGGCGGGTGCGCAAGGCCGTGGCGTCACCCCGAAGCGCGGGCAGGTGACGGGCCATCCAGAGCGCTTCGCGGACCAGGGTCACCATGAACGCGGCCCAGCAGGTCCAACCCAGGAGGGAGAGAAGGTCGGTCACCAGGGGGTCGCTGACCGGTCGGCTCAGCCGAGTGACGAGGTCGCCGACGGAGGCGGCAGGCGAAGGCCACGGTGTGCCGTTGGCGGCGGTCAAGGCGTAGGGAACGCCGACGGTGACGACCAGCAACGCCGTCGCCGCCAGCAGGGCCTGGAGAACGGCGCGCGGCCAACTGCGGGCGGCGGAAGGTGATCTGTGCTGACTCATCGAGGGGCCTTTTGCTGCCAGGGTGCGGAGATGCCTTGCTCGGCCCGTGCTGTCGCCGACGCGGTGGTCACCAGGTCGTCGATGCCGGCGAGGCTGAGGATCTGTGTGCGCTGCCGGTGTGTGACGTTCACGGTCACGTACCGTTCCCCGGCGCTGGCCTGGCCGGTGTTCCCGGATGCGCGGATGTAGTCGAGCGCGGCGCGTACGGCTCGCTGCCGGTCCAGGCGTACGCGCCGGGAGGTACGTAGCTGGACCAGGTCGAGGTGCTGGGTGCCGACGCGGGCGGCCTCCTGCGCGACGTCGGCCGCCGTGACCTTTCCTGCCAGGGCAAGGCCGCCGTCGAGGACGAGTCCGGCGAAGAGGAACAGTCCCGCCGCGCAGGCCACGACGAACGCCGTGACCTGCCCGCTGTCCGAGGTCCGTACATCGCGGACCACGGTCGTCAGCCGGCCGCCGGGGCCCTTGCGCCAGGTCATGCTTTCCCCCGGTAGGAGTCGATCACCGACAGGGCGGTCCTGGAGACCGTGAGGTGGGCGGGCAGTCCGGTGAGGCCGAGGTCGGCGGTGCAGGCCACTTTCACCCGTGCCGTACCGCCCGGCAGCAGAGCGCCGACGTCCGCCGTCACTGTGAAGTGCGCGCAGGAGGCGCCCGTCAAGGCCAGTGCTCTCTCGGCAGCCGCGTGCGCGTACCGCCGGGCCTCCTCCGCGCTCCGGGCGAGCGAGGCCGAGCGGGCGGCTTGGTACGCGGCGTCGCCGACCCGCAGGCGAGCCGTTGCCAACCGTCCGAAGGCCACCGCGACCAGCAGGAACGCAATCAGGAGGGGGGTCAGCAGGACCAACTCGGTCGTCGCCGCGCCACGATCCCGCCCTCGGCTCGACGAACTCCCCTTGTGCCGGTCGAAAGACGAGGTGAGCGAGAGGTTCGGGCGTCCCACCGCGATCACCTCCGCCCCGTTGGAGTGGTCCAGCGGTCGATGACACCGGCGGCGTGGGCGGACACCGGCAGACCCAGCCCCGGTACGACCGGCTGGGTCCGGCCCCGCACGTCGACGGTGGCGCTGCGACGGGTGCGGGCCACGGTGACCTGCGGGTCCAGCAGCACGCTGCGTCCCAGGGCGCGCAGGGTGGAGGCTGCCTGGGCGCGCCCGGCATCGGCGCTGCCGCCTTCGGTGCGGGTGAGCGCCAGGGCACGGGAGGCCGCGGTCTGCGCGATGTGCTGTGCGTGCCAGACCAGGGCGAACTGCACAACGAGCAGGAGGAGCAGCAAAAGCAGCGGCGTGGCGATGACCAGCTCGGTGGTCCCCGCGCCCCGGTCCCCGCGCCCGACAGGCGCAGGAGCGCGCGTTCGTGGCCTGGTGCGGCGGTGCGCCGACGGATGGGGCCGGGCCATCAGCCGAGGTCGATCCCGCGGGCTTTCCCCATCACCTTCATCGTGATGACGGCCACGGCCGCGATCGCCAGGGCGGCGAGCAGCGCGGTGATGATCACGGTTTCGGTGGAGTACCCGGCGTCGTCCCGGAGGCGGGTCCGTAGCCGCAGCACGGATCCGCGGAGCGGGCCGTGCAGGCGGTGGAGGGAGGGTTTCATGGTCGAGGTTCTCTCTACGCGAAGGAATCACAGGCCGGTCAGCACGTGTGCCATGGCCGGGTAGCCGATGAAGAGCAGAAAGGCGGCGAACAGCAGGACCACGGGCAGTGACATGCGTTCGGTGGCGGACTGGGCGGTGGCGTCGGCCTCGGCGAGGCGGCGGCCCCTCATCGCGGCGGCCTTGGTTTCCAGCGAGTGGCGGATTTTCGCGCCCTCAGCACCGGCCAGGCCAACGGTCGCCGCAAGTTCCGTCAGTTCGCGCACGCCGGTCCGCTCTCCCAAGGCCGCCAGTTCGTCCCAGACGCTGGTGCGCGCGAGGTGCGCGGTGGACAGCGCCCGCCGGATGCGGGAGGCGGCCCAGCCCTGCGGCGCCACGGCGGCGTCATCGAGCGCCTGCTGTACGCCGGCGCCACCGGCCAGGGCGATGACCACCAGGTCCAGGAAGACGGCCAGCGCCTGGCGCATCTCGGCCCGCCGTTTCGCGGCTTGAGCCCGTACGGCAAGGTCGGGCACCCAGAACAGGACCGTGGCAGACGCCAGTGCCAGCCAAGTCGGCAGCCACCATCCGAGCCGGTTGCCGACAACCGCCTCGGCCAGGACCACGAGGGCGGGCGGAGCCAGGAGTCCCACGGCCGCGCAGGCCGTCTTCTCCGCGAGGTGACGTTCCGCGTCGATCCCGGTGATGTCCAGATCGGCCCGCGTGGAAGCGGTCGGCAGTCCGGCCGCGAGCAGGAACGGTACGCCCCGGCGTCCACACCTGGCGGCCCACCCTCCGGCGGGCCGGGGCTCGGTGGAGCCGTGTCCGGGGCGGCGAGGCGCCGGTCGTCGCAGGGCCGCCAGCGCCACGGCGAGCGGCGGACGGGCCGGTCGCAGGCCCAGGAAGAGGGTCAGGAGGCCACCGCCGAACAGGGCCCCGAGCACCGTCGCAATCACCTGGAGCCTGCCTTTCCTTGAGCGGGCATCGGGGACGACGCCGCCGACGACGTTGTGGGAGTGAGGGCGAGTACGCGAGGTTCTTCGGCAAAGTTGGCGATCTTCAGCAGCCAGGCGAACCCGGCGCTGAACAGTCCACCCACCGTGGCCAGAACCAACTGCCCCGTCAGGCCGGAGAACGGCTGGAGGTAGGGGCGGTTGAGGAGAACCAGTCCGCCGGCCATCGCGGCCGTGGTGACGGTGATCACTCTGACGGAGGTCCGTACGCGAGCCCGGCCGGCGTCCACGCGCAGACGCATCGCCACCTGCTCGCGGGTCGCGGTGGCCAGGGAACCCAGCAGGTCTGCCAGCTTGCGGGCCTGCCGCTCGGCGGCCATCACCAAGGCGGCCGTCACGGTGTCGACGACCGGATCGGACACCTCGTCGGCGAACGCTCGCAGGCTCACCCCCAGCGGCTGGCCGCGCTCGATCCGCGCGGCCAGCGCGAGGGTGTGGGGGCGCAGCACGGGTGGGGCGAGCTGGGCGGTGGCCAGGATGGCCTGCTCCAGCCCGGCAGCGGCCGACAGGGTGTCGCGCAGCATCTCCGCCCACACCGCGACCGCTTCCAGCCGCTCGGTCCGCGCCTGGGCTGCCTTGTCCCGGCCCAGCAGCTGCGGCAGGCATACGGCGGCCAGCGCGGCGAGCACCGCTCCGACGAGCCAGCCGGTCACCGCGCCCGCCATCACACCGGCCAGGCCCATCACCGTCAGGCGCCGCCACCCCACCCGGGCAAGAAGAGCACCACACCGCGGGCGGAAGTCGTGCACGGCACGTTCCAGACACAGGACACCGTGTGCCAGGAGCCACAGGCCACCGCCCGCTGTGGCGCCGAGCAGGAGAGCCAGGACGGAGCTGGTCGTCATGGGCTGCCCCAAAACGGGTCGCGGACCACCGGCTCCCGCATGCCCACGGCCAGCAGGTCGGCGAGTGTCTCCCCACGCAGCGGCGCGGCCGGCACCGCGCGACCGTCCGCCCCCGGGCGGTACACCTCATTCGACATGATCTGAGGGCCGTCCGCGTCGACGATCTCCCGTACGGAATCGATCACCCGGCGACCGTCGGCGGCCCAGCCCAGGTGCACCACGAAGTTCACCGCAGAGGCCACCAGCAGGTTCGTCGCCTCCAGCGTCAGGCGTTCGGGCGCCTGCGCGGCGTAGGCCGCCAGCTTGGTGAACACCCCGCGCGAGGTCGAGGCATGGATGGTCGACAGCGACCCGTCGTTGCCCTGCGACATCGCGTTGCACATCGGCACGACCTCGGAACCCCGAATCTCGCCGACGATCACACGGTCCGGGGACATCCGAAGACCCCAGCGCACCAGCTCCGCCTGGTCAATGGCTCCTTCACCCTCGACGTTCGCCTCCCGGGCCTGCATCGCCACCACGTCCGGGTGGGTCGCCCGGTCGGCCTCCAGGCCGAGCTCGAAGGTGTCCTCGATCGTCACCAGCCGCTCGCCTGCCGGAATGGCCGAGGCCAGGGCCCGCAGCACCGTGGTCTTGCCCACGTTGGTGCCGCCCGCGACGATCACATTACGGCGCGCCCGGACCAGGGCGCCCAAGAAGTCCGCCATCGACTCGTCGCACACCCCCAGCCGCACAAGGTCCGCCAGCGTGGCGGCGCGGAACCGATGACGGCGGATGGAGAGCGACACCCGCCCCGTCACCGCCATCACCGCGAACAGCCGCGAGCCGTCCGGCAGGCAGATGTTCAAGCGCGGCACCGCTCGGTCGAAGCGCCGCTCCTCCAGTCCGGCTCGCGCGGCGATCTGCCGCACCAGGTCGGTCAGCTCCGCATCCGAGGCGGCCAGCGGGGCGGCCTGGCGCTTGCTGCCGTCCGCGTACCGCACCCACACCGTGTCGGCCCCGTTGACCGCGATGTTCTCCACCCGCTCATCCGCCAGCAGCAACTCCAGCGGCCCCATGCCGAACAACGCGTCCAGCACCGCCTGCTCGATCCGCTGCTCCTCCGCCACCTCCAGTGCCGGGCGACCGGCTCCCAGCTCTGCCGCCGCGTACGCGTGGAACTCCTCGGCCAGCAGACGGCGCACCACCTGACGACGCTGTTCAACATCCTCCGGCGGCAGCCCGGCTTCTTCCCGGGCGTGCGCATAACCCGCCATCCGCCCGGCAACCTGCTCCCGCATCGAGGCGATCAGCCGGTTCTCGCCCATCCCGGCGTGTGGCGCCCAGCCCCCGTGTGCCGTGTCCGTCACCGCGCTCACGAAGGTTCACCTCCCGCCACCACTTCCACCGCCACCCGTTCGGCCGCAGGCCGACGGCCCACCGACGAACACGCATCCTCAACGGGCGAGTTCCTGTACTCCGCCCCCTCGGCCGCCAGATCCCGGGCGAGAGCAGTCACGGCTCGCACAAGCGGAGGGACACCACGCCACCTGCGCGGAGCTACCCACGACCTGCCCGCCATGGCACGGACCGTCTTCGCGTCCCATGGCACGCGGTGCACCCGCCGCAGCCCCAGAACCTCTCTGATCTCCGACGCCGAGTACAGACTCGGACCGATCAAGGTCAATTCCGCCTCGCACGCGCACGAGCGGAGATCCACGGCTTGGGCGGCAGCGTGCGCCAGGGCATCCACCTCGCCCCGGGTCACCAAGAGCAACCGATCAGCTGCCTTAACCAGGTCGGCGGTGTCCGGCTGAAACCGCCCCACATCCAGCAAGACGTCCCCGGCTGTGCCCATCCCCGCCCGCAGCAGCCCGGCACCGCCGTCGCCGAACAGCCGCACCGCCGCCGTCGCCTGCCGCGCCCCCGCCGGTCCCGCCACCACGTACGTGTCACCGGGCAGAGTCTGCGTGCACTCCCCCAGCACCCGCGCAGAAGCGGCACGGCGACCCGCTGCGGCCAGATCCACCAGCCCCGGGGAATCCGAGATCTCGAAGCGGGCCGCCACATCACCTCCGGACGGGTCCGCCTCCACCACCAGCGGCCGAGGCTGCCGCGCGGAGGTGGGCCAGCATGCGGCCAAGAGCAGCGCCAGGGTCGTCGCCCCGGGCGATCCCTTGGCGGACCCGATCGCCACCAGCGCCCGCGTCACGGCACCTCCCGGGTCATCGGGCTGAGGACGACCACGCGAGGCTTGTCGATGGTTGCTGCTCGTCCCGCGGCTGCGGTCTCCACCAGCGCCGTCACCGTCGAAGCAGCCGAATCCGACTCCCCCGCTTCCACCTCCCTCACCGTGCCCACGAGGGGAGCCGGGGCTCCGCCCCGCATCCGGTCTCCTGGCTCCGCTGCCGCTACGGACGCAGCGCCGGGCAGTACGGCCACACGCTGACCTGCCGCCAGACCGGCCGGCAACCCACCTGGTTCTACGGCGAAGGACACTTCCGCCTTGCCCGCCGGTGGGTAATCCGCCTGGTCCCCGAGCTCCTGCGGTGCCAACAACGCCCCTTCCACCAGCGGGACCGTCGTCGTCCTGCCCACCACCGCGTTCCGGTCCGCCGCCAGAACGACGTGCCCGGCCGCGTCGTCCACACCGAGCCGCACCTCCCGCACGTCACGATCCGACACCACGGCCCCAGCAGGCATCGACCGTGTCACCACCAAAACCGGCACCTTCCGACCTGCCTGTGCCAGCAAGGCCGTGAACCCGACCGAGGAAGCGATCACCACAGCCACACCCGCCCACACCAAGGCCGGTCTGCGGCGTGTACGTCTGCTCACCGGGGCCGACGGTTCACCTCCCGGTGATTCCTGCCTGGGATCTGCCCGAAGCCGACCGAGTACGCCGGCAGGCCGCTGCGATGTCGGGGCCGAGCTTGAGGAAGAATTCGAAGAAGAAAAAGAAGAGGACATAGGCACACCTACGCTTCGGCCGCATTGCCAGTGATTTCTCATGCCTCTGCCGGGCACGTCGCACCTCCGGTCATGTACCGGCTCCGTCCCGGCCATAGGCGTCGCCTATATCGCGCCCGACTTGTCGGTGACCACGCCCTGCACCTCCGACACCCGCACCGGCGCCTGCGTCGCCGTCCGCAGCCCGGGAATACGTCCGCCTTTGCCGGCGCCATGCCACGTCACGTCCCACGTGACGGTGGCCCGGACAGTGAACGCCTCGTCCGGCTGCCCGGCCGACGACCGCGTGTAGACATAACCGCAATCCGGCGAGGGAGAGGCCGCCGAGAACCTCGCCGAGTAGGGCGTGCCGGGCCCCTGACACGTCACGGAATCGCCGTTCCCCATCGACCACACCACTCGCTGCGGCTTCGCGGTCGCTGTCACCGAAGCGCCCGTTACCTTGACCGTCTCGGTCACCGGTCGCCATCCCGATCGGCCGATCCATATCCAGGTGGGAACGTTCACTACTTGGGAAGCACCGGCGTCCGGGTTCAGATGCATGTGCGGCATCGGCAAGCGCAACTCGGTTGCCACTTGCTGAGCGAGGGCTTCAGAGGACGGTTCAGCCTGGCGCTCAGCCGGAGCAGGCGATGGCCCTGGCGTTCCCGTCGCCAGACAGACGCCGTCCGTGTCCGTCATCCAGCAGCCTGGTGGAAGAACCTTGGCAGGGGCCCGTCGCGCTTGCCCGCGCTGCCGTGGAGACAGTGTCCGAGCGGTGACGGGTCTCGCCTTGGCGGCCCCTGCCTTTCTCCCGGGAGAACGAACCGTCAATTGGCATTCGTCCTCTGCGCAATCGACGGACGAGAACGCACGCTGAGCACCATCGAAGATCCTACCCATGCCGTCATCAGCAGCCGAATGATGGGCCGAAAGGAACGCGACCAGGAATGCACCAAGCCCACCGAAAAGGCAAGGAAGCACGGTTCTTCGCGGCTGACTGATCAGCACGAGCCGGCCTTCCCAACTTTGAGCTCCACCGCTTTCCAAGCGTTACCGAACCGCTGCATGGTCGCCCTGTTGTCATGATGGCCGCCAGGCACATTGTTTTTCAATCCACCATCGGACTTGTACAGCAGCCACTGCGAAGCATCGGCACAGTCTCGGATTGTCACCCGAGTTGGGTGGGAACCGGGTACAACGGATTCCATCCGTGGCGAGAGGGTTGACGTCCCCTTGGCAACTACTCCTTGCCGGCGATACTCAGACAGGACGTACTTCAGCAGTCGTAGTGCGGCGCCGGTGGCGTGCTCATCCAGTCGAGGATCAGCCGGATCGGCGGTAAGAGCGGCCCTTTCCATGTCCTTCCACATGGCGCGGTAAGCATTTACGGCCCCACGAACTCCTTCGCGCTGGGCAGCGTGTCCCGGGGAGGACGGCGCCGTTGCCGGCGCCGGGGCAGCATTCCCGTCAGGGCCCGTCGAGATGCCCTGTTCACTGGCGCAGCCGACCAGCCCCAGATTCGACACCACAAGGAATGCCATGACGTGAGCGAATCGGCTTTTCCCACCCACCAGTCCCCACCTCTCACCGCCTCGCCGCTTACGGACAGCGACCGCTGGTCACCAAAAGCTACACCTCAGTTGCAGCTCCCCTTGCGCTCGACCCGCCACGAAAGAAGGAACTGCGGAACGGCAGGTTGCCATCCCCGAAGCCAGCCGCCGTGAGGTAGCGCCCCGGGCAACCGCCGACAATTCACAGTCGACGCACCTAGTGGCTGGAGAGTCCACTGCTGAAGGCGACCCAGGCGATCTTCTTCCCTTTTCCCGGGAGCAGAAAGCCCCAGCAGCCCTCGGAGAGGTGGTTGACGATCCGGAGTCCTCTCCCTCGTTCCGACAGAACTCGGCACAGGGCTTCCACTCCGCCCATGCGGTCCTGCGGGCCCGGTGCGAACGGCGGCTCGTCGATGGCGGGCGGGAGGTCGGGCACGCGCGGGTCGCGGTCATGCACTTCGCAGACCACTCCGGTCACGCTACGCCGCAACCACAGTTCGTACGGGCCGCAGGCGTGCTCAGTGGCGTTGGCGACCAATTCGGAAGTCGCGAGTACCAGATCACTGATCATGTCGACCGGCAATTCACAACTGACCAGGGTCTGCCGGAGCACCGTGCGGGCGCGGGCCGCCGGGCTGGGAGTGGCTCGTGTCCAGGTACACAGGAGCTGACGGCCCTGCGGGAGACGAGGAGAGGTCACCGGGCACCTCCCCGGGCAGCGTGCCGCCCCAACGGAACACGGCGGTGCCGCCCCGTTCCGGGGCGTACACAGGCTCGCGCCCCGGTCCGGACGTGACCTGTGACGGCGAGAAGTGCGGCGAAAAGCAGGATGGACAGCACCACGGCGCCTCCAAAAT
Organism: Streptomyces sp. NPDC003077; assembly: GCF_040611095.1. Lineage (NCBI taxonomy): Bacteria > Bacillati > Actinomycetota > Actinomycetes > Kitasatosporales > Streptomycetaceae > Streptomyces > Streptomyces sp. NPDC003077. The sequence goes on along the minus strand of NZ_JBEXNM010000016.1, from coordinate 131,487 downwards.
GATCGTGGCTTTTGGAACGCGACCACGACACCCCACCTCTCCGGAAAAGGGGAACCACCCTTCAGCAACATTTTCACCGTCAAACCGACATAGACAGAGATTTGCACCAAACAGCAAACGACCACTTTGCCTTTCTCAGCGATGGCGATAAAGACTGCCATGGCCTAGCCCATTTAATGGCCCCACTAGCGGCGAACCCGACGCGGAGACTTTTCTGCGCTCTTCGGCCCAAGAGGCCGTTGCAGTGGTCGCGGCGGTGCCGAATCGCACTCTTCTACGGGGGAGTCCGGGTTCGTACGGCAAAATTGTGCTGGCCATTCCTACAAGGCCACAACAGCTATGGCCTTCGTACGCCGCGCTGCTTACCGTCCCGTATCCGCCGCGCCGCGAGCCAGCGTGGCGGAAATTCGCCCGCACCGGGCGGCGTACTCATGGAGGTGGTGGACCGCGAAGTACTGAGCATCCCAGTTCTCAGCCCGGACCTCGTCGTCGGGCCAGACGTACGCCCATCCTCGGCCCCCGGAAGAGAGGGTGAGCTCGCGCAGGTCGTACCGGTCGTCCTCGAACGCGTCGAGGACCGCCCACTCCTCGTTGGTGAGGTCGGTCAGCAGCAGGCCGGTCGCGGTGGCGTCGGGAGCGGCGACGAGCCCGGGGTACAGCCGGCCTTCGAGCGCCGCGGCGCGCCAGCCTGGTGCGGAGGCCGGTGTGCGCTGCGGTACCCGGCTCAGCAGGGCGTCAAGGACGGCATCGAACTGGAGCGTCCCGTAGACGAACAGGACGTTGGAGCCGGGCGAAAGCCGGTACCGGCGATGGCTGATCGCCGGGACGTGGGCGGACTGCGTGACCGCGTGAGGCGTGGCCGCTTCGGTCATCGCTGGCTGGGCAGGAACATCGCGTCGTAGACGGGCGACTCCGGGGCGTGCTTGATCTGTCCCATGATCGTGTACCCCCAGCGCAGGTACGCGTCGTGTGCGGGCTGGTTGTCAACGATGCAGGTCAGCGCCGTAGCACTCTCCGCCCGGCCGGCGATGACCGTGTCGTGGATCTGTCGTCCGAGTCCCTGGTTCTGGTACTCCGGAAGCACCATCAGCTCCCGTAGCCAGAAGACCTGACCTGCGTCGGCCAGCTTCCGCAACTCTTCCGGTCGGCGGTCACCAAGTGATGTCCACCACGGCTTGTCCGACGGAAGAGTAGCGCCGTGCACATATCCGATGATCCGGCCGTCCCGGCGAGCGGTCACGGTTTCGAACCCCTCAGCGTCGAAGGCGGCGTCCAGGCGGTCACCATACGACTTCACGGAGAAGAACGGGTCCCCGGCGTACGGCGGCACGTCGTACACCTCGGCGTACACCTCGAGCAACTCATTGGCGATGCCCTTCGCTGACGGCCCGTCGTACCGCTGATACTCCGCATCCACTGTGTGCATCTCTCCCTCAGCTTTGATCACGCGACGTACGTGCGGATCTGTTCGAGCAGGTCCCTTACCCCGGCGGCGCGGTGATGGCGGGCCAGTCCGTCGTGAATCATCTTCATCTGCTCGACCGCCCTGTTGGAAGACATACCGCCCTCGATCAGTCGCAGTGCTTCCTTGGTGGCATCGACGCTGTGGTCGATATCCCCATTGCCCAAGGCAGCGGCGGACAGCCGACCGAGACACATTCCGCGGTTCCGCGAGTGCGCCACGTCCTGGGTGGCTTCGGACTTCGCGAGCAGCTTCTGGGCACGGGCCGTCTGCCCCAGGTCGAGGCGGCACATACCTTCCAGGCAGGTCAATTCGGCCAGGTTCAGGAACGTGGTCCAGTCCGGGTCGCGGTCGCCGGTGCCGCTCTCCCACTCCTTCCATGCACGCTTGATGGCGGCCTCACAGTGGAGGGCATCACCTACTCGGGCGTGCCCCTGGGCCTCGCGGATCGCCAGCAGGGCCAGTACCCGTGTGGGTGCCCGCCACTCGCTGGCGTGAACGTAGGCGAGCCGGGCGAACCTCACTGCTTCACGTCCCTTGTTGAGGTCCACTGCCTGACGGGCCATGTTGCTGAGGGTGCGGCACGCGAGTACGTCATCGCCCGTCAGCATCGCGGCGTTCAGTGCCTCGGAGAAGTACTGGCGAGCCTGAGCCTGCAGGCCGGCGTCGTAGCAGAACCATCCGAGGCTGGTGGTGAACTTCCCGGCGACGGCGTGGAGCCGTTGGCCGAGCGCGTCATCGTAGATGCCTCGGTCGATCATGTGGTGCACCCAATAGAGATGCGCGCGGGTCGGTCGCCACAGCCGGTTCCCGCCGAACTGCTGGTCAATGGCGTCCATATCGTCTGCGGCGTCCCGAAGGAGCTCAACCTCCGCCTCGCCGATGCGCCAGTCCGTACTGCTGGCGGCATCCGTCGTGGTCTGTGCAAGCCACGGCGGTGGTGCGTGGTCGTTCACCGGCGAGGACTCGCTGGCGGTGGAGAGCGGTTCCCCGGCGGTCCCCCGGGAGATCAACGGCACCGGCATCAGCACAGGCGGATCCGGGGAGCTGGTGCTCTGTGGTCGGAATCCCAGCTCCCCGACCGGCCTCTGCCAGTAGACGGAGAGCACCGTACGAGCGTCGGGGTGCGGCCAGGGCGGGTTCTCCCCCTCCCACTTGGAGTACTGACGAACGCTGAAGGTCGGGCGCTTCTTGATGCGGCCCTCCGAGGCGAGGCACGCAGCAAGGTTGGTGAGGTCGTCGACCACCGCTTCCTGAGTGCGATTGAGGCTTTCTCGCAACCGCTTTATCTCGGTCATGGCTACCCCTCGCCGTTCGCTCTCCACTCACCGTAATGGCAGCGGCACGCTTCCCGTGAAGCGTCGTCCCGGAACCCGCACGCGAGCGAGAAAGGGCGGGTCGAAGGACGTGTGAAGGGCAGGCAGAGGGCTGCCGGAGTTCAGGCGAAAGGACCTGGTCACCACCGCCCACCTTCGATGCACTGGTGACACGACGCGCGCTGTGCGTGCCAACGGCGTGACACCTGGAGGAACTGTGGGATCTTGCACCGACATCAGCGAAAGCGAACGCTTGTCCTCTTGGCTCGCTGCGGCAACTCCCACGCCCGAGATCGCCATCGAACGGTGGCGGCAGAACCCGCACCTGCCGCGTCGGCTCACCAGCGGCATCACCTTTGACATCGTGCTGGCCGACCAGCGGATCGTGGAATTGGCCTACGAGATCCTGCGCAGGTACCAGCAGCAGCTCGGGCCGGCCGTCGCCTTCGCCAACCTCGGTTCCGCAGCCGTATTTGTTCCGCGCGGCACCGCGGTCCGATGGAACGCGCTGATGGCCGCCTCCCACTGGCCCGAGCGGATGCGCCGTCCGGCCTGCCTCGGGCAGGGACACGCGATCCGGGTCCCCGCACCGTCACCGCCCCCGTTCCCCGTGGTCGCCCGGTGGCTGGAGGCACCTGGTGACTGCCTTTCGATAGGGCGCGGCCCGTTACTCACCAGCCCCGCCCCGCTGTCCCGGTGCCTGGCCGAAGCCCGCTCCGTCCTCATGCCCAACAACGAGCGGACGCCCATGCGCAGGGCTCTGTGCGCAGTCCGTTCAGCACTGCGCACACCCCAGAGGACGTGATGACGACGACTGCGACACAGCCGCGCTCGCGCTCCCTTCCGCGCGATCACGACTTGATGAAGACGACGTTCACGATCGCCGAGCGCGGAAGGAACGAACAGCTGCCCCTGGAGGACGCTTCCCGGGTAGGCGCAGTGCGACGCCTTGCCAAGGCGCACCTGAACTACCGCGGTCTGACGTGCCTGTCGGACGACGTGGCGCTCATCGTCTCCGAACTGGTCAGCAATGCGGTCCTGCACAGCAACGGGACGACGATCACGGTGAAGCTCCTTCTTCAAAACGGCTGCCTGCACATCGCTGTCCGCGACGAGATGCCGGGGCGCCCTGTGATCCGAGCCCCGGACGATGACGAGGAGTCGGGCCGCGGCCTGCAGCTCGTGGAACGGCTCTCGGAAGACCACGGCGGAGCCTGGGGAACCAGCGCCGATGGCACCACGACTTGGTGCACCCTGGCCGTACCGGAAGCGCGCCGATGAACGCGCCGACCGCCGACTCCCCTCATCCCTCCCCCGCGGCTACCTCGCCGTAGACCAGTTGGTCATGGCCCTCGGCATCCGACACCTCCTCGCCAACCGACCCGGCTTCCCGAACGTGCGCGCGCTGGTCGCCCTACGAGGACACCTGCCACGTGATCCGGTGGGGACCCGAGCCGCCGTCCTGGGACAACGCCGAACGCGGCCGGTTCTACGGCTACAGCGAAACCGCCATCGCCGCCTTCCTCCAGCGGAATGCGTCCCCGTCTCCTCGCGTGCGCGACCTGCTCCTGCCGGCTCCGTAGCCGCCGAAGCGGATTCCTTTCCTCACGACACATCCGAGAGGCCCAGAACCATGTGCCGGCACATCCCTCGATGTCCCACCACGACATCGCCCCACCGGCGAGCCACGAAGGTCACTGCGCTGTTTGCGCTTCAGTGGTGGCGGCTTCGAAGCAGCTCGCTCGCTCTCGACGGCGTCGGCGAGCCGCTGCCGAACGGCAGGATCGCCGTCCTCCACCGGCCGCTCGCGGCGCGGACGTAAGGAGGCTCGGGTGGAAGCCGTCACCGGCAAGGTCGTCCCGTACATCACCGCACGCCAGGGGGAAGAGGCTGATTCCCATTTCTCTCTGTGCTCGCGGTTCGGCAAGGACGGCCGACAGCAACTTGCCTACATCGACGAGGGACCGGACGACCGCGACCCACGCGGAGTCCTGTGGGCGCGGCTTTCGCATTCGATTCACCCCGACGGCCTGCCCGCCGGATCTCCGAAGTGGCGAATGGTCCATCCGGCCCGGCAACGCGAATGCATGCTGCTGCTTCGCTGCCAGGTCTGCGTCCAGCCGCTGAAGCACCCCAATGGCGTGCTGTTTTTGGAGACAGCGGCCCAGGCGGCCCCGGATGGTCCCGTGCAGACAGCCCAGCCGCCCGTCTGCCTGCAGCATGCCCGCATGGCTGCCGAGCGGTGTCCCCATCTCGCCCGGAAGGGGCACGTCGCCCTTATGGCCAACAGGTACCCGTTGTACGGAGTGATCGGCACGCCGTATCAGTACGGGAGCCACGGCTTGACCGCTCTCGCCTTCGACGACCGTCCGATCCCCTACGGGAGCCCCCTCCTGCGGTGGCTTCTCGCCTCCCAGCTCGTTCGCGAACTGCGGGCCTACCAGGTCGTCCGCCTGGACGACCTCGTGCCCGTCGCCTAGACCGCCGCCCGGCGGTCCTGGCGTGACAGACCCGACCGCCGGGCGGCCCCGAAACACCCATACCGCCCGCCCCGCGCCTCGGCGCTCGCCGCCGAGAAGGAGAATGCACATGGATAACACCCCCGGGTCAACGCCCCGGAACAGCGAGACGACCACCGCCACCGAGCAGCAGATGCGCGAGGCCATGGTGACGCGGCTCATCGAACTGGGGGCCCTCCGCGATCCTCGCGTGGCGGCTGCGTTCCGTACGGTTCCCCGGCACCTGGCCCTGCCCGGCATGGAGCTGAGCACGGCGTACGGCGCCGAGTCCGCCCCCATCACCAAGACCGACGCGACCGGCACCCACATCAGCTCGGTGTCCGCCCCACGCGTGCAGGCCATGCAGATCGAGCAGGCCGACATCAAACCGGGCATGAGCCTGTTGGAGATCGGCTCCGGCGGCGTGAACGCGGCCTACCTGGCCGAGGTGGCCGGCGACCAGGGCCGTGTCGTCACGGTGGACATCGATCCCGACGTCACCCAGCGCGCACGCGACTTCCTCAAGGCCACCGGCTATGACCGGAACGTCACCGTCCTGACCGCCGACGGCGAGCACGGCGCGATCGAGCACGCGCCGTACGACCGGATCGTCGTCACCGTTCAGGCCGCCGACATCCCGCCCGCCTGGCTCCACCAGCTCGCCGAGGGCGGTCGACTGGTCGTCCCACTGCGGATGCGCGGCATGACTCGCACCGTCGCCTTCGTCCGTGACGGCGAGCGTCTGGTGAGTGACGGCTTCGAGTTGTGCGGCTTCGTCCCGATGCAGGGCGCCGGTGAGAACCGGATTTCCCTGGCCCTGATCCACGACGCCGAGGGCGAGGAGATCGGACTGCGCCTGGACGGTCATCCCGAGCCCGACTCCGCAGCCCTGCGCACCGCGCTGCGGATGCCGCGTGTCCACGCGTGGTCCGGGGTGACGCTCGCGGGCGACGAGTCCAATGAGCACGTGGATCTGTGGCTGATGAGCGCGCTGGACAACCTGCCGCTCATGGCCGCCAAGCCCGCTGCCCGCGATCGCGGTCTCGTCGCTTCTGTGTCGCCGATCGGCGTCCCCACCCTCGTGGACGGGGGCAGCTTCGCCTACCGCACGGCGCGCCCGACCGACGCCGTCGACCGGTACGAGCTCGGCGCGATCGGCCACGGCCCACAGGGACAGAAGCTCGCGCAACGGCTGGTTGAGGAGATGCAGACCTGGGACCGCGAGCACCGCGACCACCGCCCGCGCATCGAGGTCCACCCGGCCGGTACGCCGGATAACCAGCTCCCCTCAGGCCGACTCATCGACCGCCGGCACACGCGCATCACGATCGTCTGGCCGTAGCCGCGAGCGGTCGCGGCCAGGTGGCACAACACATCCCCACCACCATGTGAAGGAGAACGAGATGGCACCACAGATCGCCGGGAAGAGCATGCTGCCGGCCGGGACGGACGTCATGTCCGACGTCGGGTCGGACTTCGACCTGAACATCGAGACCGTCGCCTCCGCTCCCGTGATCGGCGCGCTGCTGAACGACACAAGCGACAACTGCACCGCCACCTGTCAGTCCGCCTGTTCCAACAGCACCTGTATCAACGGCTGATGACCCATCCGTGCGGGCGAGGCGACCCCTTGCCCCGCCCGCACCCCTGTACCAAAGAAGAGGGACAGCATGTATCACGCGATCGGAGCGGGCCTGATCAGGGCGTCTGCTTTCCCGCTGACCGCCACGCTGCCACCTTGCCCGGTGCCCTACGGGGACGCTGCCGTCCACACGGCGAACTGCCGTCAGTGGATCGCCCACGTCTGGAGGGACGACTCCCGCGCCGACGCCATCGAACTCGCCGCCCCCGCACTCGCCGACGCTATCCGCAAAGTACTCGACGGAACGGCCCGCCCTTCCCGCATCCGCCGCACCACTCTCTCCCTGACCCGCTACCTGCTGCGGATGCGATACCGCGCCACCCCGTTCGGCCTGTTCGCCGGCGCCACTCCCGTACGCGTCGGCCGCGAGGCCCATGTCCACTGGGGAAGCCGGCACACGGTGTTCGCCAGGGCCGATGCCGCATGGCTGCACAAGGTCATCGCCGACCTGGAGCAGGACCCGGACGTACTGCGGCGCCTGGCCGTGGTGGCCGATCCCACCTGCACCGTGCGGGGCGTCCAGATCACCGTCTCGCACCAGCCGGGCATGGATGGCCCCACCGAGACGACCCTGCGGCGCACCCGCGCGGCGGAGGCAGTACTGGCCTTGGCCCAGTCCCCCATCACGGTTGCGGACCTCGTGGCCAAGCTCCGCGTCGACTACCCGAACACTTCCCCGCAGACGATCGAGGCCATGCTGTGCGACCTCGTCGCCCACCGCGTTCTTCTGACAACCCTGCACGCCCCGATGACCTGCGACGACGCGCTCGGCCACCTGGTCGCGCAGCTCGACGCCGCCAGGAGCAGTACGGGCCCGGGCACCACGCCGACCGCGGAACTGCGTCAGATCCACCAGCTTCTCCAACGCCACGATCGTGCCCGCCCTGCCGCTCAACGAGAACTGCGAGCACAGGCGACTGCCGCGATGACCGCCCTCGCCGGGCCCACCGAGCACCATCTGGCGGTGACCATGCATCCGGCCTGCGACATCATCCTGCCCGAGGCCGTGGTTCAAGAGGCGCAGCGGGCCCTAGAGGTCATCGCTCGCACCACGCCGTACCCGAACGGCACACCGGCCTGGCAGGACTACCGCGCACGGTTCCTGGAGCGCTACAGCCTGGGCACCGTTGTGCCGGTGCGCGACTTGACCGATCCCGACATCGGCCTGGGGTTCCCCGCCGGCTACCGCGGCACGGTCCTGCCTCATCCCGTTCTGGCCACGACATCCCGTGACGAGCACTTGCTCGCGCTCGTCCAGGACGCTGTCCTCACCGACCGACGGGAAATCACCCTCACCGAGGACGCCGTCCAAGCCCTGTCCACCGGGACGCCTGTCCAGGTCCCCGCGCACATCGAGTTCGGCTTCACCGTGCTCGCGCAGTCCGCGCGCGCCCTGGCCGCGGGCCGCTTCGCGCTGTCCACCGTGGGGCTGTCGCTGGCCGCCGGCACCACTACCGGACGGTTCCTGGCCACGCTGGAGCCTGCGGACCGCGATCGGATCGCTACCACACACCCCGCCCTGCCCACTCTCACCACAGGTGCCCTCCGTGGACAGGTATCCGGACCGCCGCTGAAGGTGCCGATCACCAACGTCGGCCGTGCTCCCCGCGTCGTCCCCGAGCTGCTGACCATCGGCGAGCACGACCCGGATGCCACCCTCGACCTGGATGACCTCGGCATTGTCGCCGACGCGGATCGCCTCTACCTGGTGTCCTTCTCCACGGGACGGTTCATCGAGCCGTCGGTGATGAACGCTGTCGAGCTGAGCAGCGGTACCCACCCGCTGATCCGCTTCGTATGCGAGGTGCACCGCTCCCACACTGCCGTTCTCATCCCCTTTTTCTGGGGCGCGGCGTCCCGGCTGCCGTTCCTTCCGGAGGTCCGCGTCGGCCGCACCATCTTGTCCGCCGCGTGCTGGCGGCTGCGCGCCCGTGACCTCGGCGACGGTAGGGACTGGCACGTCCGTCTCGCCGACTGGCGCCTTCGTTACGGCGTGCCCCGCACCGTCTACGTCGGCAACAGCGACCAGCAGCTCCGACTGGACCTCGACCTGCCCACCCACCAACAACTCCTGCGCGCCGAACTGAACCGCCACCGCACCGCCGTACTGCACGAGGCGCCCCCCGAAAGTGCCTTCGGCTGGATCGGTCACGCCCACGAAGTGACCATGCCCTTCGCATCCGACCAGCCGCCCATTCCCCCGCCGGTCGGCCCCACCGTCGTGGCCGACCAGGGCTCCAGCCGTCTGCCAGGCGCCTCGGAGTGGCTGTACCTGAAGCTGTACGGCAGCAAGGCGCGGACACCCGAGGTACTGACCACCCACGTCCCACGGCTTGTGCGCGCATGGGGTCCCGCCGCCGCATGGTGGTACACCCGCTACGCCGACCCCGACCCCCACCTACGGCTGCGCCTGCGCCCACCCGGCGGCCCGAAAGCCTTCGGGAAGACGGCCCAGCGCACTGCCGCGTGGGCGGCCGAACTGCGCAACGAGGGGCTGATCCAGCGTGTGCAGTGGGACACCGACCAGCCGGAACACGGCCGTTACGGCACCGGTGCCGCACTGGAGGCCGCCGAGAACGTCTTCGTCGCGGACTCCGCCGCCGCCCTCGCGCAGCTGTCCCTGCAAGTGCCCGCCGACCTCCAGCCAGCCATCACCGCGGCCTCGTTCGTGGACCTCGCCTCCGCCTTCCTCGGTTCCGCGCAGGCCGGGCACGCCTGGCTCACCACGCACCTGCGCCGCTCCGATGGAACCCCGGCTCCACGGAACGTCCAAGCGGAAGCCAACCGCCTTTCAGCAACCGCTTACGATCAACATCCGATTCGCGAACTGGCGGGCGGCGACCGCGTCGCCGCAGCCTGGGATGCGCGGCACCGCGCCCTCGACGGCTACCGAAAGGTGCTCGACGCGACCGGCACCGACCCGGCGGCCGTCCTGCCGTCCCTGCTCCACATGCACCACAACCGGGTCGCCGGCATCGACCGCGACGCCGAAGCGACGTGCCGCCGTCTCGCCCGCGCCGCCGCCCTGTCCTGGACCGCCCGCACCGAAGGAGCAGTGCGATGTCCCCCGCCCCGCCCGGCCCTGCCCCACCCCTCGCAGCCCGGCAGTCGCTCGCCCACGGTCCTCTCGGTGCCACCCTCCTGCACATCGAACGCGCCCACCGCGACGCCGGCGACTGGCACACCGTCCACCGCCACCTCGCCGCCATCGGACCGCTGATCGACGGAGACGACGCGAGCCTCTACCTCGGCGCACCTGCCATGGCCTACGTCCTGCACCTGGCCGCCGCCGACACCAACCGCTACGCCAACGCCCTGCGCACGCTCTACGGGCTCGTGGCCGCACACACCCGACGCCGACTGGCCGCCGCGCACGCCCGCATCGACCAGGGCGGCTACACCACCTTCGCCGAGTACGACCTTTTCCGCGGCCTGACCGGCATCGGCGCTCTCCTGCTGCACCGTCGGCCCGGGAGCATAGAGATGAAGGGCATCTTGGAGTACCTCGTCCGTCTGACCGAGCCGGTGTCCGGGCCTTCCGGCCGACCTGTACTCGGGTGGTGGACCGACCACGCCCCGAGCACCCACACAGCGGCCACCCCAGGCGGGCACGCGAACGTCGGAATGGCGCACGGCATCGCCGGCCCCCTGACCCTGCTCGCGCTGGCCAAGCGGCGCGGCGTCACCGTAGCGGGGCACGAGGAGGCCATGTACCGGATCTGCCACTGGCTCGACCGTATCCGCTACTTCGACTACCGGTGGCCTCGGTGGATCAGCGCGGAAGGACCCGCGCCCGCCATTCCAACGGCACCCTCTTGGTGCTACGGCACGCCTGGCCTGGCCCGCGCACAGCAACTCGCCGGCATCGCCCTGAACGACGAGAAACGCAAACGGATGGCCGAGCGCGCCCTCCTGCACTGCCTGTCCGATCCCCAGCAATTGGACGAGATCACCGAGCGCGGCCTGTGCCACGGCTTCGGCGGCCTCCTGCGCACCGTGCAGCGCGTCGCCCAGGACGCACAGACCCCGCACCTGTTCACCGACCAGCTTCCCCCTCTCCGCCAGCGGTGCCTCACAGCGCCCCCTCCCCAGGAGTCCGGGTTCCTCCAGGGAACGGCCGGAGCGGCCCTCGCCCTCCAATGCTGCGCACCGGGCGCCGGGCCAGCAGGCGACTGGGACGCCTGCCTCCTCCTGGCCTGAGAGAGGAACACCCCGTGCACCAGCAGGACACCAACCCAGCCGAAGAAGCCGTACTGTCCGTCCTCGCCGGAATACCCATCGAAACCGCCGCCAAGTCCACCGGCACATCCACCGCCTGGCTGACCCGCGCGGTCGAACGCTACCGCGCCGCGGGACGAGCGACACTCGACGCCCACCTCACCGGGTGGCACCAGATGCATATCCAGTTCTCCCACTACCCCACTGCGGCACGCGTCTTCCGGGCCCACCTCCTCCCAGCCCTGGGCACCAATTCCATCGGAACCTGGTGGTTCGTCCGCAAATACCCTTGCTGGCGCCTGCGCGTCCATCCCGCCCCCGGCGCGACCACCCAGCAGACAGCCGCGCACCTCGCCGAAGCGCTCGACAACACGGTTTCGTCCGGGGCCATCCAGGACTGGTGGTCTTCCCCGTACGAGCCGGAAACCGTCGCCTTCGGCGGCCCGATCGGGATGACGATCACCCACGACCTGTTCCACGCGGACAGCACCGGAATCCTTGCCTATCTCCACCACTCCGCGATCGGGACTGCCGGAATGCTCGATGCCAAGGCCACCTCCTTCCTCGTCACCGCGGCGGCACTGCGGGCCGCCGGCCTGGAGTGGGGCGAACAAGGCGACGTATGGGGACAGCTCGAAGTGCACCGCCCCTTGCCCGAAGACACAGACCCGGAAAAGGTCACCAGGATGGTTCAGCCTCTGCGGCGACTGCTCAAGCTCGACCCTGACCCCTTCGTCGCCAACGGACCGCTCGCTCCCATCCAGAACTGGGTAGGAGGAGTGCAACGCGGCGCTCGGGCCCTCGCGGACACGGCACGCAGTGGGCGCCTTCAGCTCGGCCTCCGCGGCATCCTCGCACGACACGTCCTCTTCCACTGGAACCGCATGGGATTCACCACCCAACAACAAGCCATCTGGTCACGCGCCGCACGTGAAGCAACTCTCGGCCGCTGACTGAATGGCGTCTAAGCCTTACTACGGGAACAGTGCCGCAAAGGGCCTGTGTATTCAGACGACACATCCGTGCAGCGGCTCAACCGGGCTGACAGTCGATGCCATCGCTGATCACCGGAACTTTCCTGCCAGGACGCCCACGTCACCACACCCGGAGTGATGATCGGCATCTTGCGGTACCCAGAGGTCGTTTTCTCCCCGCGTTTCATCCCTGGATGCCGGATCCGTTGTGTTTGGCCGGGTCGTGCCAGGACACGGTGGTCTCGCCGGTGAGGCGGCGGGCCATCAGGTCGGCCATGGCCAGGTGGATCATGGCTTCGGAGCGGGCGAGGAGGGTCTCGTAGTCGCGGGCCAGGCGGCGGTGACGCATCAGCCAGCCGTAGGTCCGCTCCATCGCCCAAGCACACTGCACCTATGGATGGCCCGGAGAGTGAGCGGGGGCCGATCGGCCGTGAGGGGCTGCGGCGGCGGCTGGCCGCGGTGGCCGGGCAGCTTCAGGCCCGTGAGGGGGATGAGTCCTCATGCGCGACGGATGCGACGTGGGCCCCAGACGAGTGCGCGGACGACGCTGAGCGATCGGGTGTGGACGCGCCTGCCGGAGGCGAACCGGCAGGACGCACCGCAGTTCACGAAGCTCATGGGACGCATTCGCATCGCCCGGACCGGAGGCGGACGTCCACGCACTCGTCCGGTCCGTGTCATCGCCGACCGGGCGTACTCGTCCCGTGCGATCCGCACCCACCTGCGCCGCCGACAGATCGCGCACACCATCCCGGAGAAGCGTGACCAGGCCGGACACCGGCTCCGCCGGGGCTCGGCGGGCGGCCGCCCGCCGAGCTTCGACCGTGATCTCTACAAGCGCAGGCACAAGGTCGAATGCCGGATCGGCCTGCTGAAACAGGCCCGGGGCGTGGCCACAAGGTACGACAAGCTCGCTGTCCGCTACGAGGCGACCGTCCAACTCACGCTGATACGGCAGTCGCTGTGACCACATCTCAAACACTTCCTAGCGGACCTCCACGGGCAGACGGGACACCACTTCGCGCGCCAGGCAGGGGCTGACGAGACCGAAACCCGCGATCGCGTTCACGGGCCCGGGTAGCCGTGGCCCGGCGGCGGATATTCACCGTCCGGGACCTCGGCGACGCCATAGAGGACGATCTGCTCGAACTCCGACCGCTTCCCCGGCAAGCCGGGCCCGTCGCCGCCGGCCTCGCCGATCGCTTTCAGCAGCCGCGTCGGCCGCGGCCGGTGCAGGGCGCCCGCGTGCCAGGCACCGGCCAGCACCACGGACCCGGCAGACCGGACCCGCGGGAGGCCGGCGGGTCCCTCAGACGTAGGTGCCGTGGACCTCGCCCAGCGCGGCCAGGTGGTGCCGGGCCAGGGTGCGTGCCGCGGCGCGGGGTGACGTGCCGTCGGCCGCGGCCGTGTCCAGGACGAGCGTGACGAGCCGCCGGATCGACGTACGGACCTTGGCGAACGCCTCATCCGCGTCGGGGCCGATGTCCCCGAAGAGGGTCCACCACCACCAGGCGTTCGTCCCGGAGTTGGCGACGACATCGGGGACGACCGTGATCCCGCGCGCCGCCAGGAGACGTTCGGCCTCCGGCAGCACGGGCAAGTTCGCCGCCTCGACCACGTACCGGGCGGATATCCGGGCCTGTTCGGCGGGGCCGATGCAGTAGGAGACCGCCGCGGGGACGAGGACCTCCGCTTCGGTGGTGAGCCACGCACCGCCGGGCAGGCACGCGTCCCCGGGGCGCAGGGCGGAGCGTGACACGACGCCGCGGGCGTCCCGGGCGGCGAGCAGCGCCTCGACGTCCAGCCCGTCCGGGTTGGCGATCGTCCCCCGGGCGTCGGCGACCGCGACCACCTTCAGCCCGGCCCGGGCCAGGAAGCGGGCGGTGGCGCCGCCCATGGTGCCCATCCCCTGGATGGCGGCGCGGGTGCCACGGCGGGGGACGCCGTCGCGGTCCAGGACGGTGAGCACGGCCTCGGCGACGCCGCAGCCGCCGACGAGCTCGTCGAGTCCGATGCCGTGCTCCTCCATGTCGAAGGCGGCCGCGAGCCGGGCGCGCGCCTCCGTCTCGTCGGTGAGGAGGGGGAACACGGCCTGCACCGAACTGGCCAGCCCGGCGTCCCGCACGGCTCGGTCGATGTGCGACTGCCTCAGACCGAGATCCTCCCCGGTCGTCCAGAAGCGTTCGACGTACGGCGCCATGGCCCGCAGGTACCGGACGAGGATCCCGTAGGCCTCGGGGTCGCCCGGGTTGCAGTCGATGCCGCCCTTGGCGCCGCCGAGCGGCACGTAGCGGGCGCCCGGGTCGTAGTGGAGGGCCTCCTTCAGTGTCATCGCCGCGGCGAGCTCGCCCACTTCAGCGAGGGTGCAGCCCTCCCGCATACGCAGGCCGCCGCTCGCGACACCGCGCACGAGCCGGTCGACGACCAAGAAGCCGTTCTTCCCGGTGACGTGATCCGTCCAGGTGACCTGCATCAGCGGTCCGTCCGGGCGGGCGGCGCCGGTGGGCGCGTTCAGACGGTGTGCGGTCGGGGCGGCGTTCATGCTCCGGTCTCCTCGGGTACGACGATGACGGTGGGTCCGGCCGTGCGCAGCGCGGTCGCGAGCGCGGCGGCCAGTTCGCCCGGCGTCCGGCAGACGACGCCGTCGCCCCCGTACGCACGGGCCAGTGCGGGCAGGTCCGGGGACGGCAGGTCGACCGCGACCGGGGTGTCGCCGCGCGCCACCATCTGGTCGCGGATCTCCCCGTAGCCGCCGTTGTCGAAGACGACGACGGGGATCGGACGGCCGAGCTGGACGGCGGTGGCGAGTTCCTGGACGGTGAACTGGAACCCGCCGTCGCCGCTCAGGGCGACCACCTGGCGGCCGGCGTGCGCGGTCGCGGCGCCGATGGCCGCCGGCAGGGCATAGCCGAGGGTGCCGAATCCGGTGGGGTGCAGCATGCGGCCCGGGGGGTCGATCGGCACGTGCGGCAGGGCTCCGTAGTAGCAGGCCGTGGCGCTGTCCGAGGTGACGACGGCGTCGTCGGCCAGGACGCCGCGCAGGGCGTCGAGGTGGGGGATCCAGCGGGCGTCGCGAGCAGCCTGCTCCGCCCGTGCGCTCTGGCGCAGGCGCCGGGCGAGGTCCGGGGCGCCGCCGGCGTCCTCGCAGGGCCCCGGCAAGCGGCGGAGCAGTTCGTCGAGCACCGTGGCCGCGTCGCCGGTCAGCGCGATGTCCGCGGGCGGATCGGCGTACATCCGGTCCGGGTCGATGTCGATCCTGACGAGAAGGCCTCCCGGCGTCGGCGGCGCCCGCCAGAAATCGGACTCCGCCAATTCGGTCCCCACCGCCACGACGGTGTCGCACGCCGCGAGCCAGCGCTGAACGGTGTCGGTGTGCAGGGAGACTCCCAGGGACAGCGGATGGGACTCCGCGACGGTGCCCTTGCCGTTGGCCGTGGTGGCCACCGGGGCGCCGAGCAGTTCGGCGAGCCGGGTGCAGGCCGGCCCGGCCGCGCGGGCCCCTCCCCCGATGACCAGGGCGGGGCGGCCCGGGCGGCGCAGTCTTTCGGTGGCCCGGCGCAGTTCACCGGCCTCGGCGCCAGCCGGGGCGGCCGGCGCGACGCCCCGGGGCCGCGGCCCGACGGGCCCGGGCTCCTCCAGGAGGTCGAGCGGTATCTCGATGTGCACGGGCCGGGGCCGGCCGGTGCGGAAGGCCGTGAAGGCCCGGGCGATCGCGGTGTCGATCTCCCCGACCGAGGTGACGCGGTGGCTGAAGGCGGTGACGCCCTCCATGGCCCGCTGCTGACCGGGGGCCTCGTGCAGCCGCCCGGTGGGCAGTGCGGGATGCCGCAGCGGCATGCCCGGCGACAGCACGAGCAGGGGGACGCTGTCGGAGTAGGCCTGGCCCACGGCCGCGACCGTGTTGAGCAGGCCCGGCCCCGTCGTGGTCAGGACGATGCCCGGGCGGCCGCTGACCCGGGCGTAGCCGTCCGCGGCGTAGGCGGCGCCCTGTTCGTGCCGGGTGGTCAGCGGGGTGATGCCGTAGCGGCGCAGGTGGGCGTACACCTCGAGGTTGTGGGTGCCAGGGATGCCGAAGAGCACGTCGACCCCGTGTGCGGCCAGGGCCCGTGCCACGGCCCGGCCGCCGGTCATGCTCGTCACCGTGGCCGTGGCCGGCTGGAATGGCATGGCAGGCTGCTTTCTCCGTCGCTGTGGTGGGGGCGCCGGGGACCGCGAGCGGGGGCCTCGGAGCCGCCGGAAAAGAGGGTGGGGTGGACGGGGGGAGCACCCGTCGAGATCGCTTCCCTGCACCATAACCCCTGTTCGGGGCCGAGTTGACGGGGCAGGGATGGCGGCGCGCAAGCGGTTGCCGGGGATCGTCGGAAAGGTGACCCGATGGTCCTCCGGCAGACGGATGCGGCGTCCGGAAGAGGCGTGATGGGGTCGGACCCGGCAGGGCCGCGAGGGTCCGGACAGGACAGGAAGCGAGGCGTGCGCGTGGTGACAGCGGCACAGGGAACGACACGGCCGGAGCACGAGCCCGCCACGGACCGCATCCCCGTGTTCCGTGCGCCCTACGACTGGGACGCGATCGACGAGGCGGTCCGGCGGCACGGTGCGGCGATCGTGTCCGGGCTGATCGGGGAGAAGCAGGTCGCCCTGTTCAACCGCGAGGTCGACGAGTGGATCGCGGCAGACGAGGGACGGCTGGCGCCGCGGACCGCGTCCGAGCGGTACAACTTGTTCCTCGGCCGGCGCACCCTACGCATCCACGCCCTTCCCGCGAAGATCGAGGCGTCCCACGACCTGATCACCCATCCCGAGCTGCTGGGCTGTGTGGAGCGCCTGTTGTCCCAATGGTCCAACGGGGCGTTGCTGAGCGCCGCCGAGGTGATCCAGATCGGTCCGGGCGAGTCCTCGCAGATCCTGCACCGGGACACCGGCTCGTGGTGGCCGCACCTGGAGCGCGGCGAACACCCCTGGAATGTCAGCGCGATGATCGCCCTGACCCCGTTCACGGAGGAGAATGGGGCGACCCGCGTGGTCCCGGACAGCTACGACTGGCCGCTGGAACAGCGCCCCCACCCGTCCCTGATCCGCCGGGCGGTCATGGAGCCGGGGGACGTCCTCTTCTTCCGCGGCGACCTGCTGCACGGCGGGGGCGCCAACCGGACCGCGGACCAGCACCGGCGCGGGGTGACCCTGAGCTACTGCGCGGGCTGGCTCCGGCCGGTGGACAACATCATGCTGGCCATCCCCCCGGCCCGCGCGGCCGGACTGTCCGACCGGCTGCTGTCCCTGCTCGGCTACACCGCCCACGACTCGACCGGTATCCGCGGCGGGCTGGTCGGCACGTACGACTACACGGACCCGCTCCGGGCGCTGCGCGAGGGCGAACTGCGCTGATCGGCGGCGGCGCCGGTGGACCCCGGGCGGGGGTGCACCGGCGCCGCAGCGTCACGGGCCGAGGACGACGGTGACGACCGTGCAGACGTCACCGCCTTCCTCGTCGCGGACCTCGCTGCGCAGGGTGAGCCGGTGGTAGCCCCCGACGCGTTCCAGGCGCTCCAGCACGGAGGTGGTGGACAGCTGGTCCCCGGCGACGATCGGGCGCCTCGGGATCACGCGTTGCGAGTGGTGGATGGCCTGCGTGGTCTCGAACCCGAACCCGGGGTCCTCCAGCAGGGTCCGGGTCACCATCCCCGCCACCGTCACGACGAAGGTGGGGGGCGCGATGATGTCGGCGTAGCCCAGTGCGCGGGCGGCGGCCGGGTCCCGGTAGACCGGGTTCGGGTCGCAAACCGCCTCGGCGAAGGCGCGAATGTCGGTCCTCGTGGCGAGATACGGCTCCGCGCTGTGGAAGGGCCTGCCGATGTACGCGGCGTCGGGGGCCATGCTTCTCCTGTTCCGGATGTGCGGGGTCAGCGCACGCGCCGACGGTAGGCGCGGGCGGCGAGTGGGAGGAAGACGGTGAGGATCAGGGCCGACCACAGCAGCGTCCCCGCGACCTCCCGGCCGGCGGGGGCTCCCGAGAGCAGGGCCCGTACCGCGTCGGTGGCCCAGGTGACCGGGTTGGCCCCGGCCCAGGCCCGCACCCATCCGGGCATGTCTTCCGTCGCGACCAGTACGGAGCTTCCGAAGGCGAGCGGGAAGAGGAACAGCGTCGCCAGCGTCTGAACCCCGGAAGGCGTACGGGCCTTGAGCCCCAGCAGGGTCCAGATCCAGCACAGCGAGAACGCGAAGAGCAGGATCAGCGCGCCGGCCGCGGCCACCCCCAGGACGCCACCCGCCGGACGGAACCCGATCGCCGCTCCGACCGCGGCCATCACCGCGAGGGACAGCCCGTAGCGGACCAGGTCCCCCAGGACGGCGCCCAGCAGCGGCGCGGTCCGCGCGATCGGCAGGGTGCGGAACCGGTCGAACAGCCCCTTCTCCAGGTCGGTGTTGAGGGACAGGCCGGTGCCCAGGGTCGAGAGCACCACCATCTGCACGGCAATGCCGGGGATTGCGAAATCGCGGTAGGTACGCCAGTCCCCCGCCATCGCCTCGCCCATGAGGAAGACGAACAGCGTGACGTAGATGAGCGGCTGGAGGACGAAGCCAACGGTCTCCTCCGGCACGGTCCGCAGTCGGCTGATGCTGCGCCAGGCCAGGGTCAGTGACTGGCCGACGGCCGCGCGGACCGGGCCGGCCGGGCCGGGCCCCTCAGTCGCGGACAGCACGGGCGGCTCCTTCCGGAAAGGCCCCGGCCGGGTGCCGGCCGCCGGTCAGGGCCAGGAATACCTCGTCGAGGCTCGGATAGCCCAGTGAGATCTCGCCGGCGGTCAGCCCGCCGTCGATCAGCTGCCGGGCGAGGTCGGGGAAGGCCGCGGCGTCCTCCAGGCTCATGCGGACGACGTCCCCCTCGGCCTCGGCGGGCCGGCCGGTGAGCACGGCGGCGGCCCGTGCGACGGCCTCGGCGCGGAACCGGTCGGGCGGGTGGAACTCCACCCGCCGCCCGCCGACGCGCTGCTTGAGCTCACGGGGCGGGCCGGTGACGACCACGCGGCCCCTGTCCACGACGATCACGTCGTCGGCGAGCCGGTCCGCCTCCTCCAGGTACTGCGTGGTGAGCAGGACCGTCGTGCCCTGTGCCACGACGTCCAGGACGAGGCTCCACAGCTCGCCGCGGCTGCGCGGGTCCAGGCCCGTGGTCGGCTCATCGAGGAACAGCACCCGGGGACGCCTGACCAGGCACGCCGCAAGGTCGAGGCGCCGTCGCATGCCCCCGGAATAGGTCCGCACGAGACGCCCGGCGGCCTCGGACAGCCTTAGCAAGTCCAACAGTTCGGCGGCCCGGGCGTGGGCGGCCCGCCGGGAGAACCCGTTCAACCGGGCCACCAGGACGAGGTTCTGCGTGCCGGTCATCATGTCGTCGACGGCCGTGAACTGCCCGGTCACGCCGATGGCGCCGCGCACCCGGTCGGCTTCGCGGAAGACGTCGTGCCCGGCCACCGACGCCCGCCCCGCGTCCGGGAGCAGCAGGGTCGTCAGGGTCCGCACCACGGTGGTCTTGCCAGCGCCGTTGGGACCGAGCAGGCACAGCACGCTCCCCTCCGGTGCGGCCAGGCTCACCCCGTCGAGTGCGACGGCTTCGCCGAAGCGCTTGACTAGGCCCTCCGCCTCGATGGCGAACCGCCCCCGGTCACCCGCCGATGGCATGCACACCGCCGTCCACGTGGACGATCTCCCCCGTGGTGGCGGGGAACCAGTCCGACAGCAAGGCCGCGCAGGCACGCGCCGTGGGCTCGAAGTCGTCCCCGCGCCAGCCCAGCGGCGCCGTCTCGTCCCACTCGTCGGTCCCGAAGCCCGGAACGCTGCGCGCCGCTACGCTCCGCAGGGGACCGGCCGCCACGAGGTTTACGCGGATGCCGTGCGGGCCGAGGTCACGGGCGAGGTAGCGGGAACACGCCTCCAGGCCCGCCTTGGCCACGCCCATCCAGTCGTAACCCGACCAGGTGCGCGAGGCGTCGTAGTCCAGGCCCACGATGGAGCCGCCGGAGCCCATCAGCGGGAGGCATCCCATCGCCAGCGACTTCAGGGAGTACGTGGATACCTGCAGTGCGGTGGCGACGTCCGGCCACGGGGTGTGGAGGAAGTTGCCGCCGAGCGCGGACTGCGGGGCGAACGCGATGGCGTGGAGGACGCCGTCGAGTCCGTCCACGTGCTCCCCCACGCGTTCGGCCAGCGAATCCGTCTGGGCGGGGTCCGTGACGTCGAGTTCCACGACCGGGGTCGGTTGCGGGAGTCGCTGGGCGATGCGCCGTACGAGGCTCATGCGGCCGTAGCCGGTCAGGACGACCTCTGCGCCCTCCTGCTGGGCGACGCGGGCGACGTGGAAGGCTATGGAGGAGTCGGTGAGGACGCCGGTGACGAGAAGGCGCTTCCCGGTGAGGATGCCCATGAGTTTCTCCTTCGGGTCGGTGCGGAGGGCTAGAAGCCCATGGAGGAGCCGCCGTCGACGGGGAGCACCACGCCGGTGACGTAGGCGGCCTCGTCGCTCGCCAGGAACCGGACGACGTGGGCGACCTCCGCGGGTGCCGCGCTCCGGCCGAGGGGGATGTCGCGGATGTACTGCTGCTGCAGTTCGGCGGGCAGGCCGGCGGTCATGTCGGTCTCGATGAAGCCGGGCGCGACGACGTTGACGGTGATGCCGCGCGGGCCGAGTTCCCGGGCGAGACTGCGGCCGAAGCCGATCAGGCCCGCCTTCGACGCGGCGTAGTTCGTTTGGCCAGCCGCTCCCTGGAGGGCGACCACGGACGAGACGAGCACGATGCGGCCGTAGCGTGCGCGGACCATGCCCCGGACGGCCCGCTTGACGACCCGGTAGGCGCCGGTGAGGTTAGTGTCGAGGACCGAGGTGAAGCCGTCCTCGGGCATGCGGGCGAGCAGTTGGTCCTTGACGATGCCCGCATTGACGACGAGTACCTCGACCCGGCCCTGGCTCTCCTCCACCTCCGCGAAGGCCCGTTCCACCTGTGCGGGGTCGGTGATGTCGCAGACGGCGCCGGGCAGGCCGGCGGGCGGCTCACCGGTGCGGTACGTGACCGTCACCCGCTCGCCCGCCTCCTGCAGGGACCGGGCCACGGCGAGTCCGATCCCCCGGTTCCCGCCGACGATCAGACAGGAACGGTTCATGCCTTCTCCCCCTCCCGGTCGTGCCGCGCTCAACGGCCGGATCCGGCCCGGCCCGCCAGCAGGTCCGCGATGTGCGGGTTGAGCGCGTACCGCTCCAGCACCTCGGGGGGAAGGTCCCGGGCACCGCTGACGGTGCCGATGCAGCGGTCGGCACCGCACAGGCAGGCGAAGGGACCGACCATCTCCCACTCGGTCGACGGGTAGAAGAACGTCAGTTCCTCGCCCGCGGCGATCGGGCGCAGCGCCACCACCTGGAGCCGGACGGTGTCGACATGGGTATTCGGGTCGCAGGAGTGGTTCAGGTGGCGCACCCGGGGGCCGTCGATGTGGCGGCCGCCGACGTCGATGGTGTAGATCGACGGCGCGTCGGCCTCGATGCATTCGCCGAGGTCGGTGACGACCTGCCCGGCGGCCACGTCGTATGCGGCGGCGACGCCGTTGCCGTAGCTGAGGTCGTGGAGGGGGGTGAGCGTGTCGGACTGCATGGTCTTCCTTCTGTTGCGTCCGCGGCGGTGGGTCGCCGCGGGTGGTGTGTCTGATCGGCGGGGTGGGCGGTGCGGACGCCGGAGGTCCGGACCGCGCCGGCGGTCAGCGGGCGGTGTCGCCCCCGCCCCCGTCCATGAGGTCCAGCAGGGTCTCCGCGAACCCGTTCACGGTGGGGTTGTCGCGCAGGGCCGTGGGGCGCAGACCCGGCACCAGCACCTTGAGACGGCGGATGACGGTCATCGTGCGCAGGGAGTCCAGACCGAGGTCGAAGAAGCGGCGCTCGGGGTCAAGCGCGGCCGCGTCCGGCAGGTCGAGCACCGCGGCCACGACCTCCCGCACCTGTCCCCGCAGCAGGGCGCGGCGCTCCGCGCGGCCCGCCCGTTCCAGCGCGGCCGGCAGCGCGGTGGTGGATTTCCCGCTCGGGGCGGGCACGGGAGCGGGATGGGCCAGCGCGGCCTCGTGCGCCAGCAGGGGTGTCGGCGTACAGGTCGCGTAGGCGGCGGCCAGCCGCGGCCAGTCGGCGTCGGCGACGACCCACTGCGTGTCGCGGGCCCCGATGACGTGGTCCAGGGCCGCCACGGCGCGTTCCCCGGCCATCAGGCGCATGCCGGTCGCCGTGATCAGGCCAGCTTCCGGAGTGCCGTCCAGGCCGGTGGCCCACGTGCCCCAGTTGACGACATGCGCCTCCCGGCCCGTGCGGCGCCTCAGGTGCAGGAGTGCGTCCTGGAAGGCCCCCGCGGCGGCGTACGCGGCCATCGAATGGGAGCCCAGCAGCGCCGTGGTGGAGGAGTAGCACAGGAACTCCTCCACCGGCAGGTCCGCGCTCAGCCGGTGCAGCACGGCGGTGCCCGTGACCTTGGGCCGCAGCACGTCGGCGAGCCGCCGCGCGTCGAGCTCCGCCAGTGGCGTGACGTCCTCCGCGAAGGCCATGTGGTAGACGCCGCGCAGGGCGGGCAGGTCGTTGCCGAAGCGGGCGAATAGGGTGCCCATCGCGTCCTCGTCGGCGACGTCGGCCCGTACCGCGGTGAGTTCGGCGCCTTCGCCGCGGACCGCGTCGGCCACGGCGTCCGGGACGCCGCGGCGGCCGACGACCACGAGGTGACGTGCGCCGAGCCGCACGAGGCGTCGCAGCAGGAGCGGCCCCAGCCGCCCCGTCGCCCCCACCACCAGGTGCGCGCCGTCGGGGTCCACGGGCCGGGGCCGCGCGGGTCCGGGGAGCACCGCGCGGACCAGCCGTGGTACGAGCCGGACGCCGTCGCGGTACGCGCACTGCACGCCGGACGCGCCCGAGGCCAGTTCGGCCCGGACGGCGGCGGCAAGGGTGGCGCCGTCGGAGGTGTCCAGGTCGATCAGGCCGCCCCAGGAGTCCGGGTGTTCCAGGGCGAAGCACCGTCCCATGCCCCACAGTTGGGCCTGGGCTGGGTCGGTGTCGTGGTCGCCGGCGGCCTGTGCGAGCGAGGTGACCAGCCAGAGGCGGGCGCCGCCGCCCCGGCGGCCGACGGCTTGGAGGAGGTGCAGGGTGTCGACGGCGAGGCGTACGGCCGCCGGGGCGTCCGTGCCGTCCCGGGGTGCCGTGGCGGGCGCGGCGCAGTGGACGATGTGCCGTACGTCCGCCAGGTCCCCGAGCCGTTCCAGGACCGCCTCTGCGGACAACCCGGCCAGCTCCGCGGTATCCACCGTCCGGCAGGGCCCCCCGGACGCGCGTATCTGTGCGGCCAGCGAGGGGCCGACGTCGCTGCGGCCCGTGAGGACCAGGACCGCCCTGTCCCGGTCGCCCGGGGCTTCCGTGGCCGCGGGCAGCGGTTCGGGCCGCCATTCGACCCGGTGCACCCATGCCGCGGGCACCGCGGCGGGGGCTGCCGTACGCCGCACCCGCACGCCCCGGGCCCAGCCGACCCGTACGCCGTCCCGGTACCAGTCCACATCGGCGACCACGGAACCGTCGCCGTCGTCGCGGGTCCTGGCCGTCACCCGAAGGCCAGCCGCCGTGTCCGGGGCGCCGCCGGCGGGGAAGCGGAAGCGGTCCACTCCGGTGACCACGGCGCCGCCGCCCTGCCCGCTCGCCTGCGGGAAGCAGGCGGCGAGCGCCTGGAAGCCGGCATCGACGACCGCCGTACCCGGCTCGCGGCGCGGTGTCCCCCTGCCGTCACCCTCGGAGGGGAGCAGGTCGGCCGCTGCGAGGCCGTCGCCCCGCCAGAGCCGGTGGAGCGCCCATAGCCTGTCGCCGTACTCGATCCCGGCGGCGGCCAGAGCGGCCCGGTGGACGGCGGGGTCCACGGCTTCCAGCCCGGCGGGATCCGCGAGCGCGTCCCCCACCTGCGGGGCGGCCCCGCTTACGCGGAACGGGTCGGCGTCGTCCGCGTCGTCCGGATGCAGGCGCGCCGAGGCGTACAGGGTCCACGAGCGTTCACCGGCGGCCCGGCCGTGGAACTCCAGCGAGGCGGGTCCGCCCTCGGCCGTGGCGGCCCGCAGGCAGGTCTGGACGGTGACCCCGGCACCGGACGGGAGCACGAGCGGGGCGTGCACGGTCAGGTCCCGGACGGTAACGGGCCCCAGGCCCGCGTGACCCGCGGCCTCCAGTGCCGTCCTCAGGTACGCGGACAGCGGCAGCAGGGCGCGTCCGGCCACGTGGTGCTGGTCGAGAGGTGCGTGGTGTCCGGCGCGCAGCCGCGCCTGCCACAGGAAGGTTCCGGGCAGTGCAGCCGCCTCGGTCATCTCCCCCGGCAGCGGCGCGGAGCTGGCGGCGCCGCACCCGCGACCGGCCGGCGGCCTGGCCGTGGTCCAGTGCCGGCGGCGCTCCCACGCGAGCCTCGGCAGGTCCAGCAGCCGGCCTTGCCGGGACCACAGCTCCCAGGGCAGGGAGGCTCCGAGGCGGTACAGGCCGCCGAGGGAGGTCAGGAAGGCCTCGCGCGGATCGGTGTCGCGGCGCAGCGTCGGCAGGACGTGGGCGGCGGCCCCGGCCTCCCGCAGGGTCGCCGCGACGTCCCGGGCCAGCACCGGGTGCGGGCTGACTTCGACGTACGTGGTGAACCCCGCTTCCGCCGCACGCCGGACGGCCTCCGCCAGCCGGACGGGAGCGCGCAGATTATCGGCCCAGTAGGCGGCGTCGCACAGCGGCTCGGTACCGGAACGCCCGCCCACGGTGGTGAAGAAGGGTATCTCCGGCGTCCGGGGCCGCAGGTCCGCCAGCGCCTCGCGCAGCGGCGCGAGCAGCGGGTCCATCTGGGGCGAGTGCGAGGCGATGTCGACCCGCACGGTACGGGCGTCGACCTCGTCCTCGTCGCACGACGCGACGAGTCGGCGCACCGCGTCCGGGTCCCCGGAGACGACGACGGCCCGGGGTCCCGGGACGACGGCTATGCCGAGGGTCCGGTCGAGCCCGGTCCGGGCGAGGCGGCCGCACATGCGCTCCTCGGACTCCCCGACCACGGCCATGGCCCCGGCTCCGGCGACCTCGGTGAGCAGAGCCGACCGGCGGCAGATGACCCGCACCCCGTCGGCCAGGTCGAGCGCCCCCGCGACGACGGCGGCCGCCACCTCGCCCATGGAGTGCCCGATCACGGCGGCGGGCCGTACGCCGTGGGCCCTCCACATCGCGGCCAGGGCCACCTGCATCGTGAACAGCAGCGGCTGTACGGCGTCCACGCCCTCGGGAAGGCGTCCCGAGCGGAGCACCTGCTCCACCGAGAAGCCGGCTTCGGCCCGGACGAGGGGGTCGAGGTCCGCGACCACGCGGGCGACGGAGGACTCCTCGCTCAGCAGGCGCCTGCCCATGTCCTCCCACTGGGATCCCTGCCCGGAGAAGACCCACACGGGTCCGCGGCCGCCGGCCGTAGGGGTGTCCGCCTTCCGCTCCACTGCCGGAGCGTCAGGGGCTTGCGCGTGGGCGCGGAGCCCGCGGACGAGTTCGGCCCGGTCAGCGGCGACCACCGTGAGACGGTAGGGCTCGTGCGATCGGCGTGTCGCGAGCGTGTGCAGGACGTCGCCGGGAGCGGCTTCCTGATGATCCGCCAGCCAGTCGGCCAGCCGCCCCGCCTGCGCCCGCAGCGCGGCCGGTGAGCCCGCGGAGACGGGGAACAGCATCGGTCGGCCGGGGACCGTGCTCCGCCGGCAGTCGGGCGCGGGCTCGGCCGCGGGTGCTTCCTCGACGATCAGGTGGGCGTTGGTGCCGCCGAAGCCGAAGCCGCTCACCCCTGCCCGGCGCGGCTGGCCGGGCCAGCGTCGCCAGGGCGTGTTGGCCGTGACGACCTTGACCGGCAGACGGTCGAAGGGAATGTGGGGGTTGGGGCGGTCGAAGTGGAGGCTCGGCGGCAACTGGTCGTTGGCCAGGCTCAGGACGACCTTGATGAGGCCAGCGATTCCAGCCGCCGCCTCCAGGTGCCCGATGTTGGTCTTCACGGAGCCGATGAGCAGGTCCCGTGCCCGGGGCCGGTCCGGCGGCGCCAATGCCGCCGCGATGCCTTCCAGTTCGACGGGGTCGCCGAGTTCGGTGCCGGTGCCGTGCGCCTCGACGTAGTCGATGCCGTCCGGCTCGGTGATGCCCGCGGCGCCCAGCGCGGCTCGGATCACGGCGTGCTGGGCATCGGGGTTGGGCGCCATGAGCCCGTTGGAGGCGCCGTCCTGGTTGACCGCACCGGCTCGCAGTACGGCGAGGACGGTGTCGCCGTCGCGCCGTGCCCGCGAAAGGGGTTTGAGGACGACGAGCCCGCATCCCTCGCCGCGTCCGTAGCCGTCCGCGCCGGCGGCGAAGGCCTTGCTGCGACCATCAGCCGCCATGACCCCGGCGTCCTCGAAGTTGACGGTCGCCGCCGGGGACAGCAGCAGGTTGACACCGCCGGCGAGTGCCAGGTCGCACTCGCCGCTGCGCAGGCTCTGCATCGCGAGGTGGACCGCCACCAGCGAGGACGAGCAGGCAGTGTCGACGACCATGCTGGGGCCGTGCAGACCGAGGGTGTAGGAGATCCGGTTGGCGATGATGCTTAGCGCGGATCCCGTTCCACTGAAGGCGTCCACGCGCTCGATGTCGTTCATCTGGAGCATGCCGTAGTCGGACGCCGAGGCACCGACGAACACTCCTGCCGCGCCGCCCCGCAGGGAACGGGGCGGGATCCCGGCGTGCTCCAGGGCCTCCCAGGCGACTTCGAGCATCAGCCGCTGCTGGGGGTCGACGGCCGCCGCCTCGCGCGGCGAGATGCCGAAGAACTCCGCGTCGAAGGCCGCCGGATCCTCTGTGAGGAAGCCGCCCCGGGACGGGGTGCGGGCCAGGACCTCTTCTCCGCCCTCCGCCTCGGCGGCGACGGCCCACCGGCCGGGGGGTACGGGGCCAGTCGCGTCGCGGCCCTCGCGCAGCAGGCGCCAGAACGCGGCGGGTGTGTCGGCGCCACCGGGAAAGCGGCAACCGATCCCGATGACCGCGACGGGTTCGCCGGCGGCCCCCGTCGCAGTGTCGGACGCGGAGTCCGTGGCGGGCGCCGCGTCGGCGACCGGCGCGCCGGTGAGGTGCCGGGCGAGCGAGGCCACCGTGGGTGCCCGGTAGCCGACGACCGGGGACAGCGGACGGTCGAGCAGGTCCTCCAGCGCACCGGACAGCTGGACCAGCATGCGCGAACCGACGCCGTAGTCAGCCAGGGGGCGGTCCTCGTCGATGGTGTCGGCCGCCAGGTCGAGTTCGGCGGCCAGCCAGGCGGTCAGCCAGGCCCGCAGTGCCTGCTCGTTCATGGCGGTCACCATTCCGTGTCGTCGTGGTACAGGGAGCCTTCAGCGAAGGCGGCGGCACAGGATCCGCGGCGGATCTTCCCGCTGCTGGTCTTGGGCAGCGCCCCCGGACGGACGAACAGCACCTCGGCGACGTCGACGCCGTGGTGCACGGACACCGCCCGGCGCGCGGTGCGCACCGCCTCGTCCCGGGTGAGGTCGGGCCAGGCACGGCGTGCGCGGCGCAGTTCGACGGCGATCACGAGCCGTTCACCGCCGTCGCCGGGGGCGGCGAAGGCGGCCACTGCGGCGGGCTCGAGTACGGCCAGCGCGTCCGTGACGGTCGCCTCGACGTCCCCGGGATAGTGGTTGCGGCCGTCGATGATGACGAGGTCCTTGCGGCGTCCCGTGAGGAAGAGCTCCTTCTCACTCAGGAAGCCCAGGTCGCCGGTACGGAGCCAGACGGGCTCCGTGGCCCCGCCGTCGGCGGTGATGAGGACGGCCCCGAACGTCTCGGCCGTCTCCTGCGGCCGGCGCCAGTAGCCCGCCGCCACGTTGGGCCCGCTGACCCAGATCTCGCCGACGGTCCCGTCGGGCACCTCCTGTCCCGTCCCGGGGTCGGCGACGGCCACATGCAGACCGGGCAGCGGGGTGCCGCAGCCGACGAGGCCCCAGGCCCGGGAGTCGTCCGCGTCACAGGGCAGCGCCGTGCCGCGTGCGACGGCGTCGCGGTCGAAGGAGCGGATCACCGCACCGTCCGGGGCGGTGGTCACGCCGAGGGTCGCCTCGGCCAGGCCGTAGCCGGGAGCGTGCCCGCTCAGCGTGAATCCGCACGGGGCGAAGGCCTCGGTGAACGCCAGGACGCTTCCAGGGCGGACCTGTTCACTGCCGTTGCACAGGGTGTGCAGGGAGTCCAGACGCAGTCCGGCACGCTGTTCGGCGGTGACGCGGCGCACGCATAGGTCCAGGGCGAAGTTGGGGGCCGCGGTCCACGTGCCGCGGTAGCGGCTGACGAGTTCGAGCCAGCGGTGGGGCCGCTGGATGAACGCCGTGGGGCTCAGGTGCACGGCGTGCGCGCCCACGCTGAGCGGCATGGCCACGCCGGTGATGAGCCCGAGGTCGTGGAAGTACGGCAGCCAGGACACGACGACGTCCTCGGCGACGAGCTGGGAGCGCACGCTGCTCTGGCGGGCGGCGGCGAGCAAGTTCCCGTGGCTGACGATCACGCCCCGGGGCGAGGACGTGGACCCGGAGGTGTACTGCAGGTAGGCGGGCGTCTCCGGCCGCATCGGAGGGCCGTCCGCGGCAGCCGGCGTCCGCGGCAGCTCGTCGAGCCGTACGACGGGCAGTTCGTCCCCCAGGTCAGTGCGGCCCAGCTCTCGAACGGCCTCCACGCTCTCGGCGACGGTCAGCAGGCAGGCCGGGGCGCTGTCCCGCAGGATGCCCCGGAGGCGGTCGTTGCTCCGGTACGCCTCCGGCGCGTGGAGGGGTACGGCGATGACTCCGGCGTACAGGCAGCCGAGGAAGCCCACGAGGTAGTCCAGCCCCTGCGGGGCCAGCACGGCGGCGCGGTCTCCCGGGGCGCAGTGCCGCAGCACCGCCTCGGCCGCGGCACGGGCCCTCGCGTCGAGCTGCCGGTAGCTGAGACCGGTGGGGACGCCCCGGCGGTCCTTCGCGTACTCCACGAAGGTGAAGGCGGGCGCGGACCCGGCTGTGGCGGCGTTGCGGCGGACCAGAGTCACCAGATCGCCGGCCGCCTCGCCGGGAAGTCGTTCCGGACCAGAGAGTGGCATGTGTGGATCTTTCTCGTGCGAGCGGGTTCAGCGCTCGAAGAGGTCGCGCAGGTAGGTGGCGGACCGGTGCTCGAGGTGCTCGGTGAGCAGCCGCCGGGCATCGGCCTTGTCCTGCGCCGGGACCGTGTCGGCGGCGAGGCCGAGTTCCGCCGTCCGGGCGAGGGCGTAGAACTCCTCGCGGAGCAGGGAACAGGTCACGGCGTCGAAGTGGCGTCCGTCGACGAAGAAGTAGTCGCGCAGGATGCCCTCGACGACGAAACCCGCGTCGACGACGATCTGCAGCATGTGCTTGTTGTGGGTGCCGAGGGTCATCTGCACCCTGCGCGCGTCGAGCGCGTGGAAGAGGTGGTTGAGGAGGAGGACGTTCGCCTCGACCCCGTAGCCCTGGGTCCACAGACCGGAGGCTCCGATGACCGACCCGATGGTGTAGCTGCCGTGGTAGGCCAGCGGACCCCAGTTGACCGCTCCGATCCGCTCGCCCTCGTGGGTGACGACCATCAGGAAGGACATGCCGCCCTGGCGGGCGGCCTGCTGGATCTCCGGGCCGGTGAGCAGCTGCCGGGCCCCTGAGGAATAGGTGCTGGCGGCGGTCATCGACCAGTCGGCGATGCGCTCGAAGTCGGCTTCGGTGCAGCGCTGGAGCGAAACGAAGTCCCCCCGCATCAGTCCTCCCAGCGGCGCACGGCCAGTACGGCGTTGTGGCCGCCGAACCCGAAGGAGTTGCTGATGGCCGTCCGTACGGTGTGCTCCTGCGCCCGGTTGGGGACGAAGTTGAGCTCCGCGTCCTCGGGGTCGTCGCAGTTGAGGGTGGGCGGCACGATCCCGTGGGCCATGGCCTGCATCGTGGCGATCAGTTCCACCGTGCCCGCCCCGGCGATCAGGTGGCCGATCATCGACTTGATGGAGCTGACCGGGATGCGGGTGGCGTGGTCGCCGAACACCGCCCGGATCGTCTCCACCTCGGTGCGGTCGTTGAGGACGGTGCTGGTGCCGTGCGCGTTGATGTAGTCGACGTCCTCGGGGTGCAGTCCGCCGTCCTCCAGAGCCGCGGTGAGGGCGCGCCGGGCGCCGAGACCCTCCGGGTGGGGGGCGGTCGAGTGATAGGCGTCAGTCGTGGCCCCGTACCCGACGATCTCGGCCAGGATGGGCGCACCCCGGCGCAGCGCGTGCTCGAGCTCCTC
The DNA here is from genome assembly GCF_040611095.1 of Streptomyces sp. NPDC003077. Classification (NCBI taxonomy): domain Bacteria; kingdom Bacillati; phylum Actinomycetota; class Actinomycetes; order Kitasatosporales; family Streptomycetaceae; genus Streptomyces; species Streptomyces sp. NPDC003077. The sequence continues at coordinate 101,067 of NZ_JBEXNM010000016.1, read as the reverse complement.
GACGACGACGATGCCGGCGCCGGCCCCGAACACGAATCCGTCCCGGGCGCGGTCGAACGGACGGCTGGCCCTGTGCGGTTCGTCGTTGCGGCGGGTCAGCGCCCGCAGGTTGGCCATGGCGGCCACGTCGAGCCGGCTGATCGGGTCGTCGGCACCGCCGGCGATCACCGCGTCGACGCGTCCGGCACGGATCATGTGGACGGCTTCGCCCACGCAGGTGGCACCTGTGGCGCAGGCCGTGATGATGGCGCCGGTGGGGCCTTCGGCGCCGTAGCGCATGGCTACCTCGCCGGAAGGGTTGTCTGGGGCGCCGCCGATGGCGTAGTTGGAGTTGATGGACTTGGGGCCGCGCTCCAGCATCTGCTCGACGGCCGCGATGCCAGCGATGTTGGCGCCGTAGCCAGACCCGATGAGCACACCAAGGCGGTGGCCGGTGCCCTCGGGCATTTCGAGGCCGGACTGCTTCATGGCCTGGACGGACGCCGCGACAGCGTAGCGGCCGAAGTGGTCCATGCGGCGGCTCTCGCGCCGGGACATGTACTCCAGCGGGTCGAAGTCGATCACTTCGGCCGCGATGCGGGTGGGCAGGTCGGAGGCGTCGAACCGCGTGATCGGTCCGATGCCGCTGCGGCCCGCGACAAGGGCGGCCCAGAGGTCCTCGACGGTGTTGCCGAGCGCGGTGACCACACCCGCTCCGGTGATGACGACGCGTCGGCGGCCGATGCCGCTGTCCGAGGGGTTGGGCATGGGAAGTCCTTCGGTGTTCGTTGAGGTGTCCGCCCTGTCCGGGCAAGCGGTGGATGCGGCGCCGGAGGGGGCGCAGCGGGCGTGTTCAGTCCTGGGCCGCGACGGCGGGTACGGGGGTGCTGCCGGGCCGGGCCGCGTGGGCGAGCCGCTGCACGGCCCACTCCCGCAGCCTGCGGGTGTCGGTCTTGCCCCGTCGGGTGATCGGGAAGCGGTCGGTCACCAGGACGTGGTTGGGGTGTTCGTAGCCTGGCAGTGCCTCGCACAGGCGCCGGCGCCATACGCGTGGATCGCCGGCGTCCGGGTCCTCGACGACGAACACAAGGGCGTGTCCCCGCCGTTCGTCCGCGAGAGGGACGACCCGCACGGGTCGGCCGCAGGACGACTCCGCCTTGCGTTCCAGGACGTCGGGGTAGAGCGTGTGCCCCAGCCGGTGGACGGCGGCGTTGCGGCCGAGCACGTGCAGGTTGCCCGCGTGGTCGAAGCAGCCCACGTCACCCGTGGGGTGGTCGGCGGCGGACGGGGGCGGGGTCAGCTTCCCGTCCGCCGTCAGGTAGCCCGCCATTAGGTCCGCGCCGGTGATCCGGATCTCACCGACCTCACCGGCGGGCACCGGCCGGCCGGACCGGTCGACGATCCGCACGTGCAGGCCGGGCAGGACGCGACCGCAACCCGCCGGGTTGTCGGGGGTGGCGTAGGCGATGTTGCCCGCCTCCGTACTGCCGTATCCGTCGAGCAGCGGCCCGCCCGCGGTCCGGGCGAAGTCCTCCTGCAGCATCGGGTCAAAGGGGGCGCCGCCGGTGCACCACATGCGTACCCCGCCCAACCCCGCGCGCAATGCGGGGCGGCGGCGCATCAGGTTGACGACGCTCCGGTACGTCGCGGGGGTGGCGTCGACCACGGTGGCCCCGCATCGCACGCCGGCGTCCAGCGCCCGGTCGAGCCGGCCGTACGGGGCGACGAGGAGCGAGCCTCCGCCCAGCGCCGCGAGCAGCACCATCGAGATGCCGTACTGGTGGGAGAAGGGCAGCAGCGGAAGGTAGACGTCGTCCTCCCGGTACGGCATGAGCAGCCTGGTCCGCTCCAGGTTCCCGAGAACGGAGCGGCCCGACTTGACGATGCCCTTGGAGGCGCCGGTGGTGCCAGACGACCACAGCACGAGCGCGTCCGGCCGCGCCCGCCACCGCTCGAAGCCGAACGGCCCGGGCGGGGCCGCCGCGAGCTGCGGGCCTGCGGCCGGGACCGGCGCCGAGGCGAGGGCCCCAGTGGTGATGCCGGGGCAGCCCGGTGGCAGGTTCGACTCGTCGTCCACCACCGCGAACCGCACGCCGGCGGCGGCCGCGGACGCCCGCGTGTCGCGCTCCGGCTGCTCGGTGTCGACGAGCACGACGGACGCACCCAGGTGGACGAGGCCCAGGAAGGCCATGACCTGGTGGGGCGAGTTCCCGGCTTTCACCAGGACCCGGGTCCCCGCACCGACCCCCCGCGCGGCCAGCAGCCGCGCGGTGGCGAGCGCCCCGGCGTGGCCGTCGTGGCCCTGCCCGGGCTCGCGGGCCTCGAGTATCCGCAGGACGGGCGCGGCACCGCGGCGGGGGTGCACCGTGTTCCGCTGGGCCATGGCGAGTCCTGCTCCTCGGATGTCTGGTGGGGGTCGGACGGGAGGTCCGGTGTGGGTCCCGTGGCCGGGACGGGGCATGCTGGGGGTGGCGTGAGCCGAATTGGCCTCGGCTCACGCCACCGCTTCACCGCTGTGGAGCGGTCGTCAGCGGCTTCGGCTG
>NZ_JBEXNM010000016.1:0-98446 GCF_040611095.1 Streptomyces sp. NPDC003077 | reverse complement strand
GACCGTGCTGGCCGCCATCAGGGCCGACTCCTCCTGAGAGGTCTCCAGCTCCTGCAGCTCGAGGATGGACTCCACGTTGATCACCTCCTTCCGGGAAACTCGTGCCCGCGCCGCACGGGCGGCGCCGGGATACGGGGGCGGTCACACGGACCGCCGGGAACAGGTCAGCAGCTGTTGCTGACCGTGCTGGCCGCCATCAGGGCCGACTCCTCCTGAGAGGTCTCCAGCTCCTGCAGCTCGAGGATGGACTCCACGTTGATCACCTCCTTCCGGGCATCGCCGGGACGACCCCGCCGGGGCGGCGGGGCCACGACTTGGGATGGGCTCGGCTCAGCCAGACCCGGACGTGACCGGGCGCGGGCCGAAGAACGGCAGGAAGGGCGCTGCGCCGTCGACCGCCGCGGTGATGCCGAGCAGGACGCCCGCGGATCCGGTCGCCAGGTCCGACGACAGGCGGTAGGACTGCTCCCCGGCGAACGCCAGGTGTCCCCGGTGGGCGAGCGCGTGCCAGGCCAGGCGCTCCAGGTGCAGGGCCACGGCCGCCCTCGCCCGGCCCTCCGTGTCGCGCCGGGCCAGCCGGGAGACCACCGCCATCAGTCCCGAGCGTCCGTTCAGCAGGTGGGGTTCGATGACGAACTCCGCCTCGCAGGCGCGCCGGATGCCGGTGACGGCCTCGGCGAGAGCCGGATCGTCACGGTGCTCCAGCAGTTCGTCGGCGACCAGGGCGATACCGCCACTACCCACGTCGAGGTAGGCGAGCGTGCGGACGCCCCGGTCCGCCACCTGGAGGCTGCCGTTGCTCTGGGGCACGCATCCGGCGAGGTCCAGGCCGAGGGCCCGGGCCGCGCGCTCGAGGTGCCGCTCGTCGCCGGTCGCCTCGTACATCCGTATCAGGAACAGGGCGGGGCCGGACCATCCGCGCATCAGCCCCGCCTGGGCGGTGCCGGGCGCGCCGGGCAGCGCCGGGTCGTCGATGAGGGCGGCAACCCGCTCGGCGAGGCCAGCGGCACGGGCGAGCAGCCGGTCGTCGCCGTAGCGCCGGGCCAGGTGGACGAGGTTCAGGCCGACCCCGGACAGGCCGCGGAAGAGTCCCGGGTCGCGGAGCCGGTCGACGTTCGCGTCGGCCTGCCCGACCAGCCGCAGAGCCTCCTCGTCATGACCGAATCCCGCCAGGACGTGCGCGGTTCCGTGCAGGCCCGTGTAGAACCCGGGCACCGGGTGGAGGCCGTCCCGCACCCGCTCCAGCAGCCACTCCTCGTGGTCCGGGAAGCGTCCCCGACCGGCCGCGTCGAGGGCCCAGAGCACGCCCGCCGCTCCGTACGCGAAGCACGCCCCGTCGGTGGAGAACTGCTCGGCGTCGCCCGGGAAGAGACGGTCACGGCGGTGCGGGGTGGCACCCGCCAGGATGCCCTCCGCGAGGGACTGGCGCACGGCGTCCCAGTCGGTTCCCGGGCCCCCTGGCGTCACCTCGCAAGGCAGGCCGAGGAGTTCCTCGCGGCGACGGCGCAGCCGGGCCCGCCGCGGCGACATCGGCGCGCCGCCGGCCGCGTCGGACGGCCGGGGCGGGGTGAGCCGTTCGGTGATCGTCTTCAGTACGCCGGGGGCGAGCAGGTGCCCGAAGCGCTGCTCCGCCGCGTGAACCCAGCCGAGCTCCCTGCCGGGGGACAGGGCAGCGAGCCGGTTCAGCGGAAGCAGGAACCAGGCGCGCAGGACGGCGAGCGCGTAGTGGTCCACTGCGGGGCCGTGGAAGCCCTCCGGCGCCATGAACCCCTGGGCCCCGAGGGCGGAGCGGCCGGTCGGCTCGTCGGCGGGGAAGGCGGCCTCGAAGTCGATGAGGCCGACCCGCCCGTCCTCGGTGACCAGGATGTTGCCGGGGTGCAGGTCACCGAAGACCACACCGCGCTCGTGCAGGGCGTCGACAAGCCGCTCCACCCGGTCCGCGAGGGCCATGGCGCGGTCCGCGTACGCGGCTTCCTCCGCGTGGCCGGAACCGGAGAACAGCAGCGGGTGGTACGTCGCCAGCCAGAGCCACAGCATCTCGCCGTCGACGTACTCCATCGCGAGGAAGCGGTGTCCGCCCACGGTGAAGCGATCGTACAGCTCGGGCACGCCCTCGACGTCGGTGAGCCGCTCCAGGGCCCAGCCCTCGCGCTCCAGCCGGGCGACCGCGTCGCGTCCCTGAGAGTCCAGGCCGGCGCCGGGGCGCGCCTCCTTGAGGACCACCGTGCGCCCGTCGGCCTCGCGCTCCGCGAGGTACACGCCGCCGCCGTTGGAGAAGTGCAGGGCTCGCAGCACGCGGTAGCCGTGCTGCTTCAGGTCTCCGCCGCTCGCGGGCGGCTGCTCCGTGAGGAAGGCGGGCACCTCGACCCACGCCGGGGCGTAGCGGCCCGGCTTGCGCTCGTCGGGCACGAGCGTGCCGCCGGGGCCGACCAGGGCGGGGACCCGGTGGCCCCGCTCGTCGACGAGGTAGCGCTCACGGAACGCGCCGTAGCGGACGGACAAGGGGCCTTCGTTCCAGCGAAGGTCGGTGAGCACGTGGGGGCTGGGGCGGCCGTTGAGCAGGGCGTCCAGTCCCCGCAGGGTCCGCTCCAGCTCCGCTTCGTCGGCCGGGTAGACCGTGATGAGCTTCCCGCTGCCCTGCCGAGGCATGTACTTGGCGTTGAACAGCTCGAACAGGTCCATGCCGCCGAGGAATTTGTGCGCCGTGCCGTGCTCGGTGCAGTACTCCGACACCGTAGAGACGGTGTCCTCGGCGTCCTCGCCGACGGCCGATACATGGATCTTCCAGCCCTGATCGGGCAGGTTCGCGCCCGGCGGCCGCAGCACCGTCCACACGCCTCGCGCGGTACGGGTCCAGCCGTCCGGCAAGTCGCGCACGGCGGCGCCGAACTTTCTTGTCTCGCCATGCTGTTCGCCCGGCGCCTCGTAGAACACCGGGTCCGCCCACCCGTACAGATGGCGCTGTTCAATCATCATCTACCTAATTCCGAACAGGGGGGAGCGAATGTGTGGGTCAGGGAACGCAGGCCACGTAGGGCTCCGCGCGTACGCGATGTTCCGGCTCTCGGCGTGGGTCGCAGCCGCTATTCCCCGGTATTACGGGACGCCGTCTCTTCCGGTTTCCGTCCCGGCCGGATCGTCACGATGACCGGCCACACGAGGCTGTAGATCAGGATTTTGGTCAGGGGGTTCAGCCACGCCAGAAGAAGCGCCCCCCGTTCAACGCCGCCTACGAACCACGTCATTCCGATGAGCAGTGCGCAACTCACCGCGTAGGCAAGCAGGAATCGCAGCCACGAGCGCCATTCGCGCATGACGCGGTCCCTGCCGTACAGAATCTCTCGCGGCCTTTCCGGGACGCCACCGAAGCGCCGGCCGAACTTCTCGTCCGCCCACCGCAGAGTGTCGTGACCGAAAGCAACGGTGAACCCCAGATACGCGGCCGAAAGCCCGTGCCAAATGTCGACCTCAGCTCCGTCCTTGAGGCTGATGACCGTGGCAACGAACAGGACGATATCCAGCAGGGGAACACAGAGCAGGATGCCGCCGCCGAGCCGCTTCCACCCCTTGACATAGCGAGCGGTCAGGCCAGCTGCCAGCAGGACCCAGAAGAGGATGTCACAAAGCATGATCAGGTACAGAATGGCTGGCTCACCTCTAAGCCTGGTTCTTGCCGCTTGGCCGGAAAGTCATGCTTTCTCGGCGGCGGAACCAGTCTGGGGCCTCGCCCGAACCGGCGTCCTCCACCTTGATGAGTACTCCCCGTAGTCCTTTAGTTGACCAACGCATTACCCCCCCCGAGGTTGGTGCGCTGGCTCCACCTGCCAAGATCAACTTGCAAGGTGGTGACGCCCCGCAACCCGGGGCAACCGCGATAAGGGGGAAGTGTCATGGGCATCAAGTTAGTAGTCTTCCACGAAGAGGACCTGGTCCGGGCGGCGCTCTCGCAAGTTCTGCAAGGCTGGCCGGAAACCGAGGCCGTGGTGGAGGCCGCGGACGCCGACCAGGCCGTGCGGGCCGCGGAGGTCCACCAGCCCGATCTCGTCATAATGGAGGCGCGTGGGAAGGCTTCCGAACGGGCGGCCGCGATCCGGGCCATCAAGGAGCAGAGTGACGCCGACGTTCTGATGCTCGCCGAGGAGGGCCGCGATCGGGATGCGCTGCATCTTCTCAGTTCCGGTGCCGTGGGCTGGTTATATAGTAGTGCGACCGCCGAAGAATTGATCGGCGTGGCCCAACAGATAGTGTCCGGGCGCGGATTCATCGAGCCGGCCGCCGTACGTACACTGGTGGAAACTGTTGCCGACCACAACATATCCACTGTCGACCGCATCGACGAGGGACGGCTCAGAAGCGCATTGACCTCGCGCGAGCTCGAGGTGATGGAGCACGTCAGCCGAGGGCTGTCGAATCAGCAGATCGCCTCGCGTCTTTCCGTTTCTGAGAACACCGTCAAGACGCATGTCAGTCGCACGCTCAACAAGTTGGGAATGCGCAGCCGAGTGGAAGCTGCGCTCGTCGTGCGCAATCTCCATGCAACCGCTCGCTGACATCACGTCAGCCAGTCTCAAAAAGGGGAACTTCAGAATGTCCAGCACCATCACCACCGAGAAGCTCTTCGAAGCAGTGACCGCCCTGCTCGAGGAGATCGCGGAAGTTCCGGCCGACACCGTCACCCGCGAGAGCCACTTCCGGGACGACCTCGACGTCGACTCCCTGCTGATGGTCGAGCTCAGCGCCGCCATCGAGGACCAGTTCAACGTGGACATCGCCGACGACGAGTACAGCACCATCCAGACCGTCGGCAACCTCGTCGACATCATCGCGCGGGCCCAGGCCTGACACGGCGCGGAGTCGCCTCCGCGCGGAAGACGCCGGTGTACGGAGCAGATCTCTCCGGACACCGGCGTCTTCACGTTGCCGGGCACGCGGCCGCGGGGGAAGTGGGCCCGCGTGCCCGGCGGCTCCTCACCCCTGCTCCGGGGCCTCCTCCCGGCCCTGCTCCAGGACCTGCTGCGTGAAGCGCAGTGTGGCGACGAGGTCCGGCATGCCCGAGGCGATCTCCCCTCCCTTGTGGGCGGAGACGCCGGGCCGCGGGGGCACGACATGGAAGCCGTCCTGCCGCAGGGACTCCAGGTTGCGGCGCACGGCTGGCCGCTCCAGCGTGCTTTCCGGGATGCTGGGGGCGATGACCACAGGCGCACGGGTGGCAAGTACGGCGCTCAGCACGAGGCTGTCCGGCATGCCCAGGGCGCACTTGGCGATGAAGGCCGTCGTCGCCGGCGCCACGATGACCAGGTCGGGCCACTCCGCGAGTTCGAGGTGTGGCACGATGCCCGCCGAGGTCCGCCATTCCGGCCCTTCGACGGGAGCCTGGGTGGCAGCCGCCAGGGCGTCGCCGGACACGAGTGCGGCCGCCGAGTGTGTGAGTCCGGCGCGCAGCGACCACCCGTACCACATGCGCATAAGCAGGGCCCAGCTCGGCAGGCCAGTGACCCCGAAGGCGCCGGTCCCCACCAGGAGTACCCGGCCGCGCGGCAGAGTGATCTCGGGCCGACCCCCCGCCGCCTTGCCGGCGCTGCCCACAGCCTGTTCTCCGCCGGTGCGGTCTGCGTCCTGCTTCGTCACCATAAGGCCTTCCACTACTCCACGCGAACATGAGCCAAAGGCCACTCGATCACTTTCACCGGTCCTTGAAATCCTCCCAGAAGGACAACTTCAGGTCACCTTTCGAATGACATCGACAACCTTGTCCGTGCCATGCGCGCCGCTTTATCCTCCACTTGCCATGCCCTGACGTGCGCGGGAGAGAACAGCATCATGCACATATCAGATTCCGGCATTCTCGATTCCCTCGAAGAGGTGGTGGAGAGGGAACTGAACCGGCATCTCGCCGCCGCCCGTGAGTGGTTCCCCCACGAATACGTGCCCTGGAGCCGGGGCCAGGACTACGACGGTCCGCTCGACGGATCGGCTTGGTCCCCCGAGGACTCCCCCGTCTCCAGGGCAAGCCGCACCGCCCTGGTGGTGAACCTGCTGACCGAGGACAACCTCCCCTCCTACCACCACGAACTGGCCGCCGCCCTGGGCCGCGACAACGCCTGGGGCGCATGGCTGCACCGCTGGACCGCCGAGGAGGCACGCCACTCCATCGTCATCCGCGACTACCTGCTCGCGTCACGGGCGGTCGACCCGGTGGCCCTGGAGCGGGCCCGCATGGAGCACATGTCGCACCAGTCCCGGGGGGACGAGGGCGGCGTCCTGGATTCGATCGCCTACGTGACGATCCAGGAACTGGCCACGCGGGTCTCCCACCGGAATACCGGCCGGCTCGCGGAAGACCCAGTGTGCGACCGAATTCTGGGTCGGGTCGCCATGGACGAGAACCTCCACATGCTGTTCTACCGGAATGTCCTCGACTCCGCGTTTTCCCTCGCCCCCGACCAGGCGATGCGCGCCCTCAGGGACGTCGTCATCGGATTCCACATGCCCGGAAAGGGAATGCCTGGATTCGAGCGCGCCTCGGCGAACATGGCGCTCGACGGCATCTACAACCTGCGCATCCACCTCGACGAGGTGGTCCAGCCGCTGCTGCGCAAACTCGATGTGCTGGACCGCACCGACCTCGGCCCGGAGGGCCGGCGGGACCAGGACGAACTCGGCACCTTCCTGGCCGCCGCGGAGACACAGGCCGCCTCCTTCGACGACCGCCGCGCCGCCATCCTCGCCCGCCGCACCCCCTGCCGCTGACCCCTGCCACCCACCGCACAGCCCCCGCTGGCGTCAGCCCTTCGCGACGGGCGCCAGGGCCGCCACACACTCCACGTGGTGTGTCATCGGAAAGATGTTGGCCTGAACGGATCCCAGATAAGCCAGGTCAGAGCGGCTCATCACGCTTTGTGCGGCGCCCGGAGCGTCAAACGAACGTCAAGACCGTGAATCCGTCCTGCTCAGGGCGGGGCAGACTGCGACGACCAGCTCACCCGGGGGATCTGCCCCCGCTCGCTCCGTAAGCCGACTCGCGTATCTTGACCCGCGCCACATCTCCGGCCGCCATAGGTGAGTCATGCCCTTCAGCTAGTGCCGCATCAGAGAATGTTCGCCCTGTTGACCAGACGGCAGAGGCTCGGGGGTGGCAGTGGAGTGGCTCCGAAGGTCGTGGCATCGGATACAGAGCCGGAGTTCGGGCCGGGGATGCTCTGGTGGCGAAATGGCCAGCTTTCGATGCCGGAACCTGCCAGGATCCCCGAATGGAGATCCGTCGCGTCACTCAGGCCGAAGCCGTCAACGCCGCCGGGCACCTGTTCGACACCGGCCCAGGACAGAAGGCGACTGAACGGTTTCTGGCGGATGAGCGCCATCACCTCCTGATCGCCTACGTGGATGATGTCCCAGGAGGGATGGTCACCGGCGTCGAGATGACGCACCCGGACAAGGGGACCGAGATGTTCCTGTACGAGCTGGGGTTGTCGGATCACGAGCGGCAGGTGCTGCAATTGGGCCCGGGCCGATCGGCCTCGCTGATGAGTTCCCGTTCTCAGCGGTATGGTCCCGCGGAGCCCGGCCCAGCATGCGCAGCACTCACGGCGATTCCAGGACGGCTGCGGAGATGCGCTTCGCCGATGTCCTGGTACGTCACGGCATGGCGTCCTCGACTGCTTGCCGAGCACGGGTCCCGCCGACGAAACGGATTCTGCCTCGGTGCGTCACTGTAACCACCCGTGGTTGTAGCCACCGGCCATCACTGCCCCATGAAACCGGTGCCATGCATCGCCCCGCTCCGTCCGAAGACGGCTGCTCGTGCCACTCCAGCCAGAAGCCCCGCGCGGGCCCGGCCGGGGACCAGGTATGCGCAGCGGGCAGGCCGCTCCACCCTGAACCAGCAGAAAAGCTGAAGCTCACCTCCGTCTCGTCGACGCCGTCCGGTCCCTGGAGGAAGCCGCAGTCGCGGCGAACGACAGCCGTGCCCGTCCCTCCACCGTCACAACAGCGCCGACACGGAGATCAGCGCTTCCCGAGCCACCAGCCATGTTCGGTGGCTCCCGCCGGGGAGCGTAACGGCGGGTCGCGCGGCACGGCGGTGCGGAAGAGGTCCGCGTCGCCCGTTCGGGGGCGGTGTCCGGGCGGGCGGGGACCGGTGTGCGGTGCGCCCGCCCGGGACGTCAGGCGCCGCCGGTGTGGACCTGGAAGGCGGCCCGGCGCACGGCTTTGGCGAGGACCGGGTCGGGGTGCGCGGCGGCCAGGGCCACCAGGACCTGCACGGTGCGCGGATGGCCCACGGCCCGTACCTCTTCCAGGAGGCGCGGTATCGAGCCCTGGACCGCCGATTCCAGGTGGCGGACGAGGAGGTGGGCCTCGCCGTGGTCCGCGACCACCGCCGCGGTGTCCACCCACAGCCAGGTCGCCTCTTCGCGGGTGAGCACGTCCGGGGCGGTCTCGGGGTCCGCGCCCTCGTGCTCGGCCAGCCACAACAGCGCGTACGGGCGCAGGACCGGTTCCTCACAGGCGGCCCGTACGGCGGGTTCCGCCTGTGCGCCGGCGGCGCGCAGCGCCTCGAAGGCCAGGCCGCGCAGCAGGGCGTCCTCGCCGCGGGCCACGTCGAGCAGTTCCTCGACCGCTCCGGTGGCGGACCGGGCGGCGAGCCAGGCGCGGTACTCGGCGCGCGCCGGGCCCGGGGTGAGGCGGGCGCAGCCGCGCAGCATCGCCTCGGCGGACCGCTCGATGTTGCCCGCCGGGCTCTGGGCCGCGACGCAGATCTGCTCCAGCTTGATCCACACCGCCCAGCTCCCCAGGGGGGTGAGCACCGCTTCGGGCTCCGCGGGCGCGGGGACGGCGGCGGACGCGTGGGCCGAAGGGGACGCGGGGGCCGACGCGGGGGTGGATGCGCCGGTTCGTGCGCCGTCGTGCACCACGAGCGCTCCCACGGCCGTGAGCGCGTCCAGCGCCCAGTCCAGGAGCACCGCCAGGGGTGTCCCCTCGGCGTCACCGGTCGCGCCGGCCAGGTCGTACCGCTCCGTCGCCACCGACGCCCCGCCCCGGCAGGGGGCCTGGTCGCCGCCGGCGGTCCGCGCGCTGCCGTACGGCACCTCGCACCGCTCCGTCCGCAGCTCGGCGACGCGCTGGTCGAGCAGGTCCAGCAGCATGGCGAGCCGGACCGGGCCGTCGGAGAGGTACAGCACCGAAAGCAGCTGCGGCACCGCCTCGACGACTTCGGCGACCACCGTCGTACTGGCCCCGGCCGGGGCCGGACGCGCCAGTGACCAGGCGTCGAAGAGGGCGACCCAGCCGCGCAGCGCGGCGCTGTCGTCGCGGTCCCAGGCGCGCAGCCGCCAGCCGGGGCGGGCGGTGCCGCCGTGCAGTTCGACCAGTCCGGCCAGCCGGGCGCGGTCCCAGTCCGCGCGCACCTGATCGGGCGTCAGCTCGAAAGCCCGGGCCGCGCGGTCGACGACGGCCGTGGGCAGGGCGCCGCCCGACGCGGTCCGGGGCCCGGCGTCCGCGCCGCGTTCGCCGTCGGCCCACCGGGCGAGCCGCACGGCGCCCGCCAGAGCGGCGCGGGCCTGCCGCGCCAGCTCCGCGGGCGGTGGTGTGCCCTCGGGGGGCCGGGGCGCCGGCCGGGCGGCCCGGGAGCGCACCGCCCGGTGGGCGGCGGCGATCGGTTGTCGGGGGACGAGTCGGAGCCGGGAGTCGCGCGGAGTACGGGACGTCACAAGAGCAGTCTTGCCGCTGACGGCCCGAAAGCCCAATCGGAAGCCGTGCGGGATCTCGCCATCGCGGTACGGCGGGCCGCCAGAGCGGTGCGAGCTGCGGAAGCGGCGCGTGTCACGGGCCGCCGGAGCGGTCCGGTGCCCGGGAGCGGAACCCCGGCCGTGGCGGAGCCGAACTCCGGGCCGCGGCAAGGCGGAACCCGGTCCGCGGCGAAGTGGAACCCCGGCCGCGGCGGAGCCGAACTCGCCGCGGCGAGGCGGAACCCGGTCCGCGGCGGCGTGGGCCTCCGGCTACAGCAACGGCGTGAGGAAGCGGCGGAGGGCTTCCTCGTATCCGGCGGGGTCGGCGTTCCACATCGCCCCGTGCGGGGCGTCGGGGACCTCGTGCAGGGTGAACAGGTCGGAGCGGAGCGCGACCAGGTTCCGGGAGGCGGACCACGGCGCGATGGTGTCGCCGGGGCCGTGCGCCAGGAGGGTGGGGAAGGCGAGGAAGCGCGGGCTCACCACGTCGGTCAGCCGCCCGGCGTGCAGGCCGGTGCTCCCTTCGGCGGCGCGTACGGCCAGAGGGAGCAGCGGCCCGGGCACCCGCCGGGCGGCGGCCAGCGCGCGGACGGTCGCCCGCCAGTCCAGGACGGGCGAGTCCAGGACGAGCCCCCTGATGTGGTCGCGCAGGCCGGTGCCGGCCGCGGCGTGCAGGGCCATGGTGGCGCCGGTGGACCAGCCGTAGAGGATGACGCACTCGGCGCCGTGCGCGCACGCGTAGCGGATGGCGGCGTCCAGGTCCCGCCATTCGCTGTCGCCGAGGTGGTTGATGCCGTCGGCGGTGTGCGGGGCGCCGGGGTCGTTGCGGTAGGCGAGATTCAGGATCGGCAGGTGGAAGCGCTGGAGCAGCGGCATGATCACCATGGGGTGTTCCCGGGTGGTGCCCAGGCCGTGGGCGGTGATGACCCAGGTGGCGCGGCGGCCGGGCAGGTACCAGGCGGGCAGCGGGCCCAGCTCTCCGGGGATCAGCACGTCCTTGTAGGGCAGGCCCAGGGCGTCGCGCGGGTTGCCGATGTGCACCTGCGGGGTGACGCGCAGCTTCGCGCCCGGCTCCAGGTCGCCGCGGACGATGGCCTTGAGCCGGCGGACGACCGTGTCGGCGGGGCGCGGGACGCCGTCCATCACGTCGCCGATCACCACGTGGCAGCCGTCGCCGGTGAGCCCGTAGGTGCCCGGGCGCAGGGAGGCGAGGGAGCGGGTCAGGGTGACGTGCTCGATGCCGACGGCGTGCACCGTGAGGCGCGGGTCGCCGGGGAACGGGCGGTCGGGGGACGGTTTCAGAGCGGTGTCGCTCGCGTACCGGCCGGCCGCCACCGCGGCCATCCCGGCACCCAGCACAGTGGTGGCGGCCGTTGCCGCCGCGGTACCCAGGCGCATCTTCCCCAGTGTGCGCAGGCCCCGCGGACCCGGCCAGTGGAACGGCGACGCCGGGGTGACGGAGGGGGCGCCCGCCGGACGGCGCGGGGGCTGTCGCCGGACAGGGCGGGTGGGGTTTCCGGTCCGGCCGGGAGTGGTTTCCGGACGTTCCGGGGGCGGGCGGGCAACCCGGGGCGGGGCCGGGTGCCCTGAGGGCCGGATGCCCTGAGGGGCGGGTGCCCTGAGGGGGCGGACCCGCCCGTGCGGGTTTCCGAGCGGCGCGGGCCTGTCCGGCCGCGTTTCCGAACGGCACAAGCCCGTCCGGCCGGGTTCCCGAGTCGCACGGACCGGTCCGGTTCCCCGAGCGGCGCGGGCCCCTCCGCATCCGCGAGCGGCGCGGACGCGGCTTACGGCTCCCGCTGCCCGTAGCCGCGGAAGCGCACGCGGGCCGCTTCCATCTCGTCCGGGGAGAGCAGGGTGGGCGTCCGGCCCGGGACGGAGTGGGCGGTGAGCCAGACGCGGCACATCCACTCCAGTTGGGCGGTGCGGTCGTACGCCTGGTCCAGGGTGTCCCCGTACGTGAGGGCGCCGTGGTTCCGCAGCAGGCAGCCGGTGCGGTCGCGCAGCGCGGTGAGCGCGTGCGCGGCCAGTTCCTCCGTGCCGAAGAGGGCGTACGGGGCGACCCGCACGGTGCCGCCGAGCTCCGCCGCCATGTAGTGGATCGGCGGGAGTTCGGGGACGAGGGCGGAGACCGCGGTGGCGTGCACGGCGTGCGTGTGCACGACGGCGCGCGCCTCGGTGGCGCGGTAGACGGCCAGGTGGAGGGGGAGTTCGCTGGTCGGCTTGAGGGAGCCGTGCCGGCTCCGTCCGGCGAGGTCCACGGCCGTCAGGTCCTCCGGCCCGAGCCGGTCGTAGGGGACGCCGCTGGGTGTGACGAGGACGAGGTCGCCGACGCGTACGGAGACGTTGCCGGAGGTCCCGACGACGAGCCCGTCGGCGACGGTGCGCCGCGCGGTGGCCACCAGGTCCCGCCAGGCGCGGTCGAGGGCGGCGGGGTCGGGACAGTGGGAGGGGTCGTCGGCGGCCGACGCTCCTGGATCCCCCGGCGTGTGCCAGGAAGCCGCGGCCCGCTCCCCCTCCGTCCCCGGCGTCCTCGTCCCCCTCACCCCTCCCGTCCTCGTGCCCTCCGCCGTCCCGTCCGTCCGCTCCGTCATGACAGCTCCCCTCGTGCCCTCGCGGCGCACAGGTGCGCCGATGTGCGTACGTGTGTTCGTACATCATCGCGGTCACCGTACGGCGCGGCGGATCGGCGCACTGTAGTCCGGACCGGAGGGCTCCGGTATCCCCTATGTACGGATACATGGATCAGTGCAGGTGATTGGCCGGAGATTACCGGTCTTTTGCTGATCATCCAGTAATCTCGCGTCGATTTGTCATGGACGTCGTCATCCGGGGGGAAAGATGGCTCATGATCAGCGATCGGCCCGCACCTCGGACCACCGGCCGGCCCCGGCGCCGCCCCGGCCCGGCCGGCCGTCCCCTGCACCCGCACAGCACCTGATCCCCGCACCACCAGAGGTCCCACCGTCACAGGTCCCACCGTGCGCGGCGGCCGACGGCCCACCCGCGGCCACCGCGCGGCCCCGCGCCAGGCGGCGCCGGCTGGTCGCCGCGTCGGTCGTCGCGCTCGCGGTCGGCGGGACGCTGCTGAGCGAGGTACCGGCCGCCGCGGCGGGCGTGCCGCGCGGCCACGACGTCTCCTCGCACCAGAAGAACGTCAACTGGTCGGGAGCGCGGGCGAACGGCGCGCGGTTCGTGTACGTCAAGGCGACCGAGTCGCACTTCTACCGGAACCCGTACTTCACCCAGCAGTACAACGGCTCGCGCGCGGCCGGGCTGCTGCGCGGCGCGTACCACTTCGCCGTGCCCAGCGCCTCGTCCGGCACCGCGCAGGCCCGCCACTTCCTCGCGAACGGCGGCGGGTGGCGGGGGGACGGCTGGACGCTGCCGCCCGCGCTGGACATCGAGCACAATCCGTACAACCGGTCCAAGCCGTGCTACGGGATGGCCGGGGCGCCGATGGTCCGGTGGATACGGGCCTTCAGCAACGAGGTCGTCCGCCAGACGGGCCGGCACCCCGTGATCTACACCACTACGGGGTGGTGGAACCGCTGCACCAAGGGCAGCCGGGCGTTCGGCCTGAACCATCCGCTGTGGCTGGCCAGCTGGCACAGCGCCCCCGGGCCGCTGCCCGCGGGCTGGTCGCTGCTGAGCTTCTGGCAGCACGGCAACAGCGGGTCGCTGCCCGGCGACCAGAACCGCTGGAACGGCTCGATGGGAGCGCTCAAGAAGTTCGCCAGGGGGTGACCGGCGCGTGACCGTCGGGGCGCCTCCGCGTGAACACCTCGGGGGCGCCCCCGCCTCGCCCGCCCCCGTTCACCTTCCGTTCACCCGTTCTCCGTACGGTCCGCAGCGTCACTGCCCATCGAACTGATTGCCCGGGTGAATGGAACACATCACGCTTCTCATCGGGATCGTGATCGTCACGGCCTTGGTGTTCGACTTTACGAACGGCTTCCACGACACGGCCAACGCCATGGCCACCACCATTTCCACCGGGGCACTGCGGCCCAAGACAGCGGTGGCGATGTCGGCGGTCCTCAACCTCGTCGGCGCGTTCCTGTCGGTGGAGGTCGCCAAGACCATCTCCGGCGGCATCATCGACGAGAGCGCCGGGATCAGACCAGAAGTGATCTTCGCGGGGCTCGTCGGCGCCATCGTCTGGAACCTGCTGACCTGGCTGGCGGGACTGCCCTCCAGCTCCTCGCACGCCCTCTTCGGCGGTCTCATCGGCGCGACGCTGGTGTCCGTGGGCGGCGAGGGCGTGCACGGCTCCGCCGTCGTCATGAAGGTCCTCATCCCGGCGGTGGCCGCGCCGATCGTGGCCGGTCTGGCCGCCATGGCCGCGACCCGCCTGACGTACCGCCTGGCCCGCGACCGCGACGACGAGGAGACCGCCAAGGGCTACCGCGCCGGGCAGATCGCCTCGGCCGCGCTGGTCTCCCTCGCGCACGGCACCAACGACGCGCAGAAGACCATGGGTGTGATCACCCTCGCGCTGATCACCGGCGGGGTGGTCGCCCCGCACTCCGACCCGCCGCTGTGGGTCATCGCCTCGGCCGGTATCGCCATCGCGCTCGGCACCTACCTGGGCGGCTGGCGGATCATCCGCACCATGGGCAAGGGCATCACCGACATCCAGCCGCCGCAGGGCTTCGCCGCCCAGACCGGCGCCGCCGCCACCATCCTGGCCTCCTCCCACCTCGGCTTCGCGCTGTCCACCACCCAGGTCTGCTCCGGCTCGGTCATGGGGTCCGGGCTGGGCCGCAAGGGCGGCGTGGTGCACTGGTCCACGGCGGGCCGGATGGCCGCCGCCTGGGTCCTGACGCTGCCGGCCGCCGGGCTGGTCGCGGCGGGCGCGGCGCTGCTGGCCGACCAGGGCGACTGGGGCGTCGCGACGGTCGCGGTCCTGGGCCTCGCGATCGGCGGCGCCATCTGGTGGGCGTCCCGCCGCAAGCCGGTGGACCACACGAACGTGACCGCCGACGGCGACGCCGCCGCGCCGGTGTCCGCGACCGCCGAGCCCGTGGGCGCGGTGGCCGTCACCCCGCTGACCGTCGTCCCGCAGCCCGCCGGCACCAGCGGCCCGTCGACCGCGTCCCCGGCGGTGCCCTCGACCGCGCCGGAGCCGGTCGCGCTGGCTCCCGAGCCGGCCGCGGCGGCCACGCCGTAAGGCTCCCGGCACTCCCGTCGCTCCCGGCGCCTCCCCCTGTGCGGCGCCTCGCCGTGAAGCGCCTCGCCGTGAGGCGCGTCCCCCTCCCCTCCCCAGCTAAGGAACCCCCGCAATGAGCATCGACTGGGCGGCCCTGGGCCAGGTCTTCGCCGTCAGCCTCCTCGTGACGGTCGGGATCGTGGGCCTGTTCACCGTCGGCATCGTCGGCACCTCCCGCAAGCCCCGCCACGACGGCCAGGCCGCGGTCGCCGAGGGGCCGGGCACGGCGGCGCGGGTGGGCGGGTACGCCTGCTACGCGCTGTGCGCGGCGGCCGTGGCGTTCGGCATCTACCTGATCGTCGCCGGCTGACCGCACGGCCGCGCTTCCGGCAGCACCGGCCCCGTCCCCGCCCGACCGGCGGGCGGCGGGGCCGTTGTCGTCTGTCAGAGGGAGGGACCGGCGGCTTACGTCAGAGGGATGGGTCGGCGTCGCGGGGCCGCTTCTCCACCGCGGCGGCGAGAACGCCCGCCCGCCGTGTCGCGGCCTGCCCACCGCCTCCGGGTGCGGTCGCGGCCGAACGAGGACGGGCCCGGGCCCCCGCCGCCAGGGCCACGGCGGCAGCGGCCAGGACGGACCAGCCCGCGTTCGCCAGGAGCAGGAGCACCACGGCGCAGGCCGTCCCCGCCGCGAGGCGTACGGCACCGGTCAGGACGCGTGCGGCAGCCGCCATACAGCCCAGGTAGACGACGAGGAAGAACGTGGTGGGCACCGCGACGAGGTGCGTGGTCGTCACCAGACCGCTCCCGGCAAGCCCCAGCAGGAGCGCGCCCGCGGCGGCGATGGCCACGACGATGCCCACCGGGCCGCGCCGCCCGGGCCGCTCGCGTCGGCCCGCGCCGTTGACCAGGGCGGCGGTCATCGTGGTGGCGCCCGCCAGGTACGCGTTGGTCGCGGCCAGGGTCAGGACGATCGCGCACGCGGCGGCCGGCCACGGGCCGTACGCGCCGATCGCGACGCGCAACAGGTCGGCCAGCGGCACCGACCCGCCCGCCCCGGGCCCCAGGACGGCGACGGTGGCCGCCGCCATGGCCAGGTAGAGCACGGCGGTGACGACGAAGGCCACCGCGACGACCCGCGGGAGCTGCCGGCGCGGATCGCGCAGCCGGGCCGTGAGCGAGGCCGCCGCCTCCCAGCCGACGAAGGCGAGCATCAGCGGCGGGGCCGCCCGCACGGCCCCGTCCCACCCGTACGGGGCGAAGGGCGTCCAGTGGGCGGCCCGTGCCTGGGGAGCCGCGCCGGCGACGGCGAGCACCACCAGGGCGACGAGCACGGCCACCAGCACCAGTTGGAGCCCGGCGCCCGTCCGCACACCGGCCAGCCGTATGGCCAGGACGAGGACGAGCAGGCCCATGGCCGCCACGTACGCCGTCTCTTGACCGGCCCCGAGCACCTCGGCGACGTACGTGCCGCCGATGAGGCAGACCACGGGGGCGCCGGTGACGACCCCGGCGAGGAAGCACCAGGCGGCGGCGCGCCCGGCGCGCGGACCGAGTCCGGCGGCGGTGTATCCGGCGACGCCGTCCGCCGATCCCATGCGGGTCCCGAGGCGGGTGAACACGACGGCGATGAGGCCGGACAGGACCAGCAGCGCCAGCCAGACGAGCAGGGAGGCGGGCCCGGCCGCGCGGGCGGCGAGCCCCGGGAGCAGCAGCATGCTCGGGCCGAGCAGGGCGCCGATGTAGAGGGCGGCGGCCCCGGCCGTGGACAGGTGTGAACGCGGTGTGAGTGATGTCGGGGACATGGGCCGAGCATGGCGTGGACGGCGTGGCACCCGATGGCGAGTCGCGGCCCGCCCGGACGGTGCGGCGCAAGATCCTGCGGCGGAGCCGCGCTTATCCTGCACGCCATGCCAACTCCCCAGTACGACCGCGTCGATCGGGCCATCCTGGAGCACCTCCAGCGCAACGGGCGGACGCCCAACGTCGACCTCGCCGAAGCCGTGCGGCTCTCCCCCTCGTCCTGCCTGCGGCGCACCAAGGCGCTGGAGACGGCGGGCGTCATCTCCGGCTACCGCGCCGAACTGGACCGGGGCCGGGTCGGGCTGGGCCTGACGGTCTTCGTCGCGCTGACGGTCGAGCAGCATTCCCGGGCCACGTCCCGGATGATCGAGGAGGCCCTGACCGCGATATCCGCCGTCGTCTCCTGCCACGTGGTGTCCGGGGAGGCCGACTTCCTCGTCGAGGTGGTCGTGCCGGACCTGGCCGCCTACGAGCAGGTGCTGCTCGACGAGATCCTCGCGATCGGCCCGGTGCGCGACGCCCGCAGCACCTTCGCCATCCGCACGGTGCTCAGCCGGGGGCCCCTGCCGGTGAACCGCTGGCCGGGCCGGCAGTGAGGCGGAGGGGGACGCCGACGTCCGGCACCCCTCCCTCGGTGCTCCCTCAGTTCCGCCCGCTCAACGCCTCGTCCGCCTCCCTGGCCAGCCGGTCCGCGATGGCCGTGCCGAGCGTCGTCCCGAGGTACTCCGACACCCTTATCTGCACGACCTTGCTGAACATCTGGTAGTGGACGCTGCGGGGGCGCGGCTCGGCCGCCCGCAGGGCCGCGTACAGGGTCCGCTTGTAGGGCGGTTCGCGGCCCTGGCCCGGGTCGTGGTCCGGCGGGGCGTCGCGCTCGGCGCGTTCGGCCTTGCCGGGCGGCAGGTGGCAGGCGGGGGCCCGTCCGGGGTCCCGGTAGGACGAGTCGCGGGTGGCCGCGAACCCGCGCTCCAGGAGGCAGCGTTCGCTGTGCGGGTCGGTGAGCGCCCGGATCAGCTCGCGGGCGGCCTCCGGGTGGGCGCTGTCCGCCGCCACGGCGAGGTTCTGGCCACCCAGGACGGACATCCGCTTGCCGTCCGTGGGGCGGCCCGGCAGCTCGGCCACGTCGAAGTCCTTGCCCGGCCGGAGCTTCTCGGCGACCGAGGCGTACTCCACCGGCCAGTTGCGCATGAACAGCGCGCGGCCGTCGGCGAACCAGCGGCGGCTCTCCGTCTCGTCCATGTCCGTGGCCTCGTGCGGCATGATCGAGTCCAGCCGGGTCTTGAGGTCGGCGACGCCCTGCTGGAGCGCGCCGACCTGCTCGCCCTTGGTGAAGCTGGTGGCGTCCGGGTCGCCGCCGTTGGCCCAGGCGGACTCCAGGGTGTTGACGGTCAGCCCTTCGTACGGGCGGAGCTGGGTGACCAGGCCGTACATGGTGTTCCGGCGCTTGCCCAGACGAGCGGTGTCGCGGTTGTACGCGGCGGCGACTTCCTCGGCGACGTTCTTCAGCTCGCCCCAGTTGGTGGGCGGCCGGTCGTGGCCGTAGCCCTCCAGGATGTCCTTGCGGTAGTAGAGCAGCCCGGCGTCCGTGTTGAAGGGGACGGCCCACACCGTGCCGCCGCCGTCCACCGCCGTCTTGGCCACGCTGTCCAGGAAGTCCGGGTCGAGCTTGGCGCCCCAGGGCTGGATGACGCCCGCCTTGGCGAACTCCGCGGTCCACGCCACGTCGATGTTGAGCACGTCGTAGCCGCTGTTGCCGGACTGCCCGGCCGCCAGGAGCTGGCTGCGCTGCCCGTCGGCGGTGTCCGGGAGTTTGACGATCCGCACCCGCTGCCCGGTCCGCCGCGACCAGTCCTCGATCAGGTCCTGGCGGACGCCGGTGCTGCTCAGGTCGCTTCCGGTGGCGAAGACCAACTCGCCCTTCTCCGGCCCGGGGCCCGGCCCGGGCGGGGCGTTTGAGCACCCCGCCGCCAGCAGCAGCGCCGCCAGCCCCAATGCCACCGCCGACCGCCCGCGCGCAGCCTTCATGCCGCCCTCCTCGTTCCGGACTCGCCCGCGTCCGCGTCCGCGTCCGTAGGGAGCCACGCCCGGTCCCCGGGGGCGAGACGGCCGCCGATCATCCCTCCCGCCCGGCCGGACGAGGGGCCCGCGCACCCGCTCCTCATCCCGTCCCCCGCCCGCCGACCCCGACCGACGCGATCACCCCGGCCAGCAGGTCGGCGGCGTCCGGGCCACCGGGGTAGCACTCGCCGCCGGAGGTGGACTTCAGGCCGCTGAGGACGAGGGACTTGCAGCCGTCCGAGCCCAGGGCGAGGGTCAGCACGGGGATGCGGGGCCGCTCCCCCAGCAGTTCCATCAGCTTGGGCTCGACGCCCTGCGCCCGGCCGGCGGCGCCGTCGTCCTTGTCCATGATCAGCACGATGGCCTTGTTGGTGCCGGACGTCTTCCGCATCTCCCGGACGGCGGTGGTCAGCGCCTCCTCCATGGACGCGCCGTACTCGACGAGTTCCCCCTTGCCGATCCTGGCCAGCGCGGCCTTCCCCCGCTCCGGGTCGTCGGTGCCGAGGGGGACGATCCGGCGCGGCCGGTCGGCGTCCTGGGGACGGTCTCGTTGGGGGAAGGTCCACAGGCCGTACGTGTGGCGGGGGCCGGTCATGTCCAGGGCGCGGCTCGCGGCGGCGAGGGCGACGGAGAGTTTGCCGCCCTCGGCCATGGAGGTGGAGGCGTCGAGGAGGAAGAGCACCTGACTGGTCTCCTGGGCCTTGTCGTAACCGCTCAGCACGCCGGAGACCTGCTCCTGGTCCGCCGTCAGCCGGTGCACCGGGGCGTCGATGTCGACGTCGGCGCGGCTGTTCAGCAGCGGCGAGCCGGCCACGGGACGGGGGGCGGGCGCGCCCTCGGGCGTCACCCCGCGGTAGCCGTCCTGGACGATCGTCCGCTGGCCGCCGTCCGGCGAGCGCAGCCACCGCGCGAACCGCTCGACGGCCGCGCGCCGGGCGGTGCCGTCCGTTGCGCCGCGCCAGTCGACCCGGACCATGGGGTGGTCCAGGGCCGGGACGTTCTTCGGGTAGTAGGCCGCGTACCGGTCGCCGTGCGCCAGGGCGGTGTCCCGGGCCGGGCAGTCGCCGATGGCGTGGCCCAGGTTGAAGTCCATCAGCGACTTCTCGGAGACCAGCGGGGCGGAACCGGCCCGCTCGCCCGGCGAGGCCCGGTCACCCGACGAGCCCCGATCGCCCTGCGCGTCCCGGTCCCCCGCCCGGGCCTCGTCGGGGCCGGGGCGCAGCGAGCACAGCAACTGGGTGCTGCCCGCGTACTGGCTGCCCGGCGCGGACATCCGCTGCTCGGCGTCCTTGGCCAGCGACTGGTCCGGCGCGCCGGAGGAACCGATGCGCGAACCGTCGTTGGCCAGGTACAGGCCGAGGGTGTGCAGCAGTCCGGTGCCGGAGAGCACCGGACTGGGGCGCAGCAGTCTGAGGTTCCGGTGGTCGGTGTCGGTGGCGGTGAGGATGTCCCGCCAGGTGCCGCCGACCTGCTCGACGTTGTCCAGCCGCTTGCTCTCGGGGATGCCGACGACCAGCGGGGAGTACGCGACCGGGCCGATGACGTGCAGCGTGGCGGGCGATCCGGCCGCCTTGGTGGGCGATCCGGCCGCCTTTGCGGCCGTGGCCTGTCGCGGCAGCCCCATGGCGCGCCGGGCCTCCAGATAGTCGGCGCCGGACTCCGGTACCCACAGGTCGGGCTGCGGGCCGGGCCGGTGCAGCGGGTCGATGCCCTCCGTCTCGCCGCCCCGCGCGCCGCGGGCCTCGCCCTGCCAGCGGCCGGCCGCCGCGAACCCCTTGGTGGTCTCGTCCTTGGCCGCCGAGTAGACGGTGATCTGGGTCCGCCGGCAACCGTCCGGGGTGTCCCGTTCCCCCTTGAGCGGACGGGTGTTGAGCTCCGACATCTCGTACTCGAACGCCGCCCGGCGCAGCGTCGGCTCGGCCTCCGGCGCGGTCAGCAGCCGCAGTTCGAGCGGGACCGGGCAGGACGGTTCGGGCTGGAGCAGGTCGGCGGCGACGAGGCCGCCGGCGGTCAGCGCGCCGGCCGTCACCAGGGCGAGCAGCAGCCGCATCCGGGGCAGGACGTGCCGCCGGTACCAGCGGCGCAGCCGGACCCGCAGCGGTGTCGGCGGCCGTACCTCGGGGGTGGCGAAGGAGAGGATGACGTCGTCGTCGGTGTTCTGCTTCGCCGACCGGGGCTCCCATTTGTCGCCCATCGGCGTTTCCTCGTCCGCGAGCAGTTCGCGCAGTTCCCGCACGAAGTCCTCGAAGGTGACGAAGGGTTTGCCGGGGATGCCGTCGCGCAGGACGCGCACCATGGCGCGGGTGAAGATCGTGCCGCCGGCCGGTTCCTCGCCGCTGAAGATGCGCCGGTTGGGTTGTGCGGCCATCAGGAGGGACATGGGTTTGCGGCGGGAGTGGAACGCCTCGTCGGCGTTGCCGGAGAAGCAGCACTCCAGGACGACGACGACCCGGTCGGCCCGGGAGTTGTCCAGGTAGGGCAGCACCGTGTCCTGCCAGGAGACGGCCTTGTGGGAGTGCCCCGGCTGCGAGACCCCGACCATCAGCTGGAGATCGCCGCCGTCCAGGCGGACCCGGCCGTGCCCGGAGAAGTGGACGAGCAGCAGGCCGCGCGCCTCGGCGGTGACCTTGTCCAGCGCCTGGTCCAGTTCCCAGGGCTCCCGGGGGCTGCAGACGACGATCTCGTGCGCGGCGAAGAGATCGGTGGCCTGCCGGGTGAGCGCGCTCTTCAGCTCCTCGGCGTTGCCCTCGACAGCCGGGAGCGGGGGCAGCGTCTCGTAGTCGCTGACGCAGATCAGCAGTGCCCGGTTTCTCTTCCCGCGTGCGTCGTACACGGACATCGCGGGTCACTCCTCGCCGGTGCCGCCGCCCTCGTCCGTCCTGCCGTCGGGGTCGCGGCGCCGGCGTGGTGGGTCGTCGGCCGGGCGCTCGTCCCCGGTCCGGCGCGGGCCCCCGCCGTCACCGTCACCGCCGCAGGTCCGGCGCGGGCTCCCGCCGTCGCCGTCGGCGATGGGCCGCAGACCGCCGCCGCTGTCGAGCGTGACGTCCGGCCGCTCGTTCCCCGCGGTCTCCTCCCGGCGCCGCTGCCGCCACTCTCGGAGGGTGATCAACAGGGCCTTGGTGACCTCGGCGGCGGCGGCGCCGGTGATGACCAGGACCAGATCGTCGACGCCGACGGCCATGTCCCGGCGCGTCTCACCGGCTCCGCCTTCCCCTCTACGAGCCGGGGCGTCCGGCCCGTCACCCTCCCCCTTCTCCCCCGTCCCGGCGTCGGACTCCGGGCCCCGGGGGCGGACGTCCCAGGTGTGCTTCCGGTCGTGCAGCCAGGGCTCGCGTTCCAGCCACACCCTGAGCCTCTCGATGTCCTGCTGCGGATCGTGCGTCCCCGTGATCCTGATGCGGAACTCGTGGCGTTCGGTGCTCTCCGGCATCCCGGCCCCCTCCCGACCGCGTCATCGCGTGCCGTGTCCCAGATAGTGACGTGGAAACGACGGCCCGGGCAACCGTCCGTAATGGTCTCCACACCCTCTGGAACACTCCCGTAACCCGCCGCATGCGAAGACTCGTCGCAGGTCACGGGCGAGTTGACGGGCGTTCGCGGGGCGTGGTGGACTGCCAGGGCCATTCGGCGACAGATGAGGAAGTCCGGTGAGAATCCGGCGCGGTCCCGCCACTGTCACCGGGGAGCGCCCCTCCAGGGGAAGGTCACGGTCCGCAGCGCGTACGAGGTGCGTGGGACGGACGGGAAGGCCGGGGGGAGCGCCGATCCGGGAGCCAGGAGACTCACGTCGCCGGTCACGTCGAACCAGGGCGCGGACCCTGAGTGAGGACATACCAGCCATGCCCGGCCGCAGTTCGCGATCTCCCGTACGTGCCGTACCGACGCCCCTCCGAGGCGCGACGGCGGTCTGATCCGATGCGTGCCGAACACGCCACCTACGCGTGCGGCGCGGCCCTCGGCTTCCTCGGCGACCTGATCGCGGGCGATCCCCGGCGCGGCCACCCCGTGGCCGTCTTCGGGCGTGCCGCGGCGGCCGTGGAGCGCGGGCTGTGGCGCGACCACCGGGGCCGCGGGGCGGTGCACACCCTCGTGTGCGCGGGTACCGCCGCGGCCGGCGCCGCGCTGCTCGTCCGCGTGACGCGCGCCTGTCCCCCCGCCTCCGTCGCACTGACCGCCGCCGCCACCTGGACGGTGCTGGGCGGCACGTCCCTGGGCCGCGAGGCACGGGCCATCGGGCGCGCGCTGGAGGCCGGCGACCTGGAGGCGGCCCGGCGGCGGCTGCCGCACCTGTGCGGGCGCGACCCGCAGGCGCTGGACGGCCCCGAGATGGCGCGCGCCGTGGTGGAGTCCGTGGCCGAGAACACCTCCGACGCGGTGGTCGGCGCCCTCGTGTGGGGCGCGGTGGCCGGCGTGCCGGGGCTGGTGGGCTTCCGCGCGGTGAACACGCTGGACGCGATGGTGGGCCACAAGTCGCCGAAGTACCGGCGCTTCGGGTGGGCCTCGGCCCGTCTGGACGACGTCGCCGGGTGGCCGGGCTCCCGGCTCACGGCGGCGCTGGCGGTGCTCGCCGGGGACGACCGGGCGGGCGCGTGGCGCGCCTGGCGGCGGGACGGTTCCCGGCACCCGAGCCCGAACGCGGGCCCGGTGGAGGCGTCGTTCGCGGGCGCGCTGGGCGTCCGGCTGGGCGGCACGCTCGCGTACGGCGGACGGGTGGAGCACCGGCCGGTGCTCAACGGGGACGCCGGGCGGCCGGTGGAGGTGACCGACATCGCGCGGGCGGCGCGGCTGTCGCGCCGGGTGGGCGCGCTCGCGCTGGCGGCGACGGTCGGGGCGCGGCTGGTGGCCGGGGCGGTCGTGCGGAAGCGGTCCGGACGGCCGCGCTCCGGGGGCGCGCGGTGAACTCCGTACGCTCCGGAGCGGGCGGCGGGGAGCCGACAGTGACGAAGAGCGCGGCACACGATGAGGAGAGCGCTGTGGAGAGCCCGGCGAACGGACGGCACGGCGCGGCGCGCCCGGTGGGGAGCCCGGTGAGCGAACGGCACGACGCCCCGCACCACGCGAAGAGCCCCGCGAACGGACGGCACGGCGCGGCGCGCCCGGTGGAGAGCCCGATGAGCGGACGGCGCGGCGTGGCGCGCGACGGCGTGGGCGGCGGGCTGCTGGTCGCCGGGACCACGTCGGACGCGGGCAAGAGCGTGGTCACGGCGGGCATCTGCCGGTGGCTGGCGCGCCAGGGCGTCCGGGTGGCGCCCTTCAAGGCGCAGAACATGTCCCTGAACTCCTACGTCACCCGCGACGGCGCCGAGATAGGCCGCGCGCAGGCGATGCAGGCCGCGGCGGCCCGGGTCGAGCCGACCGCGCTGATGAACCCGGTGCTGCTCAAGCCCGGCAGCGACCGCACGAGCCAGGTCGTGCTGCTCGGCAAGCCGGTGGGCGAGATGAGCGCGCGCGGCTACTTCGGCAGGCCGGGCGGCGGCCCCGGGGGAGCGACCCCGTACGCGAGCCGCCGCGAAGAACTGCTGGGCACCGTCACCGAGTGCCTGGCCGAGCTGCGGCGCACGCACGACGTGGTGATCTGCGAGGGCGCGGGCAGCCCCGCCGAGATCAACCTGCGCCGCACCGACATCGTGAACATGGGGATCGCGCGGGCCGGGCGGCTGCCCGTCGTGGTGGTCGGCGACATCGACCGGGGCGGCGTCTTCGCGTCCTTCTTCGGCACCACGGCGCTGCTGTCCAAGGAGGACCAGGCGCTGATCGCGGGCTACCTCGTGAACAAGTTCCGGGGGGACGTCTCCCTGCTGGAGCCGGGCCTGGACATGCTCAAGGGCATCACCGGCCGCCCGACGCTGGGCGTGCTGCCGTTCGCGCACGGGCTGGGCATCGACGAGGAGGACGGTCTGCGCGTCTCGCTGCGCGGCGCGGTGCGCGAGAGCGTGGTGGCGCCGCCGCACGGCGCGGACGTGCTGCGGGTCGCGGTCGCCGCGGTCCCGCTGATGTCGAACTTCACCGACGTGGACGCGCTGGCCGCCGAGCCGGGCGTCGTCGTCCGCTTCGTGGACCGGCCCGAGGAACTGGCCGACGCCGACCTGGTGGTCCTCCCGGGCACGCGCGGCACCGTGCGGGCGCTGGAGTGGCTGCGCGAACGCGGCCTCGCCGACGCGATCCGGCGGCGCGCCGCCGAGGGCCGCCCGGTGCTGGGCATCTGCGGCGGCTTCCAGATGCTCGGCGAGCGGATCGAGGACGAGGTCGAGTCGCGGGCCGGGACGGTGGACGGGCTGGGCCTGCTGCCCGTCCGCGTCCGGTTCGCGGCGGACAAGACGCTGGCCCGGCCGTCCGGCGAGGCGCTGGGCGAACCGGTGGAGGGTTACGAGATCCACCACGGCGTCGCCGAGGTCGGCGGCGGCGAACCCTTCCTGGACGGCTGCCGGGTCGGCCCGGTGTGGGGCACGCACTGGCACGGGTCGCTGGAGAGCGACGGGTTCCGCCGGGCGTTCCTGCGGCGGGTGGCGGCGGACGCGGGGCGGGCCTTCGTCCCGGCCCCGGACACCAGTTTCGCGGCGCTGCGCGAGGAGCAGCTCGACCGCCTGGGCGACCTGATCGAGGAGCACGCCGACACGGACGCGCTGTGGCGGCTGATCGAGAACGGCGTGCCGGAGGGGCTGCCGTTCGTCCCGCCGGGGGCGCCGTGAACGGCCTCCACCAGCGCGCTTGCGGGTGGTCGTACGCGCCCCTACGTGCCACGGCACGTACACCACGGGCCGAAGCACAAACCCCCCGCCGCCCCCGCACCGTCGCACGAGAAACACCCGAAGGAGTGATCACCGCGTGAACACGCCCTATCCGCTCACCGCGATCGTCGGCATGGACGATCTGCGGCTCGCCCTGCTGCTCAACGCGGTCAGCCCCGCAGTGGGCGGGGTGCTCATCCGCGGCGAGAAGGGGACGGCCAAGAGCACCGCGGTGAGAGCGCTGGCCTCCGTCCTCCCGGACGTGCCGGTCGTCGCCGGGTGCCGGTTCAGCTGCGACCCGGCCGCGCCGGACCCGCGCTGCCCCGACGGGCCGCACGAGATCGAGGCCGGCACCACGCGGCCCACGCGCATGGTGGAGCTGCCGGTCGGCGCGTCCGAGGACCGCGTGGTGGGCGCGCTGGACATCGAGCGGGCGCTCGCGGAGGGCGTGAAGGCGTTCGAGCCCGGCCTGCTGGCCGACGCGCACCGCGGCATCCTGTATGTCGACGAGGTCAACCTGCTGCACGACCACGTCATCGACCTGCTGCTGGACGCCGCCGCCATGGGCGCCTCGCACGTCGAGCGGGAGGGCGTCTCCGTACGGCACGCGGCCCGGTTCCTGCTCGTCGGCACGATGAACCCCGAAGAGGGCGAGCTGCGCCCGCAGTTGCTGGACCGCTTCGGCCTGACGGTGGAGGTCGCGGCCTCCCGCGAGCCGGACGAGCGCGTGGAGGTCGTCCGGCGGCGGCTGGCCTACGACGACGACCCGGCCGGTTTCGCGGCCCGCTGGGCGGACGACGAGGCGGCGCTGCGCGCCCGCGTCGTGGCGGCCCGCGCCCTGCTGCCGTCCGTGCGGCTCGGCGACACGGCGCTCCGTCAGATCGCCGCGATCTGCGCCGCCTTCGAGGTGGACGGGATGCGCGCGGACATCGTCATGGCGCGCACCGCCACCGCGCTGGCCGCGTGGGCGGGCCGGGACGAGGTGCGCACCGAGGACGTACGGCAGGCCGCGCTGCTCGCGCTGCCGCACCGGCGCCGCCGCGCGCCCTTCGACGCGCCGGGTCTGGACGAGGACAAGCTCGACCGGATTCTGGACGAGTTCGCGGCGGACGAGCCCGAGCAGCCCGAGGGGGAGGACGACGGGCCCGAGCCGGAGCCGGACGGGCCCGGGGACGGCGGTCCTGAAGGGGGCCCGGACGACGGCGGTCCCGAGGGCGGCCCGGACGGTGGGCCCGGCGGTCAGCCGCCCGCCGACCCCGGTCCGCAGGGCCCGGCCGGTGACGGGCGGGAGCAGCCGGAGCAGCCCCAGGTGCCCGAACAGCCGGGTTCCCCGGAGGCTTCGGAACCCGCTTCCTCCGGGAACGGAGCTGCCGCCGCCGAACAGGCCGCCGTCGGCGCCGCCGACCCGTTCAAGACCCGCCGGCTGGACGTGCCCGGCATCGGCGAGGGCGCGGACGGCCGTCGCTCCCGGGCCCGCACGGCCCACGGACGCACCACCGGCGCCCGGCACCCGCAGGGCGCCCTGGGCAAGCTGCACCTGTCGGCCACCCTGCGGGCCGCCGCGCCGCACCAGCGGGCGCGCGGGCGCCGCGGCCCCGGCCTGGTCGTGCGCCGGGACGACCTGCGCGAGGCGGTGCGCGAGGGCCGGGAGGGCAACCTCGTGCTGTTCGTCGTGGACGCGTCCGGCTCGATGGCGGCACGGCAGCGGATGAGCGTCATCAAGGGCGCCGTCCTCTCCCTGCTGCTGGACGCCTACCAGCGGCGCGACAAGGTCGGCCTGATCACCTTCCGCGGCTCCGGCGCCGAGCTGGCGCTGCCGCCGACCTCCTCGGTGGAGGCCGGGGCCGCCCGCCTCCAGACGCTGCCGACCGGCGGCCGGACGCCGCTGTCCGAGGGCCTGCTCAAGGCCCACGAGGTGCTGCGCGTCGAGAAGATGCGGGACGCCGCCCGCCGCCCGCTCCTCGTCGTCGTCACCGACGGCCGGGCCACCGGCGGCAGGCAGCCGCTGGAGCGGTCCGCACGCGCCGCCCGGCTGCTGGCGGCCGACGGCGTCGCCTCGGTGGTCGTGGACTGCGAGACCGGCCCCGTACGGCTGGGCCTGGCGGCCGAACTCGCCCGCGACCTGCACGGCACCGCCGTCACCTTGGACGAGCTGCGCGCGGACAGCGTCACCGCCCTCGTCCGCGACGTGCGCGGCACCCGTACCCCGGCGCCGTCCCCCTCCCCGTCCTTGACGGGCGGGCGCGCCGGGCACACCATGCGCACCGCACCCCACTCCCCCACCCACACCACTCGCAACCAAGCAACCCGGAGGGTCGCCTGATGCCGCAGGGACAGCCGTCCGTCGTACCGAACGACGGACTCACCACCCGCCAGCGCCGCAACCGCCCGCTGGTCCTGGTCCACACCGGCCAGGGCAAGGGCAAGTCCACCGCCGCCTTCGGCCTGGCGCTGCGGGCCTGGAACCAGGGCTGGCCGGTCGGGGTGTTCCAGTTCGTCAAGTCGGCGAAGTGGAAGGTCGGCGAGGAGCGCGCGCTGCGCGTCCTGGGCGACTCCGGCGAGGGTGGCACCGTCGCCTGGCACAAGATGGGCGAGGGCTGGTCCTGGGTCCAGCGCGACATCGCCTCCAGCGAGGAGGCCGCGCGCGAGGGCTGGGAGCAGGTCAAGCGCGACCTGGCCGCCGAGACCTACCGGCTGTACGTGCTGGACGAGTTCGCGTACCCGATGCACTGGGGCTGGGTGGACACCGAGGAGGTGGTCTCCGTGCTGCGCGACCGGCCGGGCACCCAGCACGTCGTCATCACGGGCCGCAACGCCCCGCAGCCGCTGCTGGACTACGCCGACCTGGTCACCGACATGACCAAGGTCAAGCACCCGATGGACGCGGGGCAGAAGGGGCAGAAGGGGATCGAGTGGTGAGCTCCGGCAGGAGCGTGTGATCCAGCGCGTTTCGAGTTCTTCGAGTTCAGCGCGTTTTCGAGTGAGGACTTCTTGAGCACCATCCCCCGTCTGGTCATCGCCGCGCCGTCCTCCGGCAGCGGCAAGACCACCGTCGCCACCGGCCTGATGGCGGCGTTCACCGCGGCCGGGCTGTCGGTCTCCCCGCACAAGGTGGGCCCCGACTACATCGACCCGGGCTACCACGCCCTGGCGACCGGCCGCCCCGGCCGCAACCTGGATGCCTACATGTGCGGGCCGGAACGCGTCGCCCCGCTGTTCCTGCACGCCGCGGCGGGCGCCGACCTGGCGCTCGTCGAGGGCGTCATGGGGCTCTTCGACGGGGCCGCAGGCCAGGGCGAGCTGGCCTCCACCGCCCAGGTCGCCAAGCTGCTCCGGGCCCCGGTGGTGCTGGTCGTGGACGCCTCCTCGCAGTCCCGCTCGGTGGCGGCGCTGGTGCACGGCTTCGCCTCCTGGGACCCGGGCGTCCGGCTGGCCGGGGTGATCCTCAACAAGGTCGCCTCCGACCGCCACGAGGACCTGCTGCGCACCGCCATGGACGACTCCGGCGTCCCCGTACTGGGCGTGCTCCGCCGCGCCGAACAGGTCCGTACGCCGTCCCGTCACCTGGGCCTGGTCCCGGTCGCCGAGCGGCAGACGGAGGCCGTGGAGTCGGTGCGGGCGCTGGCGGACCGGGTGCGCGCGGGGTGTGATCTGGACGCCCTGCTGGCTCTGGCCCGGTCGGCGCCGGCGCTGCCGGGGACGGCCTGGGATCCGGTGGAGGCGGTGGCGGCTGTCGGCGGGCTTCCGGGCGGGGGTGCGAGTGCGGGTGCGCTTCCGGGTGCGGGTGCGGGTGCGGGCGCGAGTGCGAGTGCCGGTGCGGGTGCGGATGGGGCCGGCTCGGCGGTCAGGCAGGGGACCACCGCCAGGCCGATGACCACCGCCAGGCCGGTGATCGCCGTCGCGGGCGGTGCCGCGTTCACGTTCTCGTACGCCGAGCACACCGAGCTGCTGACCGCGGCCGGTGCCGAGGTGGCCGTTTTCGACCCGCTGCGGGACGAGCGGCTGCCCGAGGGGACGCGCGGGCTGGTCATCGGCGGCGGGTTCCCCGAGGTCTACGGGCCCGAGCTGTCCGCGAACGCGCCGCTGCGCGCCGCCGTGGCCCGGCTGGCCGCCTCCGGCGCGCCGGTCGCGGCCGAGTGCGCCGGACTGCTGTACCTGTCCCGCTCTCTGGACGGCAGCCCCATGTGCGGGGTGCTGCCCGCCGACGCGCGGATGTCCGGGCGCCTCACCCTCGGCTACCGCGAGGCGGTCGCGCTGGCGGACAACGCGCTGGCCGCCGCCGGGACGCGGGTGCGCGGCCACGAGTTCCACCGGACGGTGCTGGAGCCGGGCGCCGGCGCCGCGCCCGCGTGGGGGATGACGCACCCGCAGCGCCGCGTGGAGGGGTTCGCCGAGGGCGGGGTGCACGCGTCGTACCTGCATCTGCACTGGGCGGCGGAGCCGTCGCTCGCCCGTCGGCTGGTGGCCGGTGCCGCGTCCGGGGCCGGGGCCGGGGCCGGGGCCGGGGGGACGGTCGCGGTGAAGGCCGCCGGGAGTGCGTGAGCATGTAGTGGTGCTCGCGCATCCGGTACGACGGGAACGTTGCACGGCGCCCTCAGTCCGCCAGGCCGACCACCAGCCATATGAAGCCCACCCCGGCCACCGTGCAGGCCAGGGTGGACCGCGCGGGGTGATCGTGGTGGGCCTCCGGCAGGATGTCGGAGGTCGCCAGGTAGAGCAGCACCCCGCCGAAGAACCCCAGGTACACCCCGAGCAACTGCTCCGGCAGGGTGAACAGCAGAGTGGACGCGGCCCCGAGGACCGGGGCCACCGCGTCCGCGCCGAGCATCGTCAGCGCCCGCTTCCGCGCGTTCCCGTACAGGCTCGTGATCGTGTACGTGTTGAAACCGTCCGCGAAGTCGTGGGCGATGACCGCGAGCGCCACGGCCACCGCCATCTCCTGGCCGACTTGATAGGCAAGGCCTATCGCGAACCCGTCCATGACGCTGTGCACCACCATCGCCGTCGCGGCCGTCAGCCCCACCTGCGGAACCCGCTCCTCGGGATCCATCCCGTGCGCCGCCTTGCGGAGCGCCAGCCACCGTTCCAGCAGGTGCGCGGCGAGGAACCCAGCCACGAAGCACAGCAACGCCGCCGGCACCCCGAACACCTCGCGCCCGGCGGCCTCCAGCGCCTCGGGCAGCAGGTCCAGCCCCACCACGCCCAGCATCAGCCCGCCGGCCAGCCCCAGCACCAGGTGCCTGCGGTCGGTGACGCGCTGGGCCACCAGGCCCCCGCACAACGTCATCAGGAACGCGCCCAGCGCGATGACGACCGGCACGGTCTCACCTCTTTCCAGGGGCACCGGCTTTCCTGTCACCGGTCGATCCACCGCCGGCGCCCCTGTCACGGGCGTACCCGGCGTCGGCACCGTGACGCCCGCCCCGCCCGCCACCGGTCACTCGGCCGCCTCCGTGGGCGCCTGGTGGTCGTCGGGCGGCGTGCGGGCGGTTCGCGGGCCGGAGGGCGGTGGGTTCCGTCCTGGCCTTCCCGTACGGCCCATACAGAACGGGCGCGGGCGTGAGGGACGACGTACGCGGCTCCGGGCACGGGTCTCCGGAGCCGGTGACCGGCGACGGCCGAAACCGGCTGAGCATTGGGGTAGGCGCCCGCCGGGGAGTGCCCGCCGGGGAGGTCCTCGACCTGATCGCCGACGCCCTCTCGTCGGTCGCCGCCCCGGCGCGTCCGGACTCGTCGTCCATCGCCGTGCTGGCCACGGTGGACGGCAAGGCTGACGAACCCGGCGTGATCGAGGCGGCGCGGCGGCTCGGCGTGCCGTTGCGGACGTTCCCGGCCGAGGTGCTCGCGGCGGTGCCGGTGCCACGGCCCTCCGCCCTGGTCGCGGCCGTCACCGGCACGCCGAGCGTGGCGGAGGCCGCCGCGCTGGCCGCCGCCGGTCCCGGGGCCACACTGCTCGTTCCCAAACGGAAGTCGGTGCCTGGAGGACGTGCCACCTGCGCCGTCGCCCTATGCCCCGCCACCTCACCGAAGCCATCCGCAACACACGCACCACCTGCACCGCACCAAGGAGACCCCGTGTCCACTCCTCCCGCCCCCCGTTCCGGCACTGCGAACGAGCCGGACCTCCGCCACCACGGCGACCGCGAGGTGCGGGACGCGGCCGGGGAGCTCACCGACCTCACCGACCTCGCCGTCAACGTGCGGGCCGGTACGCCTCCCGCCTGGCTCAAGGCCCGCATCGCCGCGTCACTGGACGGCCTCGCCGCCTACCCGGACGGCCGGGCGGCCCGCGAGGCCGTCGCGGCCCGGCACGGGCTGCCGCCGGAGCGGGTGCTGCTGACGGCGGGCGCGGCGGAGGCGTTCGTCCTGATCGCCCGCGCCATACGGGCCCGGCACCCGGTCGTGGTGCACCCGCAGTTCACCGAGCCGGAGGCGGCGCTGCGGGACGCCGGGCACGTGGTGGAACGGGTCCTGCTCACGGAACGGGACGGTTTCCGGCTGGGGGCGGACTCGGTACCCGAGGACGCCGACCTCGTCGTCGTCGGCAACCCCACCAATCCGACCTCCGTCCTGCACCCGGCCGAGGCGCTGGCTCGGCTGGCGCGCCCCGGGCGCACGCTGGTCGTGGACGAGGCCTTCATGGACGCGGTCCCGGGCGAACCCGCTTCCCTGGCCTCCCGGACCGACGTCCCGGGCCTGGTCGTGCTGCGCAGCCTCACCAAGACGTGGGGACTCGCGGGCCTCCGCGTCGGGTACGTGCTGGCGGCCCCAGAGATCATCGCCGCCCTGGAACAGGCCCAGCCCCTGTGGCCCGTCTCCGCACCCGCGCTGGCTGCGGCCGAGGCGTGCTGCGAACCGGCCGCGCTCGCGGAGGCCGCCGAGGCGGCCGAGACCATCGCCGCCGACCGGGCGTACCTGCTGTCGCGGCTGCGCGAGTTCCCGGGCATACGGGCCATGGAACCGGCCGCGGGTTCCTTCGTCCTGATACGGATGCCGAAGGCGGCGGCCGTCCGCGAACGGCTGCGCACGCTGGGGTTCGCGGCGCGGCGCGGGGACACGTTCCCGGGGCTGGGGCCGGAGTGGCTGCGGCTGGCGGTTCGGGATCGGGGGACTGTGGATCGGTTCGTGGTGGCGTTGGAGAAGGCGGTGGGGGAGGTTGGGGGGCCGGGCGGCGCGGCCGAAGCTGCGGATCAGCCCCGCACAGGCGGGGAGCACCCGGCGCGGCTGTAGAGACGCACCCGCCCCTTGGGGCCATCCCCGCACACGCGGGGACCACGCCGAACACCTCGGCCGGTTCGCGACCGGCTGGGGACCACCCCCGCACGCGCGGGGACCACTCCGCCGTCTCCTTCTTCCCCGGCAAGAAGTCGGGACCACCCCCGCACACGCGGGACCACTCCGCCGACCGGTCCCACACCACGGACCACTCGGGACCACCCCCGCACGCGCGGGAACCACTGGTGCTCACCAGCGACGGCGTGCACGACGCCGGGACCACCCCCGCACGCGCGGGGACCACCAGGGGCATCTGCAAGGCCCGAAGACCGTGGTGGGACCACCCCCGCACGCGCGGGGACCACTTGATCCGCTCCCCCAGCGCCTCCCCTCTCCGGGGACCACGCCCAGATCGTCCCCGAGCGGCCGACCGTTGAGGGACCACCCCCGCACGCGCGGGGACCACGCCTCTGGATCGTCGTCCTCGTCCGTCGGCAGGGGACCACCCCCGCACGCGCGGGGACCACGAGCACCCGCCCGAGGAACCCACCACGTGCAGGGGACCACCCCCGCACGCGCGGGGACCACAGTGTGGAAAGGCGGTTGATGGCGCCGCGGAGGGGACCACCCCCGCACGCGCGGGGACCACCCGTGCGCCGCAGTCGGGCCCTGGGGGCCCTTGGGACCACCCCCGCACGCGCGGGGACCACCGGAACGATTGCTCCGGTGATAAGGGGCAGGCGGGACCACCCCCGCACGCGCGGGGACCACTTGTGGCGATCACGCGCCCGACTGTCAACGCCGGGACCACCCCCGCACGCGCGGGGACCACGCCGCCGCCCTCGCCCTCCTCGCGAAGATCGCGGGACCACCCCCGCACGCGCGGGGACCACCGCCCGCTCCTCGGCCGCCCGCCGTGCCTCCCGGGACCACCCCCGCACGCGCGGGGACCACAGGCCGCGACCTGCGGATTTACCGGCGCCGACCCCTGTTTTTACTCACTTTCAAAGATTCGCGCACATCAGCCATTTCGGGCCTCTCCGGACACCCTCCACCGCAGCGCAACCTCCATCCCTCCCCCGGCCGCTCAGTGCCCCCATCCAACCAGCCCGCCCCCTGCCCCAGTTGCCCAGGTTGCCCCCACGAAGCCACCGCACCACGCCCCGCGCGGAAGCCCGTCCAGCATCCGAAACCCCGTGCTCCCTGCAACCACACCACCGCTAAGGTGCCGCCGTGCCGACCGAGCAGACGAAACCCCCGACCGTGCCGCAGCCGTCGAGCCCGCCGGGCCGGAAGACGAACACAGCGCCCGCCCACAGCGACCTCCCCTCCTCCGACCGCGCCGCGCGTCGCGCGGTCACGGTCTTCCCGCTGCTGGTGATCGCCGCAGGGGCGATCGGGCTGCTGTGGCCCGCGCAGTTCACCGGCTGGGCGCCCGCCGTGCCGTGGCTGCTCGGGGTCGTGATGTTCTCCATGGGGCTGACGCTGACGCCGCCGGACTTCGCGGCGGTCGCCAAGCGGCCGTGGGCCGTGGCGCTGGGCCTTGTGGCGCATTACGTGATCATGCCGGGGCTCGGCTGGCTGGTCGCTACCGTGCTGGACCTGCCGCCGCAGCTTGCCGCTGGGGTGATCCTCGTCGGCTGTGCGCCCAGTGGCACCGCGTCCAACGTCGTGACCTACCTCGCCCGGGGCGATGTCGCCCTCTCGGTCTCGGTGGCCACCGTCTCCACGCTCGTCGCCCCGCTCGTCACCCCTCCCTTGACGCTGCTGCTCGCCGGGCAGTTCCTGGACGTGGACGCGGGCGTGATGGTGACCGACATCCTGAAGACGGTGTTGCTGCCGGTCCTGGGCGGACTCGTCGTCCGACTGCTCGCGGGTCGTTACATCGACAAGGCGTTGCGAGCGCTGCCGTGGGTCTCGGCGCTCACCATCGCGGTCATCGTGCTGACCGTCGTCTCGGGCAGCGCCGCGCGCATAAAGGACGCGGCGGCGCTGGTGCTGCTGGCGGTCGCGCTGCACAACGGGCTGGGGCTGGCCCTCGGGTACGCGGCCGGGAAGGTGGCCCGGCTGGGCGCGCCCGCCTCCCGGGCGATGGCCTTCGAGGTCGGGATGCAGAACTCCGGCCTCGCCGCTTCCCTGGCCACCGCCCACTTCAGTCCGGCCGCCGCGCTGCCCGCCGCCGTGTTCTCCGTCTGGCACAACATCTCCGGCGCGCTGACGGCGGCATGGATGGGCCGGAGGCGGCGGCGCGGCGAGGACTGATCCGGCTCCGCCCCCGTACGCCTCTCAGCGCACCACCCGCCCCCGCAACACCACCCGCTGCGGCGCCCCCAGGACGCGGACATCGGCCCTCGGGTCGGCCTCGTACACCACCAGATCCGCGGAAGCGCCCTCCGTGAGCCCGGGGCGGCCGAGCCAGGACCGGGCGCCCCAGGTCGTCGCCGAGAGGGCGGCCACCGGCGGGAGGCCCGCCTTGACCAGTTCGGTCACCTCCTGGGCGATCAGGCCGTGGGCGAGCGAGCCGCCCGCGTCCGTGCCGGCGTAGATCGGCACCCCGGCCTCGTACGCCGCCCGGACGGTCGCGTAGCGGCGCTCGTGCAGTCGGCGCATGTGGTCCGCCCAGCGCGGGAACTTCTTCTCGCCGCCCTCCGCGAGCCGCGGGAAGGTCGCGATGTTGACGAGGGTGGGGACGATGGCCACGCCCCGCTCGGCGAAGAGGGGGATGGTCTCCTCGGTGAGTCCCGTGGCGTGCTCAATACAGTCGATGCCCGCCTCGACGAGGGGTCGGAGGGATTCCTCGGCGAAGCAGTGGGCGGTCACCCGGGCGCCCAGCCGGTGGGCCTCGGCGATCGCCGCCGCCACCTCGCCGGGTGGCCAGCAGGCGGACAGGTCGCCGGACTCGCGGTCGATCCAGTCGCCGACGAGCTTGACCCACCCGTCGCCGCGCCGCGCCTCCTGGGCGACGTACGCGACGAGGTCCTCGGGCTCGATCTCGTGGGCGTAGTTGCGGATGTAGCGGCGGGTCCGGGCGATGTGGCGGCCCGCGCGGATGATCCGGGGCAGGTCCTCCCGGTCGTCGATCCACCGGGTGTCGGAGGGCGAACCGGCGTCGCGCAGCAGCAGTGTTCCGGCCTCGCGCTCGGTGAGCGCCTGCTCCTCGCTGGTCGCCTTGTCGACGGGGCCGTGGGCGTCCAGGCCGACGTGGCAGTGGGCGTCGACCAGGCCGGGCAGCGCCCAGCCCCGTACCGTCCTGACGTCCCGTGCCCCCACCGGCCGTTCGTACGTCACCCGGCCGCCGACGACCCAGAGTTCGTCGTGGACCTCGTCCGGCCCGGCCAGGATCCTGCCCTTGATGTGCAGCACCGCGCTCTCACTCATGAACGCACTGTATGCGCAGGGGTGTAGGGGTCCGCCAGGGGCTTCGGGCCGTACATGCGGGAGTCTCGGGAGGATAGGTCTGGCGTCTCCTCGCCGACGAGCCGACGAGCCTGTGGCCGGTGGCGCGTCCGCCGGTCCTTCCGGCAGGTCCTCGTCCTCCTGCACGCCCGGCGGTGACCGTCACACCCCCGGAGGCGACCGCCACACCTCGGCGGCGACCGTCACGCCCGGGAGACAACCGTCCGGCAACGCTCGCCCGGCCGACACCACCCGAGGAAAGCGGACGCCAGGAACCGGACACCGGAAACCGGGCGCCACGAAAACGAGCACCATGAAAACGAGCACCATGAAATCGGGCCCCGGAAAAGCGAACGGCCCACTCATTCCCCGTTCCCCGTTCCGCGCTTCTCATGCGTTTATCGCCGCCAATTCCCCTATTCCCTCTCCCGGCGGTTCCCCGAGTTCTCCTGCCCGGCCTTCCCGGGCCCAAACGCAAGAATTTGAGAAACCGGCAAGCCCGGCGATTCCGACATCATTCACAGCCGCGCGAAGCTGTGATCGACTCCACAGCACGCCCGTTTCGCCCGGATATAACCGACCAAAAACCCCACCGAACCGCCCGCTTCGCGCACCCGCGCACCTCCGCGCGATAACACAACACACCCCGCCCACGTAACCCCATCCCCCGATGCAATTTCTTTTTCCGCTGGGTACATTCCTCTCGCATGACCGCCGCACAAGCAGACCTTGTACGTGCCCGAGGCAGAAACGGAGAAATACCGGAGAGCCCGGAAGGCCATCCACCGGAAACACCGGACGAGACATCACTCGAAACGCAGAGCGGAACGCCGAGCGAAACGCAGAGCGAAACGCAGAGCGCGACACGGAGAAGAACCTCGGGCGGGACGCCCGGCGCAGCCCGGGGCGGTGCCGACAGCCCCGCCCCCGCGCTCCCCGCCGGCTGCGCCCTCGACATCCCGCGCGTCGCGGACGGGGCCGCCATCTGGCGCATCGCCCGCGACTCCCAGGTGCTGGACCTCAACTCCTCCTACAGCTACCTGCTGTGGTGCCACGACTTCGCCGCCACCTCCGCCGTCGCCCGCGACCCGCACGGCGAGCCGGCCGCCTTCGTCACCGGCTACCTGCGGCCCGAGTGTCCGCGGACGCTGGTGGTCTGGCAGATCGCGGTGTCCGGCGCGTACCGCGGCCGGGGGCTGGCCGCCGCGCTACTGGACGGGCTGGCCGACCGGGTGGCGCGGACGGCGGGGATCGACCACGTCGAGACCACGATCGCGCCCGGCAACGCGGCCTCCAACCGACTGTTCGCGTCGTTCGCCGAGCGGCACGGCGCGTCCGTGGAGCGACGCGTCCTGTTCGACGCCGGGCTCTTCCCCGAGCAGGGGCACGAGCCGGAGGTGCTGCACCGCATCGGCCCGCTGGCGCCCGTCGCCCGCAACTGACAACACGTCACGTACCGCATCGGACCGTTGGCGCCCGTCGCCCGCGACTGACAGCACGTCACGTCCCGCACAGCACCGGTCGTCTCACCCACCCCACCAGCCCCTCACCCCCAGGAGCAGCGACGTCATGACCATCACCCAGCCTGATCTGAGCGTCTTCGAGACCGTGGAGTCGGAGGTGCGCAGCTACTGCCGCGGCTGGCCCACCGTCTTCGACCGGGCCCGGGGCAGCCGGATGTACGACGAGGACGGCCACACCTACCTCGACTTCTTCTCCGGTGCCGGGGCGCTCAACTACGGCCACAACAACCCCGTACTCAAACGCGCCCTGCTCGACTACCTCGAACGGGACGGCGTCACCCACGGCCTGGACATGTCGACGACGGCCAAGCGCGCGTTCCTGGAGAGCTTCCAGAACCACGTGCTGCGCCCCCGCGACCTGCCGTACAAGGTGATGTTCCCGGGCCCCACCGGCACCAACGCCGTCGAGGCCGCGCTCAAGCTGGCCCGCAAGGTCAAGGGCCGCGAGTCGATCGTGTCCTTCACCAACGCCTTCCACGGCATGTCGCTGGGCTCCCTCGCCGTCACCGGCAACGCCTTCAAGCGCGCGGGCGCCGGCATCCCGCTCGTGCACGGCACGCCGATGCCGTTCGACAACTACCTGGAGGGCCGGGTCCCGGACTTCCTGTGGTTCGAACGGCTCCTTGAGGACCAGGGCTCGGGCCTGAACCGGCCCGCCGCCGTGATCGTGGAGACGGTGCAGGGCGAGGGCGGCATCAACGTCGCCCGTCCCGAATGGCTGCGCGGGCTCGCCGACCTGTGCGCGCGTCGCGACATGCTGCTGATCGTCGACGACATCCAGATGGGCTGCGGACGCACCGGTGGCTTCTTCTCCTTCGAGGAGGCGGGCATCGTGCCGGACATCGTCACGCTCTCCAAGTCCATCAGCGGCTACGGGCTGCCGATGTCGCTCACCCTCTTCAAGCCGGAGCTGGACGTGTGGGCGCCGGGCGAGCACAACGGCACCTTCCGCGGCAACAACCCGGCCTTCGTCACCGCCGCCGCGGCCCTGGACACGTACTGGGCCGACGGCGGAATGGAGCACCAGACCCGCGCCCACGGCGAACTCGTCCGCTCGCACCTGAGCGCCATCGCCGCCGAACACCCCCGGCTGGGCGCGACCTTCCGCGGCCGGGGCCTGGTCTGGGGCCTGGAGTTCGCCGACAAGGGGCTCGCCGAAAAGATCGCCGCCCGGTGCTTCGAACTCGGCCTGCTGATCGAGACCTCCGGCCCGGAGAGCGAGGTCGTCAAGCTGCTGCCCGCCCTGACCGCCACTCCGGACGATCTGGACGAGGGCCTGCGCATCCTCGCCCGCGCCGTCCGGGACTGCGCCTGAGCCGGACCGAACCACCGCATTCCCTCATATCACCGACATATCACCGACCGAAAGGCACCATCGCACCATGATCGTCCGTTCGTTCAAGGACATCGAAGGCACCGACCGCCACGTCAAGGCGAAGTCCGGCACCTGGGAGAGCAAGCGCATCGTGCTCGCCAAGGAGCGCGTCGGTTTCTCCCTGCACGAGACCGTCCTGTACGCGGGCACGGAGACGTCGATGTGGTACGCGAACCACATCGAGGCCGTCCTGTGCGTCGAGGGCGAGGCCGAGCTGACCAACGACGAGACCGGCGAGCGGCACACGATCACGCCGGGCGTCATGTACCTGCTCGACGGGCACGAGCGGCACACCCTGCGCCCGAAGACCGACTTCCGCTGCGTGTGCGTCTTCAACCCGCCGGTCACCGGACGCGAGGACCACGACGAGAACGGCGTGTACCCGCTGCTCACCGAGCCGGAGGCGGAGACGGGGACGGAAAGCGGAACCGGCGCCGAGGCCGCCTGAGGCCCGTCAGGACCGGGACGAGGCCGAGACCGCCTGCGGCCAGGCCGCCTGGAGCCGGGGCCGAGACCGAGGCACCCACGAGAAGAACAGGAGAGGAAGGCACCACCATGACCACCGCACCCGAGCAGACCACCGACCTGTACCCGACGCGCGGGGCCACCGAGGTGATCACCCCGCGGCAGGACCCGGTGGTGTGGTCGCGCCCCGGCGAGGACGGCCCCTTCCAGCCCTCCGAACTGGCCGACTACGAGCGCGACGGCTTCTTCGCCATCGACGAACTGCTCACCGGGCAGGAGGTCGCCCACTACCGGGCCGAACTG
Source organism: Streptomyces sp. NPDC003077 (assembly GCF_040611095.1). Lineage (NCBI taxonomy): Bacteria > Bacillati > Actinomycetota > Actinomycetes > Kitasatosporales > Streptomycetaceae > Streptomyces > Streptomyces sp. NPDC003077. The sequence continues at coordinate 58,709 of NZ_JBEXNM010000016.1, read as the reverse complement.
GACCGGCTGGTCAACGACCCGGTGGTCCGGGCGGACCCGCGCGCGATCGTCGAGCCGCGCTCGCAGGACGTCCGGTCCGTCTTCGAGGTGCACCGCGTCAGCGAGGTGTTCGCCGAGCTGGTCCGCGACCCGCGCGTGGTGGGGCGGGCCCGGCAGATCCTCGGCTCGGACGTGTACGTCCACCAGTCCCGGATCAACGTGAAGCCCGGTTTCGGCGCCTCCGGCTTCTACTGGCACTCGGACTTCGAGACCTGGCACGCGGAGGACGGCCTCCCTCGCATGCGGACGGTGTCCGTCTCGATCGCGCTGACCGAGAACTACGACACCAACGGCGGCCTCATGATCATGCCGGGTTCGCACCGCAGCTTCCTGGGGTGCGCGGGCGAGACGCCCAAGGACAACTACAAGAAGTCCCTCCAGATGCAGGACGCCGGCACGCCCTCGGACGAGGCGCTGACGGAACTGGCCGACCGGCACGGCATCCGCCTGTTCACCGGCAAGCCCGGATCGGCGACCTGGTTCGACTGCAACGCCATGCACGGTTCCGGCGACAACATCACGCCGTACCCACGCAGCAACGTCTTCATCGTGTTCAACAGCGTGGAGAACGCGGCCGTGGAGCCGTACGCTGCACCGGTGCGGCGCCCTGAGTACATCGGGGCACGCGACTTCACGCCGGTGCGGTAGGCAGGGGACGGGCACGCCGATGCGGTAGGCAGGGGACGGGCCGGGGTGGCATCGAGACCGGGCCACCTCGGCCCTGATGCCACCCCCGGCGCCGAGGTCAAGAGGCCCGGCCCCGAGATCAAGAGGCCCGGCCCCGAAGTCAAGAGGCCCCCGCCTCTCACCTCACAGCCACGCCAGCGACGCGGCCGTCTCCAGCACCCGTTGGGAGGCGACCGCGTCGCCCGCGTGCCCGCGCGCGATCTCGTCCGGTGTCCGCCGCCCGCCGAAGAGCAGGCAGAAGTCCTCGGCCTCCAGCACCAGTTCGGCGGCGATCGGCTCGGCGTCGGAGCCCAGCACCCAGTCGCCGCCCGCCTCGCCCTCCACCGACAGCAGCACCGGCCGGGCGTCGGGCCCGAGCGCCAGGTCCAGGACGCGCACGGCCAGGCCCACCAGCCGCTGGAGGTGCACGGGCAACGGCGGCGGCACCGACCGGCCCAGCGCCCGGCCGATGTCCCGGGTGTGCACCCAGGTCTCGAAGGCCCGGATCACGTAGTGGTCGGCGACCGGCAGCCGGACGCCCATCAACGTCGTCGCCGTCGCCGCCAGTTGGACGTCCCCCGCCTCGGGCAGCGCGAGCAGCCCATGGGCCTGGGTCCGCCACGCCTCCTGGGTCTCCGCCGGGGGCCGGGTGTGCTCGTACGCCACCACCTCCTCCGTGCGCGCCGCCCAGCGCAGTCGCCACGGCGCGCCCGTACCGGCCGGGTCGCCGGGCGCACCCGGCATCGTGACGGGTGCCAGCCCCAACCGCTCTGCCAGCGCCTCGTCGGCGGCGACGAGGTGGGCGAGGGTGCCCTGCACGTCCCAGTCGTGGACGACGGGGGTGCCCCAGCGCGCCGGATCGTCCTCCAGTTCCCGCAGCAGCACGTCCAGCCCGGCCACCGCCGCCGCGTACGGGGCCGCGTGCGGGGCCGGCGGGCCGTGGCCGGGCCGTACGGCGCGGGCCGCGGCCATCAGCCGGCCGCGCGCCAGCCCGGCGTTGCCCTTGCGCGCGGCGCTCTTCGGCCCCCCGGTGACCGGCTCCTCCAAGAGCCGCACCGCCGCCCGCAGCCGCTGCGCCTCGGCCGCGCAGTCGGGACAGCCGGACAGGTGGCGCCGCACGCGGGCGTCGTCGCCCGGCATGTCGGCGCCCAGCACCCAGGCGGCGAGCAGCCCGCTCACGTCCTCGTGGCAGTCGGGGGACGACGGGCCGACGGGGTCGGCGGCGGCCTCCGGGCCGACGGGTCCGGCGAAGCCGGGGAAATCGGCGGACGCCGGGAACTCCGCGGAAGCATGCGGATCGCTGGGATCGGCGTAGGCGGCGCCGCCGAACCCGGGGGGCTCGGCGGGGCTGCCGGAAACGGAGGGTTCGGACGCGGCGAGGGGGGCGCCGGTGCCTCCCGGGGCGCCGGTGCCTCCCGGGGAGCCGGGAGCGGGGCCTTCTTCGGACGAGGGCGCGCCGGAGCGGGAGCCGGGGTCGGGGCCTGCTTCGGACGGGGCCGCGCCGGAGCGGGAGCCGGTGGGCTCTTCCTTTCCCGGCGGACCGGGATCGGTGACTTCGCCGTCTCCGGACGAGCCGGGACCGGTCACTCCCCCATCGCGGGACGAGCCGATCACTCCCCCATCGCCGGACGAACCCGTCACTCCCCCATCCCCAGGCGAACTGGTCACTTGCCCATCCCTAGGCAGGCCGGTGCCCGCGCGGCCCACGTCCTCCGTTTCCGAACGCCCCGGGAGATCCGGGAGATCCGGGAGGTCCGGGAGATCCGGGGCGCCCAGGCCGTCCGGGACATCGCGGCCGTCCGGGACGTTTACGCCGTCCGGTCCCTCCGCGTCCCCCAGCCCACCCACACCCTGGCGACCGTCAGAGCCATCCCCGGTCATCGCGCGTCCCTCCCCGTATCCCTGGTCCGTCCCGCCTTCGTGTGCGACGCCCCGCCCTCCCCGCGTCCCACCCTCCGCCCTCAGACATCGTCCCGCGCGCCGTTCGCCGGGCTGGAGGGGTCGGGGGCCGCGGCCAGCCGGTCCGCGAGGTCGCTGAGCGCCGCCCGCAGCCGGGAGGTGGCGGTCGCCTCGGGGATGCCCAGCTCCACCGCGACCTGGCGGTAGGTGCGTCCCGCGAAGCAGGCCAGGTGCATGGCCTCGCGTTGCGGCAGCGGGAGTTCGGCCAGCGCCGCGTGCAGCATCAGGGCGGACCGGGCGTCCGCCGCCCGTGCCGCCTCGGCCTCCGCCCCGGGGAGCCCCCCGGAGGACTCCGGTGGCGCGTCCGTCACCCGGGCGACCGCCTTGTGGTGCGCGAGCATGCTCAGCCATGCGCGCAGTGAACCGTGGCCGGGCACGAAGGCGTACGGATGCGTCCACAGTTCGAGGAACACCTCGCGTGTCACCTCGTCGGCGGTGTGCGCGTTGCAGGTCACGCGCCGCGCCACCGCCCGTACCAGCGCCCCGAAGGCGTCGTACGCCTCCCCGAGCGCGGACTCGTCGCCGTACACCAGCCGCCGCCGCAACTCGTCGTCGCGCGGCGGATACCTGGGCGTCCCGTCCACAGGCACCACCTCGTGAGTGTGTGCTGCCATTCCTAGCGGCCTGGTTTCCCCGGCGGTAGGCATCGGCCCGGCCGAATTGCGTACCGGGGTCGGGAATGGCCTCCGGCCTGGGCTTTGGTGCCCATGGTGTGGAAGTGAAAGAAGTTGACCAAGTGTTCTGTGCTTCCCCCGCGAGGAAGGGCGCGTGAGTGGCGGAGGAAGCGGCGAGGGCCACTCGCTCCTCCGGACGCCGGGCCGCCGGGCCGCGATCTCCGGAGGCCACCGGGTCGTGACGCGCCGGACGGCGGCGGACTTGTCCGCGTACGGACGGAACCCCGTCACCGGCCCGCACGGGCACCCGGCGCCACCGTCCGCCTGTACGTACCGAGCGCCCCTGGTCGCCCCGCGCCACCCCGTCCGGGCCGGTCGTCCTGGCCGGTCCGCGCTCTTGACCACTCGTGTCCACGGGTCACGGACCGGCGCGGGGCGGCCTCACCGACACCGGGCGCGCGGACGGCGCCCTGCGGGTGCGGATCGCGCGGGGCTGGCCCGTTCTGTACGAGTTCCGGGGCTACGAGCTCCGCGATCATGCGTTCCACGGCGCGGACGCCCACGCCCCGACGCCTCTCCGCACCACAACGTACGGCCCGCCCCGTCACCTCTCCGCGCCGCCCCGTACGGCCCGCCCCCGTATCACCTCACCTCACCGCCGGCAGGAGTTCCAGCAGCCGGTCCACATCCGCCGCCGAGTTGTGGAAGTGGAAGGCCGCGCGCAGCAGCCCGGACCGGATGGAGATGCGGACCCCCGCCCGGCTCAGCCGTTCCTCCGCGTCGGTCAGCCCGGGCGTGGAGACGATCGCCGAGCCGGGGGCGGGCACCGGGCGGTGGCCCAGTTCGGCGAGCCCGGCGCGGTACCGGTCGGCCAGCGCGAGGTCGTGAGCGTGGATGGCGGCGACGCCGACCTCCTCGACGAGGGAGAGGGAACGTTCCGCGCCTATGTACGCGTAGTGGGCGTGCGGCTCGTCGTAACGGCGGGCCCCCGGGGCGAACGTGGTCACCGGCCCGTAGTTGGACTCCCCCGGGTCCGCGCCCGCCACCCACCCCGCGTGCAGCGGAACCGGACCACCGGCCGACGCGCCCTCGTCATGATCGGACCACCCCGCCCCCACCTCCTCGCCGAAGGCCAGGAAGGTGGTGCCCCGTGGGCACAGCAGCCACTTGAAGGCCGCGCACACCAGGTAGTCGAAGCGGCCCGCGTCCAGCGGCAGCCAGCCCGCGGCCTGCGTGGCGTCGACGTACGTGCGCGCGCCGTGCGCCCGCGCGGCGGCGCGGATCGCCTCCAGGTCGGCCACCCGGCCGTCGAGCGCCTGCACCGCGCTGAACGCGACCAGCGCCGTCCCCGGCCGTACCGCCTCGGCCAGCTCCGCCAGCGGCGCGGTCCGCAGCTTGATTCCCGGGCGCACGGCGAACGGGTTGACCAGGGAGCTGAAATCGCCCTCCGGCACCAGCACTTCGGCCTCCGCCGGCAGCGTGCCCGCGATCAGCGCGGAGGCCACCGCGACCGAGTTCCCGATCGCCACCCGCTCCGGCCCCACGCGCAGCAACCGGGCGAACGCGGCGCGGGCGCCCCACGCGGGCCCGAAGTAGTCCAGGCCCATGGCCCCGTAGGAGAGCGACTCCTCGATGGCCTCCCGTAGGGCGGCGGCGGACCGCGCGGGAAGCAATCCGCTGGACGCGGTGTTCAGGTACGTCGTCCGGGGCGCGAATTCCGCCGCGGCGAGAGAACGGAGTTCCGGCATGGCCACACTCTGATGTACGGACCACCTTTCGTCCATCGGGCGTTCCGGGGAGTGAGACGACGACGGAGGGCACCGGGGGGCGCCCTTCGCCTGGAGGTCGTCCGCGCGCCGACCGGTCCCCTACGACTCCGCCGCCGCCCGACCACAATGGTCAACGGCGAACGCAGTCCACGGCAGCCCACCGCAACCCCTGCGAATGCGACCGGCATTGTTTGTGGCATGCCGGCGACAAACGATAGGTTGACGCACGCGAGGCCGACGAACGTCGGATACGTCAATTCGCGGGCCGCATGACGAGAATTCCCGCCGAACCACTCGGCCCGTCCCACCACTTGAACCATTCGAACCGGTATGGAGCCGGTGACACGGAAAGCCACGGGGAGCTCCGGAAATGAGAAAGGCGCGACGCGGAGCGAACACGTCCCCCGCTTCGACCGGCACCGAGGAAGGGCCGATAACGCCCTCGTCATCCGCGTCCGCACCCGCACCCGCACCCAGGAACACCGGCCGCGCGGCGTCGTTCTTCCGCACGGTATTGCCTCCCCTCTTCCTCACGGGCGCATTGCTCCTCGTTTGGGAAACCGCCACCCGTTCCGGCGCGGTGGATCCTTTCTACCTCCCTTCCCCGGAAGACCTGGTCCGGCAATTCACCGCCGATCTGCTGCACGGCCCCTTGCCGGCCTACACCCGGGAAACCGTGTGGGAAGCCCTGGCGGGTAGCGGCCTGGGCATCGGTGTCGCCTTGCCGCTGGGTTACCTCATGGCCCGCAGCCGTATCGCCGCGGCGGCACTCCAGCCGTTCATCGCCGCCTCACAGGCGATGCCCGCCGTCGCCATCGCCCCGTTGCTGGCGCTGTGGCTCGGTTACGGCCTGCTGCCCATTGCCGTGCTGTGCGCGCTGCTCGTCTTCTTCCCCGTTCTCGTCAATACGGTTCTGGGTCTGCGATCCGTGGACACGGACGTGATGGGCGCGGCCCGGGTCGACGGGGTGGGGCGGTGGGGAATGCTCTGGTACATCGAATTCCCGCTCGCGCTGCCGAGCGTGCTGGCGGGCGTTCGCAACGGCCTGACGCTCTCCGTAACGGGCGCGGTGGTCGGCGAATTCGTCATGGGCGGTGAAGGACTCGGCCAGCTCCTTTCCGTACAGCGCCAGGAAGCCGACACGGTGGGGCTGTTCGCCACCCTCACCATGATCGGACTGCTGGCCGTCGCCCTGTACGGCCTGACCCGCCTGGTCGAACGCCTCGTCCAGCGCTGACCCGCCCACGGCCGGCCCGTTCCGGCCCAGGTCCCGGTCCCGGCCCTGTCCAGCCCGGCCCGGCGAAAATTCCACCGAGCACCCGCGAAACCACCACCGAGCACCCCGCAGAAACCCCACGAGGAGATCCCCGACCGTGCGCCGCCATGCCTCCCGCTCCCCGCAGACACACCCGGCTCCGGCTCCGAGCCCGACTGCCCAGCCGCGCCGCTCCCGCCCGCACCGCGCGATCGCCGTGGCGCTCGTCTCCGCCCTGACCGCCGCCGCGCTGACGTCCTGCGCCGAAAAACCGGCGAACGCGGACCCGGACCGGAATGCGGGAGGTACCGGCAAGAGCATCACCGTCGGCCTCACCTATACCCCCGACATCCAGTTCGCGGCCTTCTACATGGCCGAGGCGAACGGCTACTACAAAGACGCCGGTCTCAACGTGACCATTCGCCACCACGGCGCCGCGGAAGACATTTTCGGCGCGCTGAAGTCCGGCAAGGAAGACGTCCTCTACGCGGGCGGCACCGAAATGCTCCAGGCACGCTCGAAGAACGTACCGATCGTGAACGTCGCCTCCTTCTACCAGACTTACCCGGTGGCCCTGATCGTCCCCGAGGACTCCCCCATAAAGAAGCCCGCGGACCTGAAGGGACGCACCATCGGCACACCGGGCCCGTACGGCGAGACCTATTACGGTCTGCTCGCACTGCTGAAGGAAGCCGGACTGAAGCCCCAAGACGCCGATATCAAGTACATCGGCTTCACCCAGCACGCCGCTTTGACGGGCAAGAAGGTCGATGGCGTGATGGGGTACCTCAGCAATGACACCGTCGCGTTCGAGGAATCCGGAAAGCCGGTGCGTTCGCTGAAACCCGCGTCCGGCAACGGGGAAGGGAACGACAACGAGAACGACCGGCTGGTGGGTGTCGGCCTCGGCGCCTTGAAGGACACCCTCGGCAAGCGGAAAGAAGACATCCGCGCGTTCGTCTCCGCGTCGCTGCGGGGACTCCGTTACGCCATCGACCACCCGGAGGAAACCGTCACCCGCAGCCAGGAATTCGTCCCCGGCCTCTCCGACCCCCGCCGCCGGAAGAAAGCCCTGGCGATCCTCAAGTCGACCACGGCCCTGATGCGGAACGACAAGAACGGCCTGGGCCACAACGACCCCGGGAAATGGAACCGCATGGCCGACTTCATGCGCGACCAGGGCTTGCTGGACAAGCCCGTCGCTCCCGAAGAGGCTTACACGAACGCGTACCTGCGCGAGCGGTGAGACACAAGCGCGCGGACGAGGGCGGACGCGGCCCCACACGGAGACGTGACACGCGCCGCCTCGCCCCCGACGGACCGGCGGGGGGGCCGCCACCTCACCCCCGGCCGCCCCTTCCCCGACCCCCCGCCCCGCACGCCTCTTGCCCTCCCCCACCCGACGTTCTATATCCTGAACACCGTTTCGAATGATGGACGGTGGGGGCGGTGAGGATGTCGCCCGGCCACGCCGCCGTCCGCACAGAGGGGGCGAGGGCGATGCCGCCGACCGATGGGGAAGGCGCCGCCGGGCGGCGCGGCGCGGACGCCGGTTCGCCGGTCAAGTCCGCGGTGCGGACGGTGGAGCTGCTGGAATTCTTCGCAGGCCGCCCCGGTATGCACAGCCTCGCAGCCGTCCAAGGGGCCCTGAAGTACCCGAAGTCGAGCCTCTACATGCTGCTGCGCACGCTCGTGGAACTGGGCTGGGTGGAGACGGACGCCACGGGCACGCGGTACGGCATCGGCGTCCGGGCCCTGCTGGTCGGCACGTCGTACGTGGACGGTGACGAGGTGGTGGCCGCCGCCCGGCCGACGCTGGACCGCCTCGCGGACGACACCACCGAGACCGTCCACCTGGCCCGCCTGGACGGCACCAACGTCGTCTACCTCGCCACCCGCCGGTCGCAGCACTACCTGCGCCCCTTCACCCGCGTCGGCCGCAGGCTGCCCGCGCACTCCACCTCCCTCGGCAAGGCGCTGCTGGCCACCCACACCGACGAGCAGATCCGCCGGTTGCTGCCCGAGACGCTGCACGCCGTGACCGAGCACACCCTCACCGACCGCCAGCGGCTCATCGAGGAGCTGCACACGGTGCGCGAGCGGGGCTACGCGGTGGACCGGGAGGAGAACACCGTGGGCCTGCGCTGTTTCGGTGTGGCGATCCCGTACCGCACCCCGGCCCGCGACGCGATCAGCTGCTCGGTACCGGTGGCCCGTCTGACTCCGGTCCGCGAACAAATGATCAAGGACGCGCTCCTCGACGCCCGCGACCGCCTGACCCTGGCCACCCGCCGCCTCTGAGGACGTGCGCACCCGACGGCCCACCGAGAGCACGCGGAGCTCACGACGAGACGCGACGGCACCGCATGACGAGACGGCACGCATAACGGGGCGGCACCGCATAACGAGAACCCACCGCATACCAAGAACGCACCGCATAACGAAAACGCACCGTCCCGAGGAGGCGACCCGATGCGGGTGATCCTGCGCCGCTGGGTGCTCCTCGTCATCGGTGGCGCGTTCATGACGCCGTATTTCCTCCTCCTCTCGGTGCTCGTCCCGCTCCTGATCAGGGGCGCCAACCCGTTCACCGATCCGCTCTGGCAGTTCGGGACGTTCGGCGTCGCGCTGCCGTGCGCCGCACTGACCGCGCTGCTCCTGCCGCAACTGCGGACGCTGGAGTCGGCGGCGGTCCGCTCCCTGGGCGGCCTGACGAAGGAAGCGGCGGCGCGACTGGTGGACGCCCCCGCCCACTCGTGGGCCGCGCGGCGGCGCACGGCCCTGTGGTTCACGACGCACCTGGCGGCCGGGGGCGTCGTCAGCGGCATCACCCTGGCCGCGCCCCCGGCCGCGGTGGTGCTCCTCCTCCGACCGGTCGTGCAGCCGGTGCGGTTCTCGGCGCTCGGCCGGCCGGCCGCCTTCGACGGCGTGCCCGGCCCGGTCGCCGGGGTGCTGCTGCTGGCCCTGGTGGCCGGCGCCACATGGGCGGGTGGGTCGCTGCTGGCCCGCTGCGCGCCGCCGCTGCTGGGCCCCACCCCCGCCGACCGGCTCGCCGCGGCCGAACGCCGGGCCGCCGACCTCGCCACCCGCAACCGCCTCGCCCGCGAGCTGCACGACGCGGTGGGACACGCGCTCAGCGCCGTCACCCTCCAGGCCGGCGCGGCCCGCCGGGTGCTGGACCACGACGTGGCGTTCGCCCGGCAGGCGCTGGCCGCCATCGAGGAGACCACCCGCCAGGCGGTCACGGAACTCGACACGGTCCTCGGTCTGCTGCGGGAGGACGACGCCGTGCGCACCACCCCGGCCCCCACGCTGGCCGACCTCGACGGCTTGCTGGACCGCACCCGGGCAGCGGGCGTACGGCTCGACGCGCGGGTCGAGGGCGACGGCACGCGGCTGGCGCCCGTCGTCTCGCGGGAGGCGTACCGCATCGTCCAAGAGGGGCTGAGCAACGCGCTGCGGCACGCCGGACCGGTCCCGGTGCGGCTCCGCGTCGTCATCGGAACGGAAGACCTGAGGATCACGATGGAGAACCCGACGGGCCCGCGACCAGGGCCCCCGACACCGGCCGCACCGATCGCGGCCGAACAGCCCGCCCGCCCCGGCGGCGGCCACGGCCTGCGCGGCATCGCCGACCGCGCCCACCTGCTCGGCGGCGAGGCACGGGCCGCCACCCACGGCGACACCTGGCACCTGACGGCCCGTCTCCCCCTGGCAGCCGCCACATGAACACGACGCGGCACCACGCCCCCGGAACCGCCCACCACCACTCCCAGGCAAGCGCCGACGACTCCCCCGGGACCACCAGCCCTCCTCCCACCGGCGCCCCACTGCAAGCCTCGTCCGCAGAAGGCGAGCCACCCACCGCCCCGACCCCCGGCCCGAGTCCCGCACCGGCCCCCGCGCCCATCCCCACCCCCGTCCCCGTCCCCGTCCCCCGCCTGCGGATCGTCCTCGCCGACGACGAACTCATGGTCCGCACAGCGCTGCGCGCCATCCTGGCCGCCGAACCGGACATGGCGGTCGTCGGCGAGGCCGCGACCGGCGCCGAGGCGGTGTCCCTGGTCCGCGCCCTGCGCCCCGACGTCGTCCTCATGGACGTCCGCATGCCGCGGACCGACGGCATCCGCGCGACCGAGCTCCTGCTCACCGGCCTGTCCGAGCCGCCGCGCGTCATCGTCGTCACGACCTTCGAGAACGATTCGTACGTGTACGACGCCCTGCGCGCGGGCGCGAACGGGTTCCTGCTGAAGCGGGCGAGCGCGGACGAGCTGGTCCAGGCCGTCCGCCTGGTGGCGCGCAGCGACAGCCTGCTGTTCCCCGCCGCGGTGCGCACCCTGGCCGCCCGGTACGCCGGGGCGCGCGCCGAGCGGGACGCGGCGCGGAGGATGCGGGCGCGCCTGACCGGCCGCGAGGCCGAGGTGCTGCGCCTGATGGCCAGGGGCCTGACGAACGCGGAGATCGCGGACGAGCTGGCGGTCGGGGCCGCCACGGTGAAGACGCACGTCGCGGGTGTGCTGGCCAAGCTCGGCGCCCGCGACCGCATCCAGGCGGTGATCGCCGCCTACGAATGCGGCTTCGCCGGGACGGACGGCACCGGCTGACGTCCTCCCGTCCGATTCGTTCCCCGCCAGGAGCAACTACGGGCGGCTCCGCTGCGTCCTTGTAATCAGCAACCAACACCGGTCGGCAACAAACACCCGTCGGCGACAAACACCACCCGCGTGGTCACAAACAGCAAATCAGCAACACCACAAACGCAACCGAACCGACACCGCACACACAACACCGCGTCACCGCGTCACCGCACAGACGACAACGCGACAACGCGGCACCGCACACACGACAACGCAGCGCACGACAGCCCACCGTCCGCAGGCCACGAGCCACGGGCAAGCGGCCGAAGAACAGACACCGCGCGCGGGGAACGAGGAACGCAACCATGGGCATCGTCAGCTGGCTCGTACTGGGACTGGTCGCCGGCGTCATCGCCAAGATCCTGCTGCCCGGCCGGGACCCGGGCGGTCTCGTGGGCACGACGCTGACCGGCATCGTCGGCTCCTTCGTCGGCGGCTGGCTCTCCACCCGCATCCTGGACCGGCCCATCCCGAAGGACTTCTTCGACCCGTCCATGTGGATCGCCGCCATCGCCGGCTCCCTGGTGCTCCTGATCGCCTACCGCCTGCTGTTCGGCAACTCCCGCCGCTGACCGCGGACCCGGGCGGCAGCCGAATCCGCCACCGGACGCCGACGACGAGACATCCCGACGACGAGACGGCCGGAGCCCACCGGGCCCCGGCCGTCTCTCGTACACGCACCTCGCCGCCTCATCCCTTACCGCCGACCACTCCCACCACCACCCCCACAATCACCACCGCGATCAGGAACTTCACGATCCACCGCAACGGGAACACCCCACCGTCCTCCCTCCCGCACCACCACGGCCACGCGGCACCGTACCGGCCCGGCGCCCGTCTGTCCGCCCCCGGCAAAGGGCGCGAAAGACGCGAAAGAGCAGCCGGACCGTCGGGGAACGCGCCCCCTGCCCCCGGTGCCGAGGTAACGGAACCGCAAAAGCCGACCGTTCGTTACCCCTGACATGACCGCTATGACTCCTGGCTCGAATCTCCCGCTCACCGCCACGCGGGTGGCGGTGGACGTCACCGCCCCCGTGCGGCTGGACGTGTCGGGTCTGCTGCTCACCGCCGCCGGAAAGGTGCGTTCCGACGACGACTTCGTCTTCTACAACCAGCCCAACGGGCCGGGCGTGACCCACACCTCCGGCGCCGGTGGCTCGGGGGACACCATCACGGTGGACACCTCGGCGGTGCCGGACGGCATCGAGAAGATCGTCGTCACGGCGAGCCTGGACGCGCCGGGTGCGACGTTCGCCGGGACGGAGCCGACGGGGACGGTCCGCGACGCGGTCGGCGGCGGCGTGATCGCCACGTTCACCCCGCCGCGGCTCGGGGCGGAGACGGCACTGGTGGTCGTCGAGATCTACCGCCGCAACGGCGCGTGGAAGGTCCGCGCCGTCGGACAGGGCTACGCCAACGGGCTGGCCGGCATCGCCACGGACTTCGGCGTCAGCGTCGAGGAACCGGCCACCGAGACCGCTCCCCCCGCCCCGCAGGCACCCCCGGCCCCGGCGGCACCGACCGCTCCCCCGGCCCCGGCCGCCCCCTCTGCCCCCGCGCAGCCCTCCGGCCAGTGGGGGCCGCCGGCCGGCGCCCCCGCCCCCGTCGCCCCGCCGCCCGCCCCCGGCGCCGGGAAGATCAACCTCGACAAGGGCCGCGTCAGCCTCCAGAAGAACCAGACCGTCTCACTCGTCAAGGGCGGCCGTCCGCTCCTCAGCTCCGTACGGATGGGCCTGGGCTGGGAACCGGCCTTCCGCGGCAAGGACATCGACCTCGACGCCTCGGTCATCGCGTACGGCCCGGACCGCAAGAAGATCGACAACTGCTTCTTCGGCAAGCTCGTCATCCTCAACGGCGCCATCCAGCACTCCGGCGACAACCTCACCGGCGAGGGCTCCGGCGACGACGAAGCCATCACCGTCCACCTCGGCGGCCTCCCCCCGCAGGTCACCGGCCTGGTCTTCACGGTGAACTCCTTCTCCGGCCAGAAGTTCACCGACGTCGCCAAGGCCTACTGCCGCCTGGTCGACGACCTCACCGGCGAGGAACTGGTCCGCTTCGAACTGACCGGCTCCGAAAAGCGCACCGGCGTCCTGATGGCCAAGCTCATCCGCCAGTTCTCCGGCGAATGGGAAATGACCGCCCTCGGCGAATTCGTCGACTCCCGCACCGTGCGCGGAATGGTCAAGCCGGGGGCGGCGGCGCTGTAATCGCGCCTGCTCAGGGGGCCGATGACAACGGCTGCCCGGCGCACGGGCACGCAGGCCGCGATCAGGCCCCAGAAACGCGGTCGCAAGATCGCGCGCGTTCCCCGGCACCTCGGGCATAACCAAAAGCCTTGATCGTCTCCCATTCGTCTCCCATTCGTCTTCCATCGCGACCCCGAGCCGGCTACGAAAGCCGCTCGGGGTCGCGTCGAAGGCGATGTCATTGGTGTGATCTAAAGTCACCTGAAGTCGCCTAAAGTCCCGGCCATGACGACTCTGATGATCGAAGCCGGTCCCTCCGCACCGGATGCACTGGTGACCCGGACCGGTGGAGTGCCGCTGGCACCGGCCTGCACCGAATGGCCATATTGCGCATCGTGTGAAGGTCCGATGCAATTCCTCGCCCAAGTCGTCCTGAACGATCTCGGAGAGGGTGACGAGGAGGGCAGGCAAGGGGTCCTGGCCCTGTTCGCGTGCCAGAACGACCCGGGCATGTGCGACGACTGGGATCCGCACTCCGGAGGCAACCGGGCCTTGCTCTTCCCACCGGACGGCCTTGAGCCGTTGCCCCAGCCGGAGGCGGAAGCACCGCTCGCACTCGGTGAGGTTCGGGCCGTCGTCCTGGAGCGGGCGTCCGAGGACGACTACGACCCGGCCCGCGAAGCATGGGCAGCGGAAAGCGGACGCCCCGAATCGTCGGTGCTTGGGCAGCTCGGAGGACATCCCGCCTGGATTCAGGCGGACGAGACCCCGTCCTGTCCCTCATGCGCCCGCGCGATGTCGTTCATCGTCCAGCTTGAGGAAGGCCCGGATCACAGCACCGCCATGAACTTCGGCGGCGCGGGCTGTGCCTACGCGTTCGCCTGCGAACCGTGTGGTCAGGCATTGTTGCTGTGGCAGTGCTGAGGCCGACGTCAGAAGGCAGCCGCTGAAGCCCCGTCACTACAGCAGCGCAGCCCCGCCCCCTCACCCGCACGACTCCTCGAACTTGACCACGCCGAACGACACCGGCCGACCGTCGAGCTTCGCTCCCGCGGCCGGGTCCTGGGTGCAGACCTTCCAGTTGGATTCCACGATTACGAGTCGGCTCTGCCCGCTCGCGTCCTTCACCGTGATACCGGTGTTGGTCTCCAGTGACTGGCGGGCGACCTTCATCGACTTGCCGCGCAGGTCCGGCATGGTGGCGCTCGCGCGGGTGGGCTTGTCGGCGCCGGCGTCGTCCGACGGGCAGGACTCTTCGAGTTTCACCGTGCCGAAGTCGATGGTGGCGGTGGTGTCGACGGTGCCGGGGCCCGGGGACTGGGTGCAGACCTTCCAATGCCGGTCCATCACCTGCATGCGTCCGCGTCCCAGGGCGTCGTGGCTGCGGAGGGAGTAGAAACCGGCGGCCTGGGCGCTGTCCTGGGCGCTCTGCAGTCCCTTTCCGACGAGGTCGGGGAGCTGGGCCTTACGGGGGGAGGCGGCCTGCGCCGGTTCCGTGGCTCCGCCGGACGTGCCCGTGGCCGTGCCGTCCGCGGCCGTGGTGGTGGCCGGTTTCGGCTCGGCCTTGGCGCCGCCGTCCGTGGGCTGGCAGGCGGTAAGGGCGAGACAGGCCGTGGCGGCGAGCGTCAGGGCGGTGATGGTGGTGGTCCGGTGCATGGTTCCCTCGGAACGGGTGGTGCGGGGTGACGGTGGGATGACCTTCGACATGGGCAAAGGGTTGTACGGCGCATCCGTCTCCGCGTCCGATGCGGGTCCGGCCCCGCGAAGTGCCCCGTCCCTCTCTCCCTACATGCCCGTTCCCAGCTCCTTCGCCACCCGTCCCAGCCGCTCGTACGACTCCATCAGCGCTTCTCGGTCGTAGGTGCTGGTGGTGACCAGTACCTCGTCCGCGCGGGTGCGGGCGAGGAGGGTTTCGAGGGCGGCGGTCACCTCGGCCTCGGTGCCGTGGAGGTGTCCGCGCAGGCCCGACTCGTAGAACTCGCGCTGGCGGGGGGACATGGCGGGCTCGCGGGCGAGGACGGCCTCGGCCGGTTCGAGGGGCGGGAAGACGCCGTGGGTGCGGGAGTAGGCCATCGACCAGGCCTCGGGGACGAGCAGCCGCCGGGCGCGCTCGGTGGTCTCGGCGACGGCGACGGTGCCGGAGACGACGACGTAGGGGCGGTCCCACAGGGGCGAGGGGCGGAAGGCGGCGCGGTAGGCGTCGATGGCCTCGTACATCCGTTGGCGTCCCTGGAAGTCTCCGATGACCAGGGCGAGACCGGCCTCGGCCGCGATCCGTGCGCCCGCGCCGGTGGCCAGGACGAAGGCGGGCACCCGCAGGCCCTCGGCCGGACGGGCGTGCACCTGCGGGTGGGCCTGCTGCTCGCCGGTGAAGTAGCCGATCAGTTCGGTGAGCTGGTCGGCGAAGTGGTCGGCGGCGTCCTTGTCGGTCCCCAGGGCGCGGCGGATGCCGTCGGTGAACCCGACCGAGCGGCCCAGCCCCATGTCGATCCGGCCGGGGAAGAGGGATGCCAGCACCCCGAACTGTTCGGCGACCACCAACGGCCGGTGGTTGGGCAGCATCACGCCGCCCGTGCCGACCCGGATGGTGGAGGTCGCCGAGGCCACGGCCGCGGCGAGCACGGTCGGGGCGGAGCCGGCGACGCCCGGCACGCTGTGGTGTTCGGAGACCCAGAAGCGGTGGAAGCCGAGTTCTTCGACGTGCCGGGCCAGACGCAGGGTGTCGTGCAGCGCCTCCGCCTCCGGGCGGCCCTGGCGGGTGCGGGAGCGGTCCAGGACGGAGAAGCGCACCCCGCCGCCGGGCCTGGGCGGCGGCGGGGCGGTCGGCGCGGTGGCCGGTTCCGTCCCGTCCGCCGTCGTGGGTTCCGTCGCCTGTGCCGTCGTCCGTGTCGTCTCGCTCACCTTTGGTTCAACGCGTGGGGGCATCGGTGATTCCTGCGTGCGGCGGCGCGTTGCCGGGGGTGGCGGATTGCCGAGGGGGCAGCGAATTTTCAACGGGGTTGCGGACGGCCGTGCGTCCTCGTCAACCGTGGTGACGGCATAGCAAGCGGTAGACAGCGTCTACGAGGAATAGTAGACGCTGTCTACAAGCCCACAGGGCGCAGGGCACCGGGCACAGGTCGCACCCACGGCCGGCATGACGTCATGGATCGAACCCGTAGACACCGTCTACCAACGAACCGGGCCCCAGCCCCAAGCCCGGCCCTCCCCCACCTACCCCCGCCCCACCCGCTGCCGCCGCCACGGCCCCGTGATCGCGAGCATGATCCCCGGCTCCTGGATGTTGGCGAACAGGGTGCGGCCGTCCGGGGAGAAGACGGGGCCGGTGAACTCGCTGTACGCCGGGTTCTCGGGGGTGCCGATGTTGAGTTCGTTGCGGGCGATGGGGTACGTGCGGCCGTCGTCCGTGGCGCCGAAGAGGTGCTGCACGCCGGCGCCGTCCTCGGCGATGATCAGGCCGCCGTAGGGCGAGACGGTGATGTTGTCGGGGCCGTCGAAGGCGCCGTCCCGGCCCGGGTCGGGGTTGACGCCGAGGAGGACCTTCAGCGTCAGGGTGCGGCGCCGGGGGTTGTAGAACCAGACCTGCCCGTCGTGGTGGACCGGGCTGTCCAGGCGGCCGTAGGACGAGACGAGGTACGCGCCGCCGTCCGCCCACCACATGCCCTCCAGCTTGAGGGCGCGGGTGACCTCGCCGTCGCCGAACTGCTTGCGGACGGGGACGTCGCGGGCGTCCCGGTCGGGGACCTCGACCCAGTCGACGCCGTAGACGGTGCCGGTCTTGGTGGCGCGGGAGAGGTCGTCGACGAACCGGCCGCCGGAGTCGAAGCAGCGGGGCGCCTCCAGGATGCCCGCGTCCGCGTCCAGGGTGCGCAGCCGGCCGCGGCCGTGTTCGAAGTCGTGCGGCGGGGTCCAGCGGTAGAAGAGGCCGTTGGGCTTGGCGGCGTCCTCGGTGAGGTAGAGGCGACCGCTGCGCGGGTCCACGACGACGGCCTCGTGCGCGTAGCGGCCCAGCGCCTTGATCGGGTGCGGGGTGCGCGGGCGGCGGTCGTACGGGTCCACCTCGAAGACGTAGCCGTGGTCCTTGGTCATGCCGTTCTGGCCGGCCTTGTCCTCGGTCTCCTCGCAGGTCAGCCAGGTGCCCCAGGGGGTGCGCCCGCCCGCGCAGTTGGTGGAGGTGCCCGCGATGCCGACCCACTCACCGACGTGCCGGCCGTCCCGGGAGATCTCCACGACGGTGCAGCCGCCGGCCGCCGCGGGGTCGTAGACCAGGCCCTCGGTCAGCGGTACGGGGTGCGGCCACTTGGCGCGCGGGCCGCCGAGTTCGTGGTTGTTGACGAGCAGCGTGGTGCCGCGCGGGCCTTCGAAGGTGGCGGTGCCGTCGTGGTTGGAGGGGGTGAACTCGCCGCTCTCCAGCTTGGTGACGCCGGTGTGGGTGATGACGCGGTACGAGAAGCCGGCGGGCAGCGCCAGGAGGCCCTTCGGGTCGGGGATCAGCGGCCCGTACCCCAGCCGGTGCCGGTCGCCCGCGTGCTCCGCCCCGGCCGCCCCGGCCCCGTCGGCGCCGACCACGTCGGTCGTGTCGGCCGCGAGCGCGCCGGGCGCGGTGGCCAGTACGCCGACGCTGCCGGCCAGCGCGATTCCGGCGCCGGTGGAGGCGGAACGCCTGGCGAAGTCTCTGCGGCTGAGCGACATGGTCATCTCCTGGAGGGCTGGTGACGTCTCCCGTGCGCCTGCGCCGAACACCCTCCCGTGCGCCGGGGAACGGCAGTTGAACGCCGAACGTCGGGCAGGGAGCGTTTCTCCGTGATCCTCAGCCGGAAAAGACCATGGCATACAAGGTCGATAGCGGCATTAAGGCAGTAAGCGCAAGATTTCTGGCATACCGCCTTGACCGTCGCCCGCCCCGGCAATAGACAGTCCCTACCTGCATCACCCGTAAGGAAGCGCAAGGAGGCGCCGGGCACGCGACCGTGCGAAGACGTCCGCACGGGCGGCCCGCCCCCTCCAGCAGGGCCGGCCGCCCTCGGCGGCCCGGCCTCGTCCAGCGAACGCGGTCCCGCCCCGCGGCCGTGCGCGTCCGTGCCGGCCATGCCGGTTCCACGGCGGCGTACGGCTCCGAGCCGCGCGGGACGCCTACCGGGGAAGAGGTGGTCTGGTCGTGAACCAGCCCGAGATGATGCGCGGACCCACCGGCGGACAGGTCAGCGATACCTCCCGTCAGCAGGCACTCTCCGACTTCATGCACCCGCAGAACCCGCTCTCCAACGTGGTCGGCTTCGGCCACGGCGTGAAATGGGTCGACGGCGAGCCGACGGGTGAGGAAGCCCTGCTCGTCTTCGTGACCCAGAAGGTCCCGGAGTCGATGCTCCCCGAGCGCGACGTGATCCCGCGTCAGATGGACGACGGCACGCCCACCGACGTCGTCGCGGTCGGCCACGTCACCGCCCAGCCGCAGCAGCGCATGCAGCGGTCCTCCGGCACCGGCACGGCAGCGGAGCCGCAGGTCGGCTACGGCGCCGACGGCAGTGTGCTGTCCGGCTCGCTGTCCCAGCCGCTGCTCGAAGAGCTCGGCCAGCTCGGCGCGCTGGAGCCGCAGCTCCTCAAGCGCCGGATGCGCCCCTGCCCGTCCGGCTTCTCCGTCGGCAACGTGCAGGTCACCGCGGGCACGCTGGGCAGCGTGGTGTACGACTTCCTGCCCGGCGCCACCACGAACCCGCCGGCCCCCGGCCTCGGCGTACCGGCGCGGTTCTACATCCTGAGCAACAACCACGTCCTGGCCGACTCCAACCGGGCGCCTCTGGGCAGCCCGGTACTGCAGCCGGGCAGGTTCGACGGCGGCACCGACCCGGCCGACCGGATCGGCACGCTGGCCCGCTTCATCGCGATCCAGTTCGCCCCGCAGGTACCGCTGCCGCAGCACAACAACGTGGTGGACGCGGCACTGGCGACGGTGGAGTTCGAGGACGCCACCCGCCAGCAGTACTTCAGCGGCGCGCCGCGCGCCTGGCGGCGCAGCAGCATGACGGCGGTGGGCGACCTGGTGAAGAAGACCGGCCGCACGACGAACATCAGCTTCGGCCGGATCATCTCCACCAACGCCACCATCGACGTGAACTACGGCACGGCCGGCACGGCGCGGTTCAAGGACCAGATCCTGACCACGAACATCTCCGCGGGCGGGGACTCGGGGTCGCTGGTCACCTCGCTCGACAACGTCGCCGTCGGACTGCTCTTCGCGGGCTCGTCGCAGGTGACCGTCTGCAACCACATCGAGAACGTCCGCGCGCTGCTGCGCGTCGAGATCGCCGAGCAACTGGCCTGAGCCGACAGCGAGGCGGAGGGAGAGACATGACCAGCGCGGCGCAGAAGAAGAGGGAGCCGGGACGCGAGCACGCGTTCGTCAACGCCCAGGGTTCCGAGGTCAAGACCCGCGACGAGGCATTCGCCGTCCAGCGCGACGTGTCGGCGGAGGCTCTGCAGGTCACGTCGAAGATGCGGCTCCACAACGGGGCGGTCACCTTCGACATGGAGGTCAACTACAACCCGAACACCTACCCGCACGTCATCACCGGCGGCCGGATCACCAGCGGCATCTGCGGCGCGCCGTGGGACATCACCGGCGGTTCGATCGGCACGTCGTTGCGGCTGGACGCCAGGCGGCCCGGCGGTCCCGGGAACTGTGCCTCGACCATCACGATCATCGGCCAGTTCCAGGTACCGCTGTCCTACCGCGGCACGTACGGCTTCAACGGCCAGACGTCGTCGTTCAACCACACGACGCAGTTCATGTGTGACTGACGCGACGCGGCTCCCGAGAGCGCCCGGTCCGGCCCGCGGACCCGGGAGCGCGCCGGACGGCGGCACCCGGGTCCCGTGGGACTCCCACGAGGCTCCCGGAGACGGTGACGGGCCTCGCGTACGGCGCGCGGCACCGAGGCCGCACGGACGGGAGGGGCGGGGGCGAGCCGCCGGGGCACGGCGCCGCCGCGCCGGCGGAACCGTTCCCCGGCGGTGACGGCCGTGAGGACGACGAGCACGGCGAAGACGACGAGTACGGCGAGCACGACGACGCACCGGCGGCCGGCCCGAGCACCTGTCGGGCCGGCCGCCGGCCTGCGCGGGGACGGGGGAACCACCGGCCTGCGCGAGGGCGGAGGACCCGCCGGCCTGCGCCAGGACGGAGGACCCGCCAGCCAGCGCAAGGGCGGAGGAACCACCGGCCTGCGCGAGGGCGGAGGACCCGCCAGCCAGCGCCAGGACGGAGGACCTGTCGGTCCACCTGGGAGCAGCGGGACCCGCGGGCCGCGTGCGAGCGGCGGGACCGCCGGTACGCGACGGCCCCGTCCGCATCAGCACGGGCCGTACGGGCCCCCGTCAGCCTGCCTGCACGGACCGCGCCTTGAAGGCCGCCTTGCGGGCCTCCTTCGCCGCCTTCTTGTCGGGGTGCAGCCGCCCCATCGCCTCCAGCACGTCGGCGGTGGCCGGGTGGTCCGTCCGCCAGACCGCGTCGAAGAACCCGTTGTGCTGGTCCACCAGCCCTTGGACGAGCTCCCGCAGCTCGGCGGCGCCCTCGCCGTCCTCGCCGGCCGCGCCGAGCTGCGCGGCGATGGTGTCCACGGTCAGCCAGAAGATCATTTCCTGGGAGGGCTCGGGCACGTCGGTCGCGCCCTGCTCGGCGAGCCAGACCCGGGCCAGCCCGCCGAGCTGCGAGTCGTCCAGGACCTCGCGCAGCGCGGGCTCCGCGGCCGGGCCGACCAGCCCGAGCGTCTGCTGGCAGGCCAGCCGGCGCAGCGGTCCGCCGGCGTCGGTGCCGCGGGCCGCCGCGAGCAGGTCGCGGGCGGCGTCCAGCGGCGGGCGGGCGGCGAGCCACTGCTCGGCCTCGGCCCGCGCCAGGTCGTCCGGGTAGCCGGGCAGCGCGTCCAGGAGGGTGTCGGCGCCCTTGTCGGCGAGGTCGCCGAGCGCCGGGGCGTCGACCCCCGCGTCCAGCATCCGGGCCCGGACGGCGTAGACGCCGAGCGGGGTGAGCCGGACCATGCCGTAGCGGGCCACGTCCTCCTCGTCCAGCGGCTCGGCGGCGCGGACGGTCTCGCCGTCCTCGTCCAGCTCCTCGATGAGGGCCTCGTCCACCGGCGTGTAGTCGACCAGGCCGATCGGCTCCAGCACCCGGAACTGGTCGTCCAGGCGCATCATCGCGTCCGAGACCTCCTGGAGGACGTCGTCGGTGGGCTCGTCCATGTCGTCCGGGACGATCATGGACGCGGCGAGGGCGGGGAGCGGCACGTTCTGCTCGGGGTCCTCGCTGAGGGCGGTGAGCAGGTAGAGGTTGCCGAGGATGCCGTCCAGCAGGTCGGCTTCCTCCTCGGGGTCCCAGTCGATGGCGTCCAGGTCCAGTTCGCCGCCTTCGGCGAGCTGGTCGGCGAGGTCCGCGAGGTCGGGGGCGACCGCGTCGGCGAGCACGGTCTCCATGCCGGCCAGCCAGATGTCCAGCACGTCCTGCGGGGCGCCGGCGGTGAGCAGCTTCAGCTCCTCGCCGGGGGCGGCGGTGCCGACCGGGGCGCCGTCCGGGAGGTCCTCGTCCGCGTCCGCGTCGGCGGTCTCGTCGATCTCGACCAGTCCGGTGTCCACGGCGAGCTGCCACGCCTCGGCGGCGTACGCCGGGCCGTCCTCATCCTGTTCCAGGCCGAGGTGGGCGGTGGCGGCGGCGAGGCGTTCGGGAACGAGTTCGCCGCCGGTGCCGACGGGGACGCCGCCCTCGGCCCAGCGGGCGAGGCGGGCGGCCCGGGCGAGGAGCGGCGCGCTCAGCGCGTCCCGCGCCAGTTCCGCGTCGGAGTGCAGCCTCACCGGCGGCAGGGAGGGACGTTCTGCGGACATCTCGGGTTCAGCTCCTCGGACGGGCTTCGGCTGGTGCGAGGCCCAAGCGTAGACGGAATTCCGCGCATCCCGGGCAGTTCATCCGCCCGTCCCCCCGCCGACACCCGGAGAGCCTTGACAACTGCCCTGGCCACCCCAGAGATTGACGCGCGTAGAGCATGCGTGCGGAACATCTGCTCGTTTTTTGCCTCTTTCTTCACACGTTTCTTCGTTCTTTCCCCTCTTCCTCGCTTTCCTGGAGGCTGTCATGTCCTCGTCCCACCGCGCCCTGCGCAGACCGGTCACCGGCACCGCCGTGGTGACGGCCGCCCTCGCCGCCGGTCTGCTGATCGCCCCGCAGTCCGCGTCGGCCGCGGAGATCCGGATCCACGACATCCAGGGCACCACCCGCCTCTCGCCGCTGGCCGGCCAGCGGGTCACCGAGGTACCGGGCGTCGTCACGGCCATACGGGCCTTCGGCTCGGCGCGCGGCTTCTGGGTGCAGGACCCGCGCCCGGACCGCGACCCGGCCACCAGCGAGGCCGTCTTCGTCTTCACCGGCAAGGACACCCCGAAGGTCGCCGTCGGGGACGCGGTGCTGCTGACCGGCACGGTCTCCGAGTACTACCCCGGGGGCGCGGCGGCCGGGCTCCAGTCCCTGACCCAGATCACCGGCGCCACCTGGACCGTGACCTCCTCCGGCAACCCGCTGCCGGACGCCGTCCCGCTCAACGCCTCCACGGTCCCCGCCCGTTGGGCGCCCGACGCGAACGGCGGGAGCATCGAGTCGCTGCCGCTGCGCCCGCGCTCGTACGCCCTGGACCGGTACGAGTCCCTGGAGGGCATGCGGGTCTCGGTCGCCGACGCGCCCGTGGTCGGACCGACCAGCTCCCACAACGAGCTGTGGGTCACCGCCGAGCCCGACCACCACCGCACCGCGCGCGGCGGCGTCCTCTACGACAGCTACCGGGACCCCAACCCCGGCCGGGTCAAGGTCTCCTCCCTGATCCCCTTCTCCCAGCGGCCGTTCCCGGTCGCCGACGTGGGCGACGAGCTGACGGGCGTCACCGCGGGACCGCTGGACTACGACAACTACGGCGGTTACGAGATCCAGGCGACCGCCCTGGGCGACCTCACCGACCGCGGCCCCGCGCGGGAGACCACGCGCAAGCAGCGCGCCGACGAGCTGGCGGTGGCCACGTACAACGTCGAGAACCTCTCGCCCAAGACCCCGCAGGCCAAGTTCGACCGCCTCGCCCAGGCGCTGGTCGACAACCTGGCGGCCCCGGACATCGTGGCTCTGGAGGAGGTCCAGGACAACAGCGGCCCCACCAACGACAAGACCGTCGCGGCGGACGCCACCCTCAAGCAGCTCGCCGACGCCATCAAGGCGGCCGGCGGCCCGTCCTACGCCTGGCAGCAGATCGACCCGGTCGACGGGAAGGACGGCGGCCAGCCCGGCGGCAACATCCGCGTCGCCTTCCTCTACAACCCGGCCCGGGTCTCCTTCACCGCGGTCCCCGGCGGCGACGCCACCACGCCGGTCAAGGTGGTCCGCGACCACGGCAAGGCCCGGCTGTCCGTCTCGCCCGGCCGCATCGCGCCCGCCGACGCGGCGTGGGAGAACAGCCGCAAGCCGCTGGTCGGGCAGTTCTCCTTCCGAGGCCGGCCGGTCTTCGTGGTCGCCAACCACTTCAACTCCAAGGGCGGCGACCAGGGCCTGGACAGCCGCTTCCAGCCGCCCGCCCGCACCTCCGAGACCCAGCGGACCCAGCAGGCCGAGCTGGTGAACCGCTTCGTCAAGGACCTGCTCGCCGCCGACCCGAAGGCCGACGTGGTGGTCGCCGGTGACCTCAACGACTACCAGTTCTCGCCCGCCCTCAAGACGCTCACCAAGGGCGGCGTCCTGACCGACCTGGTCAACCGGCTCCCGAAGGCGGAGCGCTACGGCTACGTCTTCAACGGCAACTCGCAGGTCCTGGACCACATGCTCACCAGCCGCCACCTGCGCGCGGTCGACTACGACATCGTGCACATCAACGCCGAGTACGCCGACCAGTCCAGCGACCACGACCCGCAGGTGCTGCGGGCACGGCTGGGCTGACGGGGGGCGGGGGCGCCGGGCCGCGCCAAGGAGCGCGCGAGCCCGTTACGCGAGCCGGTCCCTGCCGGTGGCCCGTCCCTGCCGGTAGCCGATCCCTGCCGGTAGCCGATCCCTGCCGGTAGCCGATCCCTGCCGGTAGCCGGTCCCTGCCGGTGGCCAGTCTCTGCCGCTAGCCGGTCCCTGCCGGTAGCCGGTCCCCTTCCTGGAGGGGACCGGCGTCACTTCCGGGTGGGCGGTGGGCCGTAGGTGCCGGGGGCGCTGTACGGGTTGCCGGGGGTGCCGTACGGGCTTCCGGCCTGGGGGTCTCCGGCGTACGGGTTGCTCGCATACGGGTTGCCGGCCGAACGGTCGCCGCCCTGCGGGCCGGGGGTTCCGTACGGGCCGGAAGCGCCGTACGGAGCGGACGCGGCCGAGCCGGAGGGACCGTGGGAGCCGGGCGGACCGTACGCCCCCGGAGCCCCGTGTCCGTCAGTGGCGGCCGGTCCGAAAGCCCCGTCACCGTCCCGAGACACCTCGGAACCGGCGGCCTCGCGCCCCTCGTCCTCACCGCTCCCCGCCAGATCCCGCACGAGCAGCGTCGCCCCCGCCACCGCGCCCGGCATCAGCAGCACCGACACGAACGGGATCAGGAACAGCAGCGTGACCGGTGTGCCGAACCCGACCGCCAGCGCCTTGCGCCCGCGCAGCATCCGCATCTGCTCCCGCACCGGTATGCCGCGCCGCTGCATCGCCACCGTCGAGAGCTCGACCGTCAGGAAGAAGCCGGAGACGCAGAATCCGATCGCCGGGATCACCGTCTGCCCGATCACCGGTATGAAGCCCAGGGCGAACAGCAGGATCCCGAACCCCGCCGCGCGCAGCAGCACGTACACGCTGTCCGTGAGGGCCGTCCACAGCTCCCGCCACAACGGCAGCTCCGGCCCCGGCGGGCAGCCGCCCTCCGACTCCTCCACCCGCTCGGCGAGCTTCTCGTAGAAGGGCTCACCGATCACCAGCGTCACGGCGGTGAAGGTCAGGACGGACAGCAGCAGCCCGCCCGCGAAGAGCAGCGCCACGAACACCCCGCGCAGGATGCCCCGCCACGGTGAGCCCCAGTCGTCGGCGAACGGCGTCGCCCAGGCCGCCAGATCGCCGCCCCAGAAGACGAGCGCGCCCAGCGCGCCCGCGTACAGCACCAGCGTGATGAGCGCGGGAAGCAGCCCGAACCCCCACCACCGCCCGTTCCGGGCAACCCAGCGCTGCCCTTTCCCCAAGTACGCCATTCCCGCCACAAGATCACGCATGGCGCCAGCCTAGTGGCCGGGTGTGACAACGCCGATGGCCGCCGGTAACCACCTCGGTTCGTCACCGGGCCTCGGCTCCCCCGCCCCCTTCCCCGACGTCCGGCGCCTTTCCCGTCAGCCGCGCCAACTGCCCCTGCAACCAGTCGAGACGGACCTGCAGCAGACTGGCCTCGGCCACCAGCTCCGGCACCGTGGAAGCAGTCGCGCCGTCCACCGGGCGCTCGTACGAAGCCCCGGCGCCCGCCACTTCCGCACCACCGGCACCGTTCACCACACGCACCCGGCCGCCCCCAAGCCGTACGAACTCCGCGAACCCCAGCACCGTGCGCGGCGCGAACCCCGCGCCCGCACGGCCGACCGCACACCCCGCACAGGCAGCCGACAACACCCGCCAGCCGGGTCGCCCCCACCCCGCGTCCACGAACCCGGCCGACGCCCGCCCGCACGCGCACGCCCCGACCCGCACCTCCCGCACCCGCTGCCGCGCGTACCGCATCCCGCGCTCGAAGCGGATGTACGCGCCGAGCACGCCGACCTCCAGCAGCACGGCCCGCCGGTACTCGGTCGCACAGGCCAGGGCCAGCGCCTCGTCCCGGTCGTGCAGGCAGTAGAAGCCGCAGTCGCAGCGCGGGGCGGGAGGACGGTGCCGCCTGCCGTAGACGCAGTGCGCGTCGTCCAGGAACCCGTACGGGAGCGCGCCCCCGATCGATACCCCGGCGAAGCCGGTACGCGTGCCGTCGTGGGACAGCACGGGGTGGGCGAGCTTGTAACCGATCGGCGGGCGCGAAGGGCGCTCCTGCGGAAGCCGCAGCCTCATCGCCCGGCCGGCACCTGGTCCCGCGGTGTCTCGGCGGCGGCCGGCCCCTGTACGCCGTCACGCGGCGCGGACGGCGAATCGACCACCGCGCGAGCGTCCTCCGGCTGCCCTGCCACGCTCTCGACCTCGGTCTCCTCGGCGATCCCGACCGCGAGCGGTTTGCCCAGCCTCATGGCGACCTCCTGGTGCTTCCGGCGCTCTCCTGGTGGCTCGTACCGTCACGCCGCGACCCGCGCCGTGACGTCTTGTCGACTCATCGACAGATGACACCCCGGGGCCGGGCACCGCCCACCTGCCGGTACACCCACCCCACCGGGACGAACGGCCGCACCCGCGCGGCAGCCGTACCGACCACGGCCGGTGCCGCCGCGCCTTCCGGGGACATCTCCCTGCCGACCCGGCCATGGTGACCCATCCGAGGCCGGTTGGTACCGCCTCATATCGGCCACGCCCGCGCCGGACGGGCGGGCGGCGGCGCTCCGGGACGAACCGCCGGACGGCCGCCGCGGAAGGCAGCCGTCCGGCGCGGTGACCCTCACCGGGCCTTCGCCAGGCACGTCCGGTCAGCCGGTCGACGTGCTCCGCGCGCCCGGGGCGCGGGACCGCGAAGCGGCCGGAACACGACGTCCTCCCGGCCGATCGCCTTCACGCCCTTTCGCCGGAATTCACGCGAGTCCGAACTGCTCCCGGAGCTTCGTCGTTATCGTCTCGATACGCTCGGTCGCCTCGGTCAGATAGCCGACCGGCGGGATCTCTATTCCGTGCACGACATTGTTCCGCATCCGCCGCAGCAGGTCGATTTCCCGACGTGTTTCCCGGTCGGCCACCTCCAGGCTTTCCAGCACACGGAGGGTCGGCATCATCGGGCGGGTGTGGCCGTGCGTCGACGCGTATTCCCGCACCAGCTTTTCCAGTTCCACCCAGCTCGACAAGAAGCGTCCGATCTGCTGATGGAGGTCGGCCTGTTCCGAATCATCGCCATCCGTCGTCCCGCGTGATTCCGTCCGCAACGCGTCGTACACGTCGTACCGGGACGGGTCCACGAGGAGAAGGGCATCGATCACCTGCTCCGCCAGCGGGCGCATTTCCAGATTCCCGTGCAGCGAGTCCAGGTAAGGCGCCAGCCGTTCCGGGGTCTGCAGCCCCAGTTCCGCCAGGAGCCTGAACAGCACGTCGACCCGCCCCAGCCCGGAGTCCTCCACGGGGCCGTCCAGTACGCCGTTGGCGTGGCTGAGGAGGTGGGCGGCGAGTTCGTAATGGTTCAGGAAGGTCCGCTCGCTGCTGGCGACCCTGACCTCCGCGGCCTTCTGGAGCATCGTGAGGGAAAGCTCTCCGGCGATGACGAGACCGTTGAGCTGATCGAGAATCGCGTGTTCCTGCTCGGACAGGTCCCCTTCCAGCGGCTTGTAGACAAGGTCGTGCTCCACTTCCGACCATGCGTGCATGAGCACCGAAGCGACCTGGATCTCCACCCGTGCCCGGGCGTACCGCTTGTCCAGCTCGTTGAGATCGTGTTCCTTGAGCTGCACCCGGTAGTGCACCGCCGAGTATCCCGGAAAGCGTTTCTCGGGCCGCGGGTCACCGGAGGCCGGGAATTCCCTTCTGGGTCCGACCTGACTGAACAGGCGCTCGATGTGCTTGTCGACCTGCTCTTGCTGGCCCGGGAAGTACAGCGCGACCCGCACCCCGGCCAGATCCACTATGTCGCGGAAGATGTCCTCGACCGAGGCGTATTGCTGTTCCGCTTCCCGCTTGCGGCATTTCTCCTCCAGCCGGCCGATGTCCTTGGCCCGGTGCGTGACGATGCAGCGCACACCGGAAGCCCGCAGGCTCTTTTCCAGCGTTTGCGCCACCAGCCGCGCCGCCTGGCTATAGAAGTCATACTCCTTGATATACCTTGCGATGAAATCTTCGATAAGACCCATTACGCCCCCGGTCCGGGTAGATCCCCAATGTCGCACGCGGTGAATTCAGCGACGCTTGAGGGTCATGATGCCTCAGTGGTCCGTCCGTGATACGGGCGGCGGGACGACGAAATCCCCGGGTTCGGAGGAGAGGACCGCCGAGCGTGCCCCGGCAACGCGCGAGCGCCCTCCCGGGGCGGTCCTGGGACCGCCCCGGGAGGGCGCTCAGCGCCGGCAGCCACCGACCGGCGGCGGTTCGGTACGCCGGTCGACGGGCGGGCGACCGCGGCGCGCAGCCGCCCGTGATCAGTTGTGGCTGTGCAGCACGTCGTTCAGCCCGCCCCACGTCGCCTTGTTGGGCCGGGCCTCCACCGCACCCGTCGTCGAGTTGCGCCGGAAGAGGATGTTGCTCGCGCCGGAGAGCTCCAGGGCCTTGACGATCTGGCCGTCGGGCATGGTGACGCGGGTGCCCGCGGTCACGTACAGGCCGGCCTCGACCACGCACTCGTCGCCGAGGGCGATGCCGATGCCCGACTCGGCGCCCAGGAGGCAGCGCTCGCCGATGGAGATGATCTGCTTGCCGCCGCCGGAGAGGGTGCCCATGGTGGAGGCGCCGCCGCCGATGTCGGAGCCGTCGCCGACGATCACACCGGCGCTGATGCGGCCCTCGACCATGGAGGTGCCCAGCGTCCCGGCGTTGAAGTTGACGAAGCCCTCGTGCATGACGGTCGTGCCGGCCGCCAGGTGGGCGCCGAGGCGGACCCGGTCCGCGTCGCCGATCCGGACGCCGGACGGGACGACGTAGTCGGTCATGCGCGGGAACTTGTCGATGCTGGTGACCTGGAGGTGCAGGCCCTCGGCGCGGGCGTTGAGCCGCACGGTCTCCACCTGGTCGACGGCGACGGGGCCGAGCGAGGTCCAGGCGACGTTCGCCAGCAGCCCGAACATGCCCTCCAGGTTCTGGCCGTGCGGCTTGACCAGGCGGTGGCTGAGCAGGTGGAGGCGCAGGTAGACGTCGTGCGCGTCCAGCGGCTTGTCGTCCAGGGAGGAGATCACCGTACGGACGGCCACGACCTCCACGCCGCGGCGCGGGTCCGGGCCGATGGCCTTGGGGGCCGCGGCGCCGAGCAGTTCGGTGGCGCGCTCGGCGGTGAGCCGCTCGGTCCCGGCGGGGCCGGGCTCGGCGACGAGCTCCGGCGCCGGGAACCAGGTGTCGAGAACGGTGCCGTCGGGGGTGACGGTGGCGAGCCCGGCGGCGACGGCGCCGGTCGTACGGGAAGTAGCTTCGGTCATGTTCGAAACCTAACCGGAGCGCCCCCGCCGAGGCGAACCGGTCTCAGCGGTCAAGAAGCACGTCAGGGCGCGTTCAGCCCCTGTCACGGCGCACCGGCCCGGCTCCGGGCTCCTGTGGCGTGGTCCTTCCGGGACGAGGGGCCCGGTCCGCCCGACCGTTCCTCTGAGCACCCGCCCCCAGCACCCGCTCCAGCCCCGCCCGCGTCTCCTCCGCGTCGAAGGGGCGCCCCATGAGGAGGTACTGCAGCATCAGCCCGTCCAGGTAGGCGACCAGCGCCCGCGCGGTCGCCTCGTCCCCGGTCCGGTCGGCGAGTATCCGCACCGACTCGTCCAGGTACTCCGCCGCTATCGGCCGCACCGCCTCGCGGCGCAGCGCGGTCAGGTACAGCTCGTACTCCATCGTGACCCGCGTGCGGTCCCCGGCCAGCAGCCGTTCCACCAGTCCGGTCAGCATCTCGACGAGCGGGACGCCGTGGTCGAGGGTCTCGGCGCTCCGCACCACGTCGGCCAGCCAGCTCTCGTTGACCTGCCGCAGCGCGGCCACCAGCAGGTCGTCCAGGGAGGTGAAGTGGTACGTCGTCGAGCCGAGCGGGACGTCCGCCTCGGCGGCGACCAGGCGGTGGCTCAGGCCCGCTATGCCGTGCTCGGCCACCACCTTGATCGCCGCGTCGATGATCCGCTGCCGCCGGTCGGGGTCGTAGCGGCGGGCCATCAGTGCGCCCCGCCGAGGTTCAGCACGACGACTCCGGCGATGACCAGCACCACGCCGGCGATCCGGGCGAACGACGCGGCCTCCCCGAGGAAGACCATGCCGATGGCGGCGACGACGGCGGTGCCGACGCCGGACCAGATGGCGTACGCGGTGCCGACGTTCATGGTCTTGAGCGTCTGCGCCAGCAGGACGAAGGCGACGATGTATCCGGCGGCCGTCCCCAGGGACGGCCACAGCTTCGAGAAACCGTCGCTGTACTTCATCGAGGTGGTGGCCGCGATCTCGCACGCGATGGCCCCGGCAAGTGTCAGATAGCCCATGTGTACGAGTGTACGCATGGATGTGTACGGGCGTACACAGCCGACCACCGGACGGGGAGAGCACCACACGGGGCCCTCATCCCCGGGCCAGTGCCGCCCCTCCCAGCCCGTCCGGCGATTGAGGACACCGTGACAGGAGCCACGAGAAGCCGCAGTCTCGCCGACGAGGGCCCCAGCGCGAGACCCGCACCTTCGAGCCGAGACCGCCACCCCCAGCCCGTCCGGCGATTGAGGACACCGTGGCAGGAGCCACGACAAGCCGCAGTCTCGCCGGCGAAGGCGCCAGCACGAGACCCGCACCCTCGGGCCGAGACCGCCACCCCCAGCCCGTCCGGCGATCGAGGACACCGCGACAGGAGCCACGACAAGCCGCAGTCTCGCCGGCGAAGGCGCCAGCACGAGACCCGCACCTTCGAGCCGAGACCCGCACCCCCAGCCCGTCCGGCGATTGAGGACACCCCGGTGAGCGCGGGTACGGGCTCGGGGGCGGGTGGCGGGTGATTTTGGGTCCCGGTGAACGCCGGAGGCGTTGTCCTCAATCGCCGGACGGGCTGAATTTTGCGGGCCACCGTCCATAGGTGCGGGTACGGCAGGCGCGAAATTGCCGCACCGCCGTCCATAGATGCGGGCAAGGCCCCGGGCTGCCCCGGCCGACGACGGCAAACGCGTACGGAAACGCGTACGAAAAACGCGTGTGGGGCGCCCCGAAGGACGCCCCACACGCGTGATGAAGACGGCGGCAGCGCCGAGGCTGCCAAGCCCCGGAACGCCCGAGTCTCAGACGTTGAAGCCCAGCGCCCGAAGCTGCTCGCGCCCGTCATCGGTGATCTTGTCCGGACCCCACGGCGGCATCCAGACCCAGTTGATCTTCAGCTCGTTGACGATGCCGTCCGTCGCGGCCCGCGCCTGGTCCTCGATGACGTCGGTCAGCGGGCAGGCCGCGGAGGTCAGCGTCATGTCGACGGTGGCGATGTTCGCGTCGTCGATGTGGATGCCGTAGATCAGGCCGAGGTTGACGACGTCGATGCCCAGCTCGGGGTCGACCACGTCGTACAGGGCCTCGCGGACCTCTTCCTCCGAGGCCGGCTTGGTGGTGGTGGGGGTGTCGGTCATGCGGTCTTCGCCTCCTCGGAAAGAGCCTTGGCCGTGGCGTCCTTCCAGGCCATCCAGCTCAGCAGGGCACACTTCACGCGCGCCGGGTACTTGGAGACGCCGGCGAACGCCACGGCGTCCTCCAACACCTCCTCCATCGCGTCGTCCGGCTCGACCTTGCCCTTGGACTGCATCAGCTCCAGGAAGGTCTCCTGGATCCGCTGCGCCTCGCCCAGCTCCTTGCCGACCAGCAGCTCGTTCAGCACGGACGCGCTGGCCTGGCTGATGGAGCAGCCCTGGCCCTCGTACGACACGTCCTCGATGGTCGCCCCGTTCAGCCGGACGCGCAGCGTGATCTCGTCGCCGCACGTCGGGTTGACGTGGTGCACCTCGGCGTCGCCGTCGCGCAGACCGCGCCCGTGGGGGTTCTTGTAGTGATCCAGGATCACGTCCTGGTACATGGAGTCCAGCTTCACGAGTGGGTCCTATCCGAAGAAGTGACGGACGTGTTCCAGGCCCTCGACCAAGGCGTCGACCTCGGCGGGGGTGGAGTACAGATAGAACGACGCTCGCGTGGTCGCGGGAATTCCGTACCGCAGGCACACGGGGCGGGCGCAGTGGTGGCCGACCCGGACCGCGATGCCCTGCTCGTCCAGCACCTGGCCCACGTCGTGCGGGTGGATGTCGCCGAGCGTGAAGGAGACCGTCGCACCGCGGTCCTCGGCCGTGGAGGGGCCGATGATGCGCAGGTCGGGGACCTCCAGCAGCCGCTTGACGGCGTACTGGGTGAGGGCGTGCTCGTGCTCGGCGATCTTGTCCATGCCGATGGCGGAGAGGTAGTCCACGGCCGCGCCGAGGCCGACGGCCTGCGCGATCGGGGGCGTGCCCGCCTCGAACTTGTGCGGCGCCGGGGCGTAGGTGGAGGAGTGCATCGAGACGGTCTCGATCATCTCGCCGCCACCGAGGAACGGCGGCAGGTCCTCCAGCAGCTCCTGGCGGCCCCACAGGACGCCGATGCCGGTCGGGCCGCACATCTTGTGGCCGGTGAAGGCCACGAAGTCGGCCTGGAGCGCCTGGACGTCCAGCGGCATGTGCGGGGCGGCCTGGGACGCGTCGATGCACACCAGCGCGCCGACCTCCTGGGCGCGCCGGATGATCGCCTCGACCGGGTTGTAGGTGCCCATGAGGTTGGACACCAGCGTGAACGAGACGATCTTCGTCCGCTCGGTGATGACCTCGTCGATGGCGGACAGGTCCAGCCGGCCGTCGTCGGTCAGGCCGAACCACTTCAGCTTCGCGCCGGTGCGCTGCGAGAGCATCTGCCACGGCACGATGTTGGAGTGGTGCTCCATCTCCGTGATGACGATCTCGGTGTCGCGGTCCACCCGGTAGGGCTCGTCCGCCCAGCCGAGCATGTTCGCGACCAGGTTGAGCCCTTCGGAGGCGTTCTTGGTGAAGATCACCTCGTCGCGGCTCGGCGCGTTGATGAAGGCGGCGACCTTGTCGCGGGCGCCTTCGTAGAGTGCCGTGGCCTCCTCGGCGAGCACGTGCACGCCGCGGTGGACGTTGGCGTTCGAGCGCTCGTAGTACGCGTTGACAGCTTCGAGCACCTGGCGCGGCTTCTGGGAGGTCGCCGCGTTGTCCAGGTACACGATCTTCTTCCCGTCGTGCACCTGGCGGTCCAGGAGCGGGAAGTCCTTACGGATCGCCTCGGTGTCGAGGAGGCCCGGCAGATGGGTCACGCCGTCGCGCCCCCCTTCACGTACGCCTCGTAGCCCTCGGCCTCCAGCTTGTCCGCCAGCTCCGGGCCGCCGGACTCGGCGATCCGGCCGTTGGCGAAGACGTGGACGTGGTCGGGCTTGATGTAGCGCAGGATGCGCGTGTAGTGCGTGATCAGCAGGGTGCCGACCTCGCCGGTCTCGCGGACGCGGTTGACGCCCTCGGAGACGATGCGCAGCGCGTCGACGTCCAGGCCGGAGTCGGTCTCGTCGAGGATCGCGATCTTCGGCTTCAGCAGTTCGAGCTGGAGGATCTCGTGGCGCTTCTTCTCACCGCCGGAGAACCCCTCGTTGACGTTGCGCTCGGCGAAGGAGGGGTCCATGGAGAGGCGCTCCATGGCCTCCTTGACCTCCTTGACCCAGGTGCGCAGCTTGGGGGCCTCGCCGCGGATGGCGGTGGCGGAGGTGCGCAGGAAGTTGGAGACCGAGACGCCGGGGACCTCGACCGGGTACTGCATGGCGAGGAAGACGCCGGCGCGGGCGCGCTCGTCGACGGACATCTCCAGGACGTCCTCGCCGTCGAGGGTGACGGTGCCGCCGGTGATCGTGTACTTGGGGTGACCCGCCAGCGAGTAGGCGAGGGTGGACTTGCCGGAGCCGTTGGGGCCCATGATGGCGTGCGTCTCGCCCTGCTTCACGGTCAGGTCGACGCCCTTCAGGATCTCGCGCGAGCCGTTCTCGGCTTCGACGGAGACGTGCAGGTCGTGGATCTCAAGCGTTGCCATGGGGAACTCAGGACTCCTGGGTGACGGAGACGAGCACGTCGTCCCCTTCGATCTTTACGGGGTATACGGGGACGGGCTGCGTCGCGGGGAGGCTGGACGGCTTGCCCGTGCGGAGGTCGAAGCTGGAGCCGTGCAGCCAGCACTCGATGGCGCAGTCCTCGACCTCGCCCTCCGAGAGCGAGACGTTGGCGTGCGAGCAGATGTCGTTGATCGCGAACACCTCGCCCTCGGTGCGGACGACCGCGACCGGGACGCCGTCGAGCTCGACGCGCTTGGGCGTGTCCTCTTCCAGCTCGCTGAGCGCGCAGGCGCGGACGAAGGCGGCGGTCATGCGACGGACGCCTCCAGCTCGGCCTCGATCTTGGCGATCAGGCGCTCCTCGACGTCGGGCAGGCCGATCTGCTGGACCAGCTCGGCGAAGAAGCCGCGGACGACCAGGCGGCGCGCCTCGTCGGCGGGGATGCCGCGGGCCATCAGGTAGAACAGCTGCTCGTCGTCGAACCGGCCGGTGGCGCTGGCGTGGCCGGCGCCGACGATCTCGCCGGTCTCGATCTCCAGGTTGGGCACCGAGTCGACCCGCGCGCCGTCGGTCAGGACGAGGTTGCGGTTGAGCTCGTAGGTGTCCGTGCCGGTGGCGGCGGCGCGGATGAGGACGTCGCCGATCCACACGGCGTGCGCGTCCTTGCCCTGGAGGGCGCCCTTGTAGACGACGTTGGAGCGGCAGTTGGCCGCCTCGTGGTCGACGAAGAGGCGGTGCTCCTGGTGCTGCCCGTTGTCGGTGAAGTACAGGCCGTAGAACTCGGCCTCGCCGCCGGGCGCCGCGTAGGTGACGCGCGGGTGCAGGCGGACCAGGTCGCCGCCGAAGGTGACGATCACCGACTTGAAGGAGGCGTCCCGGCCGACCAGCGCGTTGTGCTGGCCGACGTGCACCGCGGTGTCGTCCCAGTCCTGGACGGAGACGACGGTGAGCTTGGCGCCGTCGCCGAGCAGGTAGTCGACGTTGGCGGCGAGGACGGCGTCACCGGCGTGGTCGATGACCACGACGGCCTCGGCGAACGCGCCGAGCTCGATCACCTGGTGGCCGAAGGCGGTGCCGCCCTCGCCGCGCACCGAGATCCGGATCGGCTCGGTGAGCGCGGTCTCCTTGGGCACCGTGATGACGGACGCCTTCTCGAAGGAGCTGTACGCCTGGGCGGCGACGCGGTCGACGGGCTTGCCGGCCTTGCCGACGCGCGGGTCGGCGCGGTCCACGAGCTCGTGGGTGACGCCCTCGGGCGCGGTGATGTCGACCTTCAGGTCGGCGCCGCCCGCGACGGCGGTGCCGTCGTGGAGGCCCTTCAGGCGCTCCAGGGGAGTGAAGCGCCACTCCTCCTCACGGCCGTGCGGCACCGGGAAGTCCGCCACGTCGTAGGACGGCGGGGCGCTCATCCGGGTGGCGACGGTGGACTCCGCGGCCACCGCGATCGAGCCGGCGGTGGTGGAACCCGCTGGGATGGTCTGAGCCTCAGCCATGGCTGTCGTCGTGCTCTCTTTCTGCCTCGTCAGTAAGTCGGTCGCTGCCGTGCGGCGCGGGCGTCAGCCCACCGCGCCTTCCATCTGCAGCTCGATCAGCCGGTTCAGCTCCAGCGCGTACTCCATCGGCAGCTCGCGGGCGATCGGCTCGACGAAACCGCGCACGATCATTGCCATGGCCTCGTCCTCGGACAGGCCGCGGGCCATCAGGTAGAAGAGCTGGTCGTCGCTCACCTTGGAGACCGTGGCCTCGTGGCCCATGGACACGTCGTCCTCGCGGACGTCCACGTAGGGGTAGGTGTCCGAGCGGGAGATGGTGTCCACGAGCAGGGCGTCGCACAGCACGTTGGACTTGGAGCCCTCGGCGCCCTCGCCGATCTCGATCAGGCCGCGGTAGGAGGTGCGGCCACCGCCCCGCGCCACCGACTTGGAGACGATGTTCGAGGAGGTGTTCGGGGCCATGTGGACCATCTTGGCGCCGGCGTCCTGGTGCTGGCCCTCGCCCGCGAAGGCGATGGACAGCGTCTCGCCCTTGGCGTGCTCGCCCATGAGGTAGACGGCCGGGTACTTCATCGTGACCTTGGAGCCGATGTTGCCGTCGACCCACTCCATGGTCGCGCCCTCGTACGCCACGGCGCGCTTGGTGACCAGGTTGTAGACGTTGTTCGACCAGTTCTGGATCGTCGTGTAGCGGCAGCGACCGCCCTTCTTCACGATGATCTCGACCACCGCGGAGTGCAGCGAGTCCGACTTGTAGATCGGCGCGGTGCAGCCCTCGACGTAGTGGACGTAGGCGTCCTCGTCGACGATGATCAGCGTCCGCTCGAACTGGCCCATGTTCTCGGTGTTGATCCGGAAGTAGGCCTGGAGCGGGATGTCCACGTGGACGCCCTTGGGCACGTAGATGAACGAGCCGCCGGACCACACCGCGGTGTTCAGCGAGGCGAACTTGTTGTCGCCGACCGGGATGACCGTGCCGAAGTACTCCTGGAAGAGCTCCGGGTGCTCCTTGAGCGCGGTGTCGGTGTCCAGGAAGATGACGCCCTGCGCCTCCAGGTCCTCGCGGATCTGGTGGTACACGACCTCGGACTCGTACTGCGCGGCGACACCGGCGACCAGGCGCTGCTTCTCCGCCTCGGGGATGCCCAGCTTGTCGTAGGTGTTCTTGATGTCCTCGGGCAGCTCCTCCCAGGAGGTGGCCTGCTGCTCGGTGGAGCGCACGAAGTACTTGATGTTGTCGAAGTCGATGCCCGACAGGTCCGAGCCCCAGTTGGGCATGGGCTTCTTGTCGAAGAGGCGCAGGCCCTTGAGGCGGAGCTTGAGCATCCACTCGGGCTCGTTCTTCTTCGCCGAGATGTCGCGGACGACCTCCTCGGAGAGGCCGCGCTTGGCGGAGGCACCGGCGACGTCCGAGTCGGCCCAGCCGTACTCGTACGTGCCCAGTCCTTCGAGCTCGGGGTGAGCGGTCTCCGTGGGGAGAGTCATGCGGGGTTCCTCCCGGCCGTGCTAACAGAAGCTGTGGTGGTCTTGGTGGTACTGCGGGTGGCCTCGCCGGCCTTCGGGACGAAGGTCGTGCACACTCCATCGCCGTGGGCGATCGTGGCGAGACGCTGCACGTGGGTCCCGAGCAGGCGGGAGAAGACCTCGGTCTCCGCCTCGCACAGCTGCGGGAACTGCTCGGCGACATGGGCGACCGGGCAGTGGTGCTGACAGAGCTGTTCGCCGACCGGTGCGCTGCGCGCCGTAGCAGCGTACCCGTCCGCGCTCAGCGCTTCGGCGAGCGCCCGGGTGCGCTCCTCGGGCGGGGCGGCCTCGACGGCGTGGCGGTAGCCCTCGGCCTGGACGGCGATCCTGGCCCGGGCGAACGCGGCGACCGCGGCCTCCCCGACCTCGCCGCCGCCCGCGCTCTGCGCGATCCAGCGCAGCGCGTCGGAGGCGAGGCTGTCGTATGCCTGGTCGAAGGCGTCCCGGCCGCAGGCCGTCAGGGCGAACGCCTTGGCCGGCCGGCCGCGCGAACGCGCTCCGTACACGCGCTTCTCGCGGGGCTCGACGATGCCCTCGGCGGCCAGCGCGTCCAGATGGCGGCGGACCGCCGCCTGCGTGAGCTCCAGGCGCAGGGCCAGCTCGGCGGCGGTGGACGGGCCGTGGTCGAGGATGGAGCGGGCGACGCGGTGACGCGTGCCGCTCTGCTCGTCGTGCGACGCCGGCGGGGTGGTGGGCGCGGGCGCACTGGGGGTCGCGGTGGCGGTTGTGGGTCGCGCGGGTCGTCCGGTCGACTCGGACGCGGAGGCGCCGGACCCGGCGGTCGTACCGACCGCGGTGCCTTGCTGTTCCTCGCTCGCGTTTTTCACAACGCCATTGTTGCGTAATTCCTCAGACTGAAACAACCCTCGCCGGGATCACGAACGGGTGGCATCGATCACTAAGGGTTACCTAATCGGTGCGGGTCCGGCCGCTCGACCTGCGGGTTTCCGAGGGTCCCGGAAAGCCCGCCCCCGAAGGCCGGACGAGTGAGGCCCAGGGCCCGTACGGAGCCGTTCGGAGCGCTTCGGGCCGGGCACCCCGCGGGCCCGCGCGCCGACCGTCCGTGACGAAGGGAACACCTCCGGCCGCGGGTTCCGTTCGGGACCCGGGAACACGCGCCGTGCGGAGCTTCGTACACTGCCAAAATGCGAAACGAGCCTGCCGTCGAGGTCGTCGGCCTGGTCAAGCGGTACGGACCGAAGACCGCGGTGGACGGGCTCGACCTGACCGTCGCGCGCGGCGCCGTGACCGCGGTCCTGGGCCCGAACGGCGCCGGGAAGACCACCACCGTCGAGACCTGCGAGGGCTACCGCCGCCCCGACGCCGGCACCGTCCGCGTCCTGGGCCTGGACCCGATCGCCGACGCCGCCGCGCTGCGCCCCCGCGTGGGCGTGATGCTCCAGTCCGGCGGCGTCTACGCGGGCGCGCGGGCGGAGGAGATGCTGCGGCACACCGCCTCCCTGCACGCCCACCCCGTCGACGTCGGCCTCCTCATCGAACGCCTGGGGCTGGCCGGCTGCGGCCGGACGCCCTACCGGCGGCTGTCCGGCGGCCAGCAGCAGCGCCTCGCGCTGGCGATGGCCGTGGTCGGCCGCCCGGAGCTGGTCTTCCTCGACGAACCGACCGCCGGCCTGGACCCGCAGGCCCGGCGCGCCACCTGGGACCTGGTGCGGGAGCTGCGGGCGGACGGCGTCGGCGTCGTGCTGACCACCCATTTCATGGACGAGGCCGAGCAGCTCGCCGACGACGTCGCGATCATCGACGCCGGCCGGGTCATCGCCCAGGGCAGCCCCGAGGAACTGTGCAAGGGCGGCGCCGAGAACACCCTGCGGTTCACCGGGCGCCCGGGCCTGGACATCGCCTCGCTGCTCAAGGCGCTGCCCGCGGACACCGCCGCCGCCGAGCTGACCCCCGGCGCGTACCGCGTCCACGGCCGGGTCGATCCGCAGCTCCTGGCCACCGTCGCCTCCTGGTGCGCGCAGAACGGGGTGATGCCGGACGCCATCGCGGTGGAGCGGCACACCCTGGAGGACGTGTTCCTGGAGCTGACGGGGAAGGAACTGCGGGCGTGAGCGGGGTGCTTCCTGTGAACGGCACCGCACCGTGCCTCCCCTCCTTCCCCTCCCCTCTTTCTTCTCTCTTTCGGCACCTTTCGGAAAGGCACCCTTCGTGACCGCCACCGGCACCTTCACCCCGGCGCCGGGCGCCGCCCCGCTGGGCCGCATGATCCGGGCGCAGGCACTCCTGGAGACCAGGATGCTGCTGCGCAACGGCGAGCAGCTGCTGCTCACCGTCGTGATCCCCACGCTGCTGCTGGTCCTGTTCTCCGCGGTGGACATCGTGGACGTGCCGACGGCCACCGCGAGCGGCGCGGGCAAGGCCGTGGACTTCCTCGCGCCGGGCATCCTGGCGCTGGCCGTGATGTCCACGGCCTTCACCGGCCAGGCCATCGGCACCGGCTTCGACCGGCGCTACGGCGTGCTCAAGCGGCTGGGCGCCTCACCGCTGCCCCGCTGGGCGCTGATGGCCGCGAAGACCTGCTCCGTCCTGGTCACCGAGGTCCTTCAGGTCGTGCTGCTGACGGCCATCGCCTTCGCCCTCGGGTGGTCGCCGCACGGCGACCCGTTCTCGGTCGTGGCGCTGCTGGTGCTGGGCACCGCGGCGTTCTCGGGCCTGGGCCTGCTGATG
Organism: Streptomyces sp. NPDC003077; assembly: GCF_040611095.1. Classification (NCBI taxonomy): domain Bacteria; kingdom Bacillati; phylum Actinomycetota; class Actinomycetes; order Kitasatosporales; family Streptomycetaceae; genus Streptomyces; species Streptomyces sp. NPDC003077. Next base: position 18,979 of record NZ_JBEXNM010000016.1, on the reverse strand, counting down.
GCCGGAACGCTCAAGGCCGAGGTGACGCTCGCCGCCGCCAACCTGGTCTTCCTGTTGCTGCTGGTCGCCGGCGGGGTCGTGGTGCCGCTGGAGAAGTTCCCGGAGGCGGCGCAGCAGGTGCTCCAGTTCCTGCCGATCACCGCTCTGTCGGACGGCCTGCGGGACGTGCTCCAGCACGGCGCCGGGGTGCCTTGGGCCGACCTGGGCATCCTGGCGGGGTGGACGGTGCTGGGCCTGGGGGCGGCAGCCCGGTTCTTCCGCTGGGAGTGACGGGAGCGGGGTGCCGTTCCGTCGCCCACGCGGCCGACCATGGCCCGTACGGACCGGCGGCGCGCCGTTACCCCACCCCCTCGTGAAAGTTTGCACAAGCGGAGTCCTACGATGGCTGATGTGCCGAACACGCTGAACCCCCTTGAGCTCATCGCGCGCCGCTGGCAGCCGTCCGCGCGCTTCGTGCGGCGGGCCGCCCTGGCCGCCGTCGTCATGGCCGTCGTCATCGTCGTGGCCGGCGGCGCGGTGCGGCTCACCCAGTCGGGGCTGGGCTGCTCCACCTGGCCCAACTGCGAACCGGGCAGTCTGGTGCCGACGAAGGCGATGGGCATCAACGGCCTCATCGAGTTCGGCAACCGGCTGCTGACCTATGTGCTGTGCGCGTTCATCGGCCTGTTCATCATCGCCGCGCGGGCCCGCGAGCCCCGGCGCCGGTCGCTGACCCGGCTCGGGTGGGCGCAGTTCTGGGTCGTCATGCTCAACGGCGTCGTCGGCGGCATCACCGTCCTGACCGGCCTGAACCCGTACATCGTCAGCGCGCACTTCCTGGCCGCCACCATCCTGCTCACCGTCGCGGTGATCACCTGGCGGCGCGCCAGTGAGGGCGACGAACCGGCCCGCGGCGTGGTGGCGCTCCCGATCCGCCAGCTCGCCTGGCTGCTGGTCGTGGCCACCGGCGCGCTCACCGTCGTCGGCACGCTGGTCACCGGCTCCGGGCCGCACGCGGGCGACGCCCGCGAGGTGCACCGCATCCCGCTGAACTGGCAGGAGATCACCCAGTTCCACGTGGACCTGGTCTACATCGTGGTCGGCCTGACCGTGGCGCTGTGGTTCACTCTGCGTGCCGTCAAGGCGCCGGCCGCCGCGCGCCGCTCCGTGCTGGAGCTGATGGCCTGCATCGTCTTCCAGGGCGCCATCGGCTACATCCAGTACTTCAACGGCCTGCCGGAGTTCGTGATCGGGCTGCACATGCTCGGCTCGACGCTGGTGTGGATCGGGGCCCTGCGGGTCGCCCTCTCCCTGCGCGACCGCGGCGAACTCCCGGAGGACGCCGTGGTGCCCGCGCCCGCGGACGGCCGTCGCGCCGCCGCGGCTCAGTCGGCGCCCGCCGCGTCCCGCCTGTAGATCCGGCGGGCGGTTCCGGAGGCGAGCAGCGCGGCGATCCGCCGCGCGTCCGCCCACCCGCACACGCCCTCGCGCAGCCACTCCCCCAGCGTCCGTTCCACGGCCCGGACGAACAGCCGTGCAGCCGTGACGTAGAGCTCGGGCAGCCCCCGCGCGCCCGTCGAGAACAGCAGCTTTCCGAACGGCGCCAGGCGCAGCGTCTCCTCCGGGTGCGGCCCGGCGTCCGCGTACACATGCGGGTACGCGGCGGCGAGCCGTGCCGCCCGCTGGTGGTACGGCGCCCGCACCAGCAGCACCACGTCCGTGCCGAGCCCCGTGGTGGCGTGCAGGAACCCGGTCAGCGGGTGCGGATCGGGGCAGTGCAGCTGAACGGGGATGCCGGTGGCCACGGCATGCCACAGCAGGTACCGGGCGAGGACGGGGTCGCGCGGCGGGCGCCGAGGGGGGTGGGGGCGGGTGTCTTCGTGCCGGTAGGTGTCTTCGTGCCTGTGGGTCTCTTCGTGCCTGTAGGCCTCTTCGTACCGGTAGATCTCTTCGTGCCGGTAGGTGTCGGCTTTTCCGTACGAGGTCCCGTACGCGTCCTCGCGTGCGCGCAGCCAGCGGTCGGCGGCCCGGCGGACTTCGGCGGACGTGGGGGCGCGGCCCGCACAGTGCGGGGCGCGGGAGGCGAAGGCGACGGCGTGTCCGGCGGCGGCGTGCACGGCCTCCGCGGTCGCGGAGAGGAACCCGTCGACGCTGCCCGCGGTGTCGGCGGTGTCCTCCGCGAGCCGTTCGAGGCCGACGATCTCGTGGACGGGGGCGTCCGCGGCGGCGGACAGTTCGGCGGCCGTGGTGAGGCTGCCCGTCGGGTCGTACGGGTCCGCCGCCGGGCCGGGCGCGCCCGTCTCCACCAGGTACGCCCCGATGCCCGCCCCTCTCAGCAGCACTCGGCCGGCGTGGTAGGCGCCCAGGTCCCGGCGGCGGGCCAGGTAGCGGGCGGGGGCGCAGTGCGGCTCCAGGCCCAGCAGCGGGGGGCACCAGCGGCGCACCGCGAGACCCGTCCAGCTGTCGAAGAACGTGGCGTCGGCCGAGGCCGGACCGAGTGCGCCGGCCGACGCGGCGAGGTGGGCCTCGAAGGAACCCAGCCCCAGTTCGCCGTGGAGCGCGCCGCGGCTGTGCTGGTCGATGAGGGGCGTGAGGCCGTCCATGCGGTGCTCCGTCCCGTCGGGGGCGCTTCGATCCGGTCGGGCCGCCGAGCCCGCCCGGGGCGGCATGCGCCGCCTCCGGCCGGTTCAACGGGCGGGCGGGCCGTCAGGTAGCGGGGCCTTGACAGGGCGGGCGGCTTCCTGTGCGGGCTGGTGGCGGGACGGTGGGAGCGTTGGGGTGCCGGTGAACGCCGGGGGCGTTGTCCTCAAACGCCGGACGGGCTGGAATGGGTGGACCGCCCGCCCGGAAGCGCGCAACGACGCGGAGCCGTGGCGGGAACCGACCGGCAGGCTCAGCCCCGACCACCGAAAGCATCGTCCTCAAACGCCGGACGGGCTGGAATTCGTGGCCCGCCCACCCGCAAGCCCGCAACGACACCGAGGCACGGCGGGAACCGACCGGCAGGCTCACCCCCGACCGCCAAAGGCACCGTCCCCACCGCCCGACAGGCCGGAAATGGCGGCCCACCCACCCGCAAGCCCGCAACGACACCGAGGCACCGAGGCGCGACGGGAGCCGACCAGCAGGCTCCCCCACCACCGAAAGCACCGTCCTCAACGCCCGACAGGCCGGAATCGGCAGCCCGCCCCCGAACGTCTCTCAGTCGCCGGACAGGCCGGAATCAGCAGCCCGCCCCCGGAACGTCAGTCGCCCGACGGCCCCGGGTTCGCCCTCCCGCCCACCTGGATGCCCGCCATCCGCGTCCACTCGTACGGGCCGGTGCGGACGTGGGAGGCCATGTCGCCGTCGAAGGCGTCGCGGAGTTCGGCGCCCGCCTGCTCGGCGGCGGACTGGGCCGTGGTGAAGGAGTTGGCCACCAGGTTGCCCCAGGTGCCGTCGCCGCCGACGAGGGCGATGCGGGTCCGGCCGCGGCCGATGTGGGCCAGCTGGCACTGGACGGAACCGCCGTGGGAGGCGGCGAAAGCGCGGATCTGCTTGGTGAGCCGGGCCGTTTCCTTGGTGGCGCGCGCCGTGTTCGGGGCGTCCGTCACCGCGGTCGCCGTCGCCTGGTCCTCCGCCGCCTGCTTCGTTTCTGCCATGGCCAGGATGCTACCCGTCGGTAATCGGACGCGGAAGGGACGCCCGTCACCGTGAAAAAGGCCACGTGAAAATCCCGGGGGAAATCCGGGAAACGACGGAAAAGGGGGAAAGGAGAGCACGGAGTTGCGCGGAGAGCACAAAAAAAGCCACGTCCCCGCCGGAGCGGGGACGTGGCCTTGGGTACCGCGGGCCTCTCAGCGCAGGAAGGGATCCACGGCTATGGCCACGAACAGGAGCGACACATAGGTGATGGACCAGTGGAAGAGGCGCATCTCCTTGAGCTTGGGGCCCGTGATCTCCGCCTTGGCGCGGGCCTGGAGGGCGTGTGCCTCCTTGAGCCAGAAGGCGCCGCAGAGCACCGCGACCGCCGTGTAGAACCAGCCCGTGTAGCCCAGCGGCTGGAGCAGCAGGGAGACGGCCACCATGACCCAGCTGTAGGCGACGATCTGCCGGGCCACCACCTTGTTGCCGGCCACGACCGGGAGCATCGGCACACCGGCCCGCTCGTAGTCCTCCTTGACCCGCATGGACAGCGGCCAGTAGTGCGGCGGCGTCCAGAAGAACATCACGAGGAAGAGGATGACGGGGGCCCAGGAGACCGAGTTGGTCACCGCGGACCAGCCGATGAAGACCGGCATGCAGCCCGCGATGCCGCCCCACACGATGTTCTGGGACGTGCGGCGCTTGAGGATCATCGTGTAGACGACGACGTAGAAGAGCAGCGCGCCCAGGGACAGCAGGGCCGAGAGCGGGTTGACCAGGAACCAGAACCAGGCGGTCGAGCCCACCGCGAGCGCGGTCGCGAAGACCAGGCACTCGCCCGGCGAGACCATGCCCGTGACCAGGGGGCGCTGGGAGGTGCGGGACATCAGCGCGTCGATGTCGCGGTCGATGTACATGTTGAAGGCCGCGGCGCCGCCCGCGGAGAGGTAGCCGCCCACGCAGGTCGCGGCCACCAGCCACAGGTCGGGGACGCCCTCGGCCGCCAGGAACATCACCGGCACCGTCGTCATCAGCAGCAGCTCGATGACGCGCGGCTTGGTCAGCGCCACGAACGCCTTGACGCGGGCCCCGAACGGACGGTGACCGGGACCGCCCGGAGTGCTCTGAGAGAGCGCCCCCGCAGGTCGGGATTCGACGGCCGTCACGCACACCCCTGGAAGTTAACGTCAGCGGCTTCCGCCGCGAGATAAGGCCTGCAAGCTCGCCCGGCGGTGAAGAACCGGTAAAGGCTTGCGCGTACCACGCCACTTTAGACGTTGGCGATACGACGGCCTTCGCGGGGGTGGGGTCGTGTTGGGTCCGGGTGGTCGTACGGTGAACCAGTGGTTCCGCAACGGCGAGGCCTGACGCCCCGTCAGCCACGGAATCCCGAGATCCCGCCGCAACGGCGCTGCGGGCCCCCTTCCGGAACGACGGATTCCGTTGCGTGGGCGTTCTGCCGCCGTTCAAGAGGCGAAAGCGCGCACCGCCCGGCAATCTGGTCGTATGGGTGTCGCGCGACGGACGGAGAACGTTTCGCGGGGGCTGCGGGAATGTTTCCCGTCCGGGTTTCAGTTGCGGAAAGCGTCGAGTTCTCGTCGCGACAGCCGTCGACAGTCAGTCGAAAAGATGCACGCCCCTGCGGGGGTAGGCTCGACGGCGCCGGGCGGACATACCGTCCCCGGCATTCGACATTTTGTGGAGAGGAGCCCTGACCCAGGGTGAGCAACAAGCCGACCACCACAGACCTCGAGTGGACCGAATTGGACCAGCGGGCCGTCGATACCGTCCGCGTCCTGGCCATGGATTCCGTGCAGAAGGTCGGTAACGGCCATCCGGGTACTGCCATGAGCCTCGCGCCGGCCGCCTACCTGCTCTTCCAGAAGCTGATGCGGCACGACCCGGCGGACGCGAAGTGGACGGGCCGCGACCGCTTCGTCCTTTCCGCGGGGCACTCCAGCCTGACCCTCTACATCCAGCTCTACCTGGCCGGCTACGGCCTGGAGCTGGACGACCTGAAGTCCTTCCGCACCTGGGGCTCCAAGACCCCCGGTCACCCGGAGTACGGGCACACCGTCGGCGTCGAGACGACCACCGGCCCGCTGGGCCAGGGTGTCGCCAACGGCGTGGGCATGGCGATGGCCGCCCGCTACGAGCGCGGCCTGTTCGACCCGGACGCGGCGCCGGGCACCTCCCCGTTCGACCACACCGTCTGGGTCATCGCCGGTGACGGCTGCCTCCAGGAGGGCGTGGCGGCCGAGGCGTCCTCGCTGGCCGGTCACCAGAAGCTGGGCAACCTCGTCCTGCTGTGGGACGACAACCACATCTCCATCGAGGGCGACACCGAGACCGCGATCTCCGAGGACACCCTCAAGCGGTACGAGGCCTACGGCTGGCACGTGCAGCGCGTGGAGCAGCTGCCCAACGGCGACCTGGACCCGGTGGGCCTGTACAACGCCCTGAAGGCGGCGCAGGCCGAGACCGAGCGCCCGTCCTTCATCGCGGCCCGTTCGATCATCGCCTGGCCGGCCCCGCACGCCCAGAACACCGAGGCCGCGCACGGCTCGGCGCTGGGTGACGAGGAGATCGCCGCCACCAAGAAGGTCATGGGCTTCGACCCGGAGCAGACCTTCGAGGTCTCCGACGAGGTCATCCGGCACACCCGTGCCGCCTGGGACCGCGGCCGGGACGCGCACGCCGAGTGGGACAAGGCTCTCGCCGAGTGGCGCGAGGCCAACCCGGAGCGCGCCGCGCTGTTCGACCGCATCCAGGCGGGCGAGCTGCCGGAGGGCTGGGAGAAGGCGCTGCCCGCGTTCGAGACCGGCAAGGGCGTCGCCACGCGTGCGGCCTCCGGCAAGGTCCTGCAGGCGCTGGGCGCGGTGATCCCCGAGCTGTGGGGCGGCTCCGCCGATCTCGCCGGTTCGAACAACACCACCATCGACAAGAACTCGTCGTTCCTGCCGAAGGGCAACCCGCTGCCGGAGGCCGACCCGTACGGGCGTACGGTGCATTACGGCATCCGCGAGCACGCCATGGGTTCGACCATGAACGGCATCGCGCTGCACGGCGGCACGCACATCTACGGCGGCACCTTCCTGGTGTTCTCCGACTACATGCGCCCGGCCGTGCGGCTGGCCGCCCTGATGCAGCTGCCGGTGACGTACGTGTGGACGCACGACTCCATCGGCCTGGGCGAGGACGGCCCGACCCACCAGCCGGTCGAGCACCTGGCGTCGCTGCGGGCCATCCCCGGCCTGAACATCGTCCGTCCGGCCGACGCCAACGAGACGGCGACGGCCTGGGCCGAGATCCTCAAGCGCCACTACACCAAGCCGGCCCCGCACGGTCTGGCGCTGACCCGTCAGGGCGTGCCGACCTACCCGGCGAACCCGGCCGCGGCCAAGGGCGGCTACGTGCTGTTCGAGGCGGAGGGCGGCGAGCCGCAGGTCATCCTGATCGGCACCGGCTCCGAGGTGCAGCTCGCCGTCGAGGCGCGCGAGCGGCTCCAGGCCGAGGGCATCCCGACCCGCGTGGTCTCGATGCCGTCGGTGGAGTGGTTCGAGGAGCAGGACCAGGGGTACCGCGACAGCGTGCTGCTGCCGACCGTCAAGGCGCGGGTCGCCGTGGAGGCCGGTATCGGCCTGACCTGGCACCGCTACGTCGGTCAGCACGGCCGGGTGATCTCCCTGGAGCACTTCGGTGCCTCGGCCGACGCCAAGGTGCTCTTCCACGAGTTCGGCTTCACCGCCGACGCGGTCGCCACCGCGGCCCGGGAATCGCTCGACGCCGCCGCGCGCTGACGCTTTTATACGACTAAGTAGGAGATGCAAACCCCATGACAGACGCACTGAAGCGCCTCTCCGACGAAGGCGTCGCGATCTGGCTGGACGACCTGTCCCGCAAGCGCATCACGTCGGGCAACCTGTCCGAGCTGATCGACCAGCAGCACGTCGTCGGTGTCACCACCAACCCGTCGATCTTCCAGAAGGCGATCTCGCAGGGCGACGGTTACGACCAGCAGCTCGCCGACCTCGGCGCCCGCAAGGTCACCGTCGAGGAGGCCATCCGGATGATCACGACGGCGGACGTCCGCGACGCCGCCGACATCCTGCGCCCGGTCTTCGACGCCACCGACGGCCAGGACGGCCGGGTGTCCATCGAGGTCGACCCGCGTCTGGCGCACAGCACGAAGGCGACCGTCGCCGAGGCCAAGCAGCTGGCCTGGCTGGTGGACCGTCCGAACGCGCTCATCAAGATCCCCGCGACGAAGGCCGGCCTGCCGGCGATCGCCGAGACCATCGGCCACGGCATCAGCGTCAACGTCACGCTGATCTTCTCGCTGGAGCGCTACCGCGCGGTCATGGACGCCTACCTGACCGGTCTGGAGAAGGCCAAGGCCGCCGGCCTGGACCTGTCCAAGATCCACTCGGTGGCGTCCTTCTTCGTGTCCCGTGTGGACACCGAGATCGACAAGCGGCTGGACGGCATCGGCTCCGACGAGGCCAAGGCCCTCAAGGGCAAGGCCGCGCTGGCCAACGCCCGGCTGGCCTACCAGGCGTACGAGGAGGTCTTCTCCTCCGACCGCTGGGAGGCGCTGGAGAAGTCGGGCGCCAACAAGCAGCGTCCGCTGTGGGCCTCGACCGGCGTCAAGGACCCGGCCTACAAGGACACCATGTACGTGACCGACCTGGTCGCGCCGGGCACGGTCAACACCATGCCGGAGGCCACGCTGGAGGCCACCGCCGACCACGGCGAGATCACCGGCGACACCATCCGCGGCACCTACGCCCAGGCCAAGGCCGACCTCGACGCGATCGCCAAGCTGGGGATCTCGTACGACGACGTGGTGCAGCTCCTGGAGGACGAGGGCGTCGAGAAGTTCGAGGCGTCCTGGAACGACCTGCTCAAGTCCACTGAGGCGGAGCTCAAGCGCCTCGCGCCTTCGGAAGGCTGAGAATTGTCCAGCAGCAATCCGCTGCGTGACGCACAGGACCGGCGGCTCCCGCGTATCGCGGGGCCGTCCGGCCTCGTCATCTTCGGCGTCACGGGCGATTTGTCACGTAAAAAGCTGATGCCGGCCGTGTACGACCTCGCCAACCGGGGGCTGCTGCCGCCGGGCTTCTCGCTCGTCGGGTTCGCCCGCCGCGAGTGGGAGAACGAGGACTTCGCACACGAGGTCTACGAAGCGGTCAAGCAGCACGCGCGGACGCCCTTCCGCGAGGAGGTCTGGCAGCAGCTCGTGCGCGGCTGCCGGTTCGTGCAGGGCAACTTCGACGACGACCAGGCCTTCGAGACGCTCAAGGCGACGATCGAGGAACTGGACAAGCAGCAGGGCACCGGCGGCAACTTCGCCTTCTACCTGTCCGTGCCGCCGAAGTTCTTCCCCACCGTCGTCCAGCAGCTCAAGAAGCACGGCCTGGCCGACCAGAAGGAAGGCGCCTGGCGCCGCGCGGTCATCGAGAAGCCCTTCGGCCACGACCTGGCCAGCGCGCAGGAACTGAACCGGATCGTCCACGAGGTCTTCCCGCCCGACTCGGTCTTCCGGATCGACCACTACCTGGGCAAGGAAACCGTCCAGAACATCCTGGCGCTGCGGTTCGCCAACACGATGTTCGAGCCGATCTGGAACCGTTCGTACGTCGACCACGTGCAGATCACGATGGCCGAGGACATCGGCATCGGCGGCCGGGCCGGCTACTACGACGGCATCGGCGCGGCGCGCGACGTCATCCAGAACCACCTCCTCCAGCTCCTCGCGCTGACCGCCATGGAGGAGCCCGCCTCCTTCGACGCGGAGTCGCTGGTCGCGGAGAAGACCAAGGTCCTGGGCGCGGTGCGCCTCCCGGACGACCTGGGCAAGGAGACGGTGCGCGCCCAGTACTCCGCCGGGTGGCAGGGCGGCGAGCAGGCCGTCGGCTACCTCCAGGAAGAGGGCATCGACCCGAATTCCAAGACCGACACCTACGCCGCGATCAAGCTGGAGGTGGACAACCGCCGCTGGGCGGGCGTCCCCTTCTACCTGCGCACCGGCAAGCGGCTGGGCCGCCGGGTCACCGAGATCGCGGTGGTCTTCCAGCGCGCCCCGCACTCCCCCTTCGACCACACCGCCACCGAGGAGCTGGGGCAGAACGCCCTGGTCATCCGGGTGCAGCCGGACGAGGGCGTGACCGTGCGGTTCGGCTCGAAGGTGCCCGGCACCTCCATGGAGGTGCGGGACGTCTCGATGGACTTCGCGTACGGCGAGTCCTTCACCGAGTCCAGCCCCGAGGCGTACGAGCGCCTGATCCTGGACGTCCTGCTCGGCGACGCCAACCTCTTCCCGCGCGTGGAGGAGGTCGAGCAGTCCTGGCGCATCCTCGACCCGATCGAGGAGTACTGGGACAAGAACGGCAAGCCCGCGCAGTACACGGCCGGGACGTGGGGGCCCATCGAGGCGGACGAAATGCTCGCACGAGACGGACGGAGCTGGCGTCGGCCATGAAGATCGACCTCACGGAAACCACGGCCAGCAAGATCAACAAGGCGCTGGTCCAGGGGCGCCGCGCCATCGGCACCCCCGCCGTCGGGATGGTGCTCACCCTCGTCATCGTCACCGACGAGGAGAACGCCTACGACTCCCTCAAGGCCGCCAACGACGCCTCCCGCGAGCACCCCTCGCGCACCATCGTCGTCATCAAGCGGCACAGCCGTTCCCCGCGCGACCGCGCCAAGGCGCGGCTGGACGCGGAGGTGCGGGTCGGCGCGGACGCCGGCACCGGCGAAACGATCGTGCTGCGGCTGTACGGCGAGGCCATCAACCACGCCCAGTCCGTGGTGCTGCCGCTGCTGCTGCCGGACGCCCCGGTGGTCGTGTGGTGGCCGGTCAACGCCCCGGTGGACCCGGCGAAGGACCCCCTCGGGTCGTTCGCCCAGCGCCGGGTGACCGACACCTACGCCACCGAGCAGCCCATCCGGGAGCTGACCGAGCGCGCCAAGACCTACACCCCCGGCGACACGGACCTCTCCTGGACCCGCATCACGCCCTGGCGTTCGATGCTGGCCGCCGCCCTGGACCAGGCGCCCTGCCGGGTCACCGCGGTCGAGGTCGAGGGCGAGGAGTTCAACCCGAGCTGCGAGCTGCTGGCCATGTGGCTCGCGGACCGGCTGGACGTCCCCGTCAAGCGCACGCTGTCGGCCGGACCGGGGCTGACGGCCGTACGGATGGAGACCGACGGCGGACCGATCACCCTGGACCGCGCGGACGGCGGCCTGGCCACGCTTTCCATGCGCGGCCAGCCGGACCGCTCGGTCGCGCTCAAGCGGCGGGACACCTCCGAGCTGCTCGCCGAGGAGCTGCGCCGGCTCGACCCGGACGACACCTACGCCTCCGCGCTGAAGTTCGGCGTGGAGCGGCTGACGGAGCCGGCGGACGCCGAGACGGTCGTCCCGCCGGAGCCCGCCGACGCGCCCGGCCCGGTGCGCGCCGCGGCGGCCGGACCGGTCGAACCGCAGCAGCCGGAGAAGGAGCAGTCCCCGGCTCAGGGCCAGTCCCAGGGTCAGGGCAACGGCAAGAAGGGCGGCTCGTCGTCCAAGAAGGCGGCGACGAAGTGAGCACCCCGCAGGTCGTCGTCCACCGGGACAAGGACCTGATGGCCAAGGCCGCGGCGGCCCGGCTGATCACGAAGATCGTGGACGCCCAGGCCGCCCGCGGCACCGCCTCGGTCGTCCTCACCGGCGGGCGCAACGGCAACGGGCTGCTCGCGGCCCTCGCAGAGTCGCCCGCCCGGGAGGCGGTCGACTGGACCCGGCTGGACCTGTGGTGGGGCGACGAGCGGTTCCTGCCCGACGGGGACCCGGAGCGCAACCACACCCAGGCCCGCGCCGCGCTGCTGGACGCGGTGCCGCTGGACCCGTCCCGCGTGCACGTCATGGCGCCCTCGGACGGTCCGTACGGGAACGACGTCGAGGCCGCGGCCGAGGCGTACGCGGCCGAACTGGCCGCCGCCGCGGGCCCCGAGAACCACGGCCCGGTGCCGACCTTCGACGTCCTGCTGCTGGGCGTCGGACCGGACACCCACGTGGCCTCGCTGTTCCCCGAACTCCCCGCGGTACGCGAGACCGAGCGCACCGTCGTCGGCGTGCACGGCGCCCCGAAGCCGCCGCCCACCCGGATCTCCCTGACGCTGCCCGCCATCCGGGCGGCCCGGGAGGTCTGGCTGCTGGCGGCCGGCGAGGACAAGGCGCAGGCCGCGGCCATCGCGCTCTCCGGCGCCGGGGAGATCCAGGCCCCGGCGGCCGGCGCCCACGGCCGCAGCCGCACGCTGTGGCTGCTGGACGAGGCGGCGGCGAGCAGCCTGCCGCGCGCGCTGTACCCGCCGGCTTCGGCGTAGGGACGAGACGGCGCCGGGACCCCGGTCGCGTCACCACAGCCCCGCTTCTCTTCGGAGGAGCGGGGCTGTTGGCGTGGGTGGGTGCTTCGGCACGGGGCGGCGGTGGCCGTGGAGCCGTCGGACGGAAGGTCGTCCGAACGATCCGCCGACGGGCCGCGGACGGCCGGAGATCCGGACGAGCGACGCCGCGCGACCGGCGTGGGCCACACAGGTCAGCCCCGCCCGCGCCCCCGCAGGTCGGGCGCGAGCGGGGCCGCGCGACCGGTGTGGGCCGGGCGGAACGCCGTACGGGCGGCAGCCCCGACGGGCAAGGGAACGGGTGTGGGCCCGGCGGCTCACTCGGCCGCCGGGCCCACACCCGAACCGCACACACACGTCCCGCGTGTACGACCCGAAGGTCAGGCGCGCCCGCGCACCTCGCGGTAGCGCTTGACGAGGGCGGTGGTGGAGGCGTCCAGGCCCTCGACCCGCGCGCCCTCCGTCAGCGCCGGCTCCACGCGCTTGGCCAGGACCTTGCCCAGCTCCACGCCCCACTGGTCGAAGGAGTCGATGTTCCAGATGGCGCCCTGGACGAACACCTTGTGCTCGTAGAGGGCGATGAGCTGGCCCAGGACGGACGGGCTCAGCTCGTCGGCCAGGATCGTGGTGGTCGGGTGGTTGCCCTGGAAGGTGCGGTGGGAGATCAGTTCCTCGGCCACGCCCTCGGCGCGCACCTGGTCCGGCGTCTTGCCGAAGGCCAGCGCCTGGCCCTGGGCGAAGAGGTTGGCCATGAGCAGGTCGTGCTGGGCCACCAGGCCCGGCTGAAGGTCCTCGACCGGGCGGGCGAAGCCGAGCAGGTCGGCCGGGATCATCTTGGTGCCCTGGTGGAGGAGCTGGTAGTAGGCGTGCTGGCCGTTGGTGCCGGGGGTGCCCCACACCACCGGGCCGGTCTGCCAGCGCACCGGCTCGCCGTCGCGGTCCACCGACTTGCCGTTGGACTCCATGTCGAGCTGCTGGAGGTAGGCGGTGAACTTGGAGAGGTAGTGGCTGTACGGCAGGACGGCGTGCGACTGGGCGTCCCAGAAGTTGCCGTACCAGACGCCGAGGAGGCCGAGCAGCAGCGGGGCGTTCTCCTCCGGCGGGGCGGTCCGGAAGTGCTCGTCGACGAGGTGGAAGCCGGCCAGCATCTCGCGGAAGCGCTCCGGGCCGATCGCGACCATCAGCGAGAGGCCGATCGCGGAGTCGAAGGAGTACCGGCCGCCGACCCAGTCCCAGAACTCGAACATGTTGTCGGTGTCGATGCCGAACTCGGCGACCTTCTCGGCGTTGGTCGACAGCGCCACGAAGTGCTTGGCCACCGCGTCGTCACCGGCCCGCAGACCGGTCAGCAGCCAGTCCCGGGCGGAGGTGGCGTTGGTGATCGTCTCGATGGTGGTGAAGGTCTTCGAGGCAATGATGAACAGCGTCTCGGCCGGGTCGAGGTCGCGCACCGCCTCGTGCAGGTCCGCGCCGTCCACGTTGGAGACGAAGCGGAACTGCATGTCGCGGTCGGTGTACGCGCGCAGCGCCTCGTACGCCATCGCCGGGCCCAGGTCGGAGCCGCCGATACCGATGTTGACGACCGTCTTGATGCGCTTTCCGGTGTGGCCCTTCCAGTCACCCGAACGCACCCGGTCGGCGAAGACCTGCATCTTGGTGAGGACGGCGTGCACGCCGGGCACCACGTTCTCGCCGTCCACCTCGACGGAGGCCGACTCGGGCACGCGCAGGGCGGTGTGCAGCACCGCGCGGTCCTCGGTGATGTTGATCTTGTCGCCACGGAACATGGCGTCGCGCAGCCCGGCCACGCCGGTCGCCGCGGCCAGCTCGCGCAGCAGGCGCAGCGTCTCGTCCGTCACCAGGTGCTTGGAGTAGTCCAGGTACAGGTCACCGACCCGGAGGGAGTAGCGCTCGGCGCGGCCCGGGTCCTTGGCGAACAGCTCGCGCAGATGCACCTCCCCCATCTGCTCGCGGTGCTTGCTCAGCGCGTTCCACTCAGGCATCTGGTCGAGCCTGCTGCGGCTTTCTGCGTTCATCTCGGACATCAGCCTTCTCATCTCGTACCGGCCCCGCCACCCTCCAACCTAATTGATCAGGGGGCGGTACGAGCGCTGTGTCCGCTGTCAGCCAAGATCGGCAGTTCTTCCGCAAAACCCGGAATAACGCGCGGTCACCACGCCTTCTCCTGATGACCTCTACCCGCCCCCAGCACCGGTATCAGCGCCAGCGACCCGCCGCCGATCAGCGCCGCGGCCAGGAGCGCGGGAACGTTCGGACCCCAGGCGGCGGCCACCGCCCCGCCGAGCAGGGCGCCCAGCGGGGCACCGGCCGTGGAGACGGTACGGAAGGCCGCGCTGATCCGGCCGAGCAGTCGCGCGGGGGACCGCCGCTGCACGGCCGTCGTCTCCACCACGTTCCACACCATCCCGGCGAAGCCGAACACCCCCAGCAGCCCGACCGCCACCGGCGCCGACCGCACCGTCCCGAAGGCCACCAGCACCCCGCACTGCACCAGGCCGGCGATCAGCAGCGTGCGCCGCGGCCCGCCGAGCACCGCCACCACCCGCGGGGCCACCAGCCCGCCCACCACCATGCCCACGCCGTACCCCGTCGTCACCGCGGCGTAGCCCGCGTCCCCGGCACCCAGCCACCCCTTCACCAGGACGACGAGCGTGGCGATCAGCGCGCCGATGCCGACGTTGCCCAGCGCCACCGCCACCGAGAACACCCGCAGCACCCGGTCCCCCCACAGCGCCCGCAGGCCCTCGCCCATCTCCCCCCGCAGCGCCCGTATGCCCTCGCGTGTCTCACGCCACCGGGCGCGGACGCTTCCCCGCCGCTCCCCCGCACCGGCGGCAGCCGCCTCCCCCTCCCCGGATCGCCCGGCGCCGTCGTCGGCGGCGACCGGCCCCTCGAACGATCCGGCGGGCTCCGATCCCCCGGGCCGCCCGCCCACCCGCAGCGAGGCGACCAGCACGGCGGCCACGAGGTACGTCACCGCGTCCGCCGCGAACGGAACGGCCGCACCCAGGGCTATCAGCAGCGGCACCACCGGCCCGCCCACGAACCGGCCCATCACCTCCTGACCGGTCATCAGCCGGGCGTTGGCCCGGGCGAGCGCCGCCTGGGGCACCACGGACGGGAGCAGGGCGGTGGCCGCGTTGTCGAAGACCGTCTGAAATGTCGTCAGGGCGAAACTCAGCGCCAGCAGCAGCCCGATGCCGACCTCGTCCAGCCAGAGGGCCACCGCGAACGCGGCCATCAGCAGGCCGCGCAGCACGTCCACCACCCACATCGCCCGCCGCTGGTCCACCCGGTCCGCGATCGCGCCGCCCACCAGCCCGAAGAGCAGCCACGGCACGAAACCGCAGGCCGTGACCAGGGCGATCAGCACCGGGGAGTCCGTCAGCGCGTACGCCAGCAGGGGCAGCGCGGTACCGCGCAGGGCGTCCCCGAAGCGGGAGACGACGGCCGCGCCCCACAGCCGCCCGAACCCGCCGCGCCACGCCGGCACCCCGGCCACCACCGCGGCCTCCCGCGCCCCCGGCCTCTCCTCGGACCGCTCCCCGGACACCGTCTCCGCCATGCCGCTCCCCTGCCTCCCCTTGGCCCCGGGACCACGCCGGCCCCGCGCACCCCGCCGGTACTCTCCCGGCGTCCACGACGGTAGAGGCACCCACTGACAACGGGCCTCGGGCACCTGCCCTATCCAGGGCCTCAGTCAGGCGAGCAGCCCGTCACCGGCACCGGAGAACACCCGGCTCACGCGTCCGCCCGGACTCCATCCCGCGGCAGCGCCCGGCCCCGGCCCGCACACGCCCGCCCCGCCACCGGCAAAAACGCGGCCGGCCCGGCCGGAGGGATCTCCTCCGGCCGGGCCGGCCGTTCGCTGTGCTGAGCGGTGCGTGCGTGCCGAGTGCGGATTCCGTCGGCTCGCGCCGCGTCGGTGCGGGTGTCCGTCGGCCCCCGGCGTGTGGATCGGGTCAGATCTCGCCGCGGAGCTTGGCGAGCGCCTCCGCGAGGATGGCCTCGCCGTCGGCGTCGCTGCGGCGCTCCCGGACGTACGCCAGGTGCGTCTTGTACGGCTCGGTGCGCGGCGGGTCCGGCGGGTTGTCCCGGTCCTTGCCTGCCGGGAAACCACAGCGCGGGCAGTCCCAGGTGTCCGGGACCTGTGCGTCGCCGGCGAAGCTGGGCTGTGTCTCGTGCCCGTTCGAGCACCAGAAGGAGATGCGGATGCGCGGCGCTGACTCGCCTCGCTCGGCCTCCCCCATCGGCCCCGCTCCGACCCGACTTCCTCGGATCGCGTTGCCACTTGCCACGGTTGTAACTCCCTGCGTGATGGTGCTGCGGAGCGTCGACGGGCACTCCGCTGCGGGCGCCCCAGTCTACGTAAGGCCCAACGCGCGTCCAGCGACAGGAGTTACACCCCCACCCGAGGACGCGCCTTCATGATAAGCCGCGTCCCCGACGGGGCGTCAGCTGTCGAGCTTCATCAGGACACCGAGCACGACGATGCAGGCGAACCACAGCACACCGACCACGATGGTGATGCGGTCGAGGTTGCGCTCCGCGACGGAGGAGCCGCCGACCGAGGACTGCATGCCGCCACCGAACATGTCGGACAGGCCGCCGCCCTTCCCCTTGTGCATGAGCACCAGCAGCAGCAACAGCAGGCTGAAGACGATGAGGGCGATCGAGAACCCGATGACCACGGCTGGACCAACTCTCTAGGACTGACGAACGGGATCGCGCCACCGCTCCGGCACGGAAGCGGGGCGCTGTACGGCTACGGGGCCGGGTGGCGCGTGGCGCGCCGGACCCGGCCCCGACAGGGTACGACGGGCCGGGCCCGTCGTCATAGCTGCTACTGATCGCGGAAGCGCACGATCTTCACGAACTCGTCGACGTCCAGCGAGGCGCCGCCGACCAGCGCGCCGTCCACGTCCGGCTGCGCCATGATCGAGGCCACATTGCCGGCCTTGACGGAGCCGCCGTACTGGATGCGGACCTTGTCGGCCACCTCCTGGCCGTACAGCTCGGCCAGCCGGCCGCGGATCGCCCCGCAGACCTCCTGCGCGTCCTCGGGGGTGGCGACCTCGCCGGTGCCGATGGCCCACACCGGCTCGTAGGCGATGACGATCGTCGCGGCCTGCTCGGCCGGGACGTCCTTCAGGCCGCCGTCGACCTGGGCGAGGGTGTGGGAGACCTGGTTGCCCGCCTTGCGGACGTCCAGGCCCTCGCCGACGCACAGGATCGGGGTGACGCCGTGCCGGAAGGCCGCCTTGACCTTGGCGTTGCAGACCTCTTCGTCCTCGCCGTGGTACTGGCGGCGCTCGCTGTGGCCGACGGCCACGTACGCGCACTTCAGCTTGGCGAGCATGGCGCCGGAGATCTCGCCGGTGTAGGCACCGGAGTCCTGCGCCGAGAGGTCCTGGGCACCGTACTTGATCTTGAGCTTGTCGCCCTCGACCAGCGTCTGCACCGACCGCAGGTCGGTGAAGGGCGGCAGGACCGCGACCTCGACGGCCGCGAAGTCCTTGTCGTCGAGTGCGAAGGCGAGCTTCTGGACGTGCTGGATGGCCTCAAGGTGGTTGAGGTTCATCTTCCAGTTGCCCGCCATGAGCGGGGTGCGGGTGGTCACGGTTTCTCAGTCCTCCAGAGCGGCGAGACCGGGGAGCGTCTTGCCTTCGAGGTATTCGAGGCTGGCGCCGCCACCGGTCGAAATGTGGCCGAAAGCATTGTCGTCGAAGCCCAGCCGGCGAACCGCGGCGGCCGAGTCGCCCCCGCCGACGACGGTGAACCCGTCGCTGTCGACCAGCGCCTGCGCGATGGCGCGGGTGCCGTTCGCGTAGTCGGGGTGCTCCGAGACGCCGACCGGGCCGTTCCAGAACACGGTCGCCGCGTCGGCGATCTTCGAGGCGAACAGCTCGCGGGTCTTCGGGCCGATGTCCAGGCCCTCCTTGTCGGAGGGGATCTGGTCGGAGGGCACGGTGACGTAGTCCGCCGGGGCCTTGGTCTTCAGGTCGGGGAAGTCCGCCGAGGCCAGGATGTCCACCGGGAGCACCAGCTCGACGCCGTTCGCCTCGGCGCGCTCCATGTACTCGGTGACGGCCGGGATCTGGTCTTCCTGGAGGAGCGAGATGCCGACCTCGTAGCCCTTGGCCTTGAGGAAGGTGTAGGCCATGCCGCCGCCGATCAGCAGCCGGTCGGCCTTGCCGAGCAGCTCGTCGATGACGGCGAGCTTGTCGGAGACCTTGGCGCCGCCGAGCACGACGACGTACGGGCGCTTGACGTCCTCGGTGAGCTTCTTCAGGACGCCGACCTCGGTGGCGATCAGGTCGCCGGCGGCGTGCGGCAGCAGCTTGGGCAGGTCGTAGACGGAGGCGTGCTTGCGGTGCACGGCGCCGAAGCCGTCACCCACGTACAGGTCCGCGAGCCGCGCGAGCTCGTCCGCGAAGGCCGCGCGCTCGGCGTCGTCCTTGCTGGTCTCGCCCGGGTTGAAGCGCAGGTTCTCCAGGACGGCCACCTGGCCGTCGGCCAGCCCGGCCACCACCGAGCCGGCGGACTCGCCGACGGTGTCGGTCGCGAAGGCCACGTCCTTGCCCAGCAGCTCGCCCAGCCGCTCGGCGGCGGGCTTCAGGGAGAAGGCCGGGTCCGGGGCGCCCTTGGGGCGGCCCAGGTGGGAGGCGACGATCACCTTGGCGCCACGCTCGGCGAGCTTGGCGATCGTCGGCGCGACGGCGCGGATGCGGCCGTCGTCGGTGATGGTGGTGCCGTCCAGCGGCACGTTGAGGTCGGCGCGGACGAAGACCCGCTTGCCCGCGACCTCAAGGTCGTCGATCGTCTTCATGGAGTGACTCCGTATGCGTGGTCGGTCATGGGTCGGGGCTCGTACGGCGCCGACCTCAACGTGCCGCTGGACGGCACCACCATCACCGACGACGGCCGCATCCGCGCCGTCGCGCCGACGATCGCCAAGCTCGCCGAGC